>CAYLJZ010000065.1:13631-15580 GCA_964384085.1 uncultured Desulfobacteraceae bacterium
TTACCAAGGAGGGAAACATGATCATCGGTTTGCCGAGGGAGATAAAGGATAACGAATACAGGGTGGCCGTTACGCCGGGGGGTGTTCGACATCTTGTGGAATTACGGCATGATGTCCTGGTACAGGCCAATGCCGGCGCCGGTAGCGGTTTTTCTGATGAGGAGTATCGTCGAGGGGGAGCGCGCATCGTTGAGCAGGCCGAAGACGTATGGGCAGCGGAGCTGATTGTCAAGGTCAAAGAACCTCAGGCGTCCGAGTACCGTTTGATGCAGCAGGGGTCAACACTGTTTACCTACCTCCACCTCGCAGCGGAAAAGGCGCTTACCATCGAAATGATGGCGCGCGGCGTGACCGGCGTCGCGTATGAAACCGTGGAGACGGCTGACAGAAGTCTCCCGTTGCTCACCCCTATGAGCGAAGTCGCAGGGCGTATGGCAGTCCAGTTGGGCGCACAATACCTGGAAAAGAATAATGGCGGCCGGGGAAAGCTCCTGGGAGGTGTCCCCGGGGTCCGTCCCGCGGACGTGACCATCCTGGGCGCAGGCGTGGTAGGCATCAATGCGGCCCAGATTGCACTCGGCATGGGCGCCAGCGTGATCGTGCTGGATATCGATACTGAACGTCTCCGTTATCTGGATCACGTCCTACACGGCCGGCTCACCACCTTGAGTGCCAATCCTCACAACATCTCCGAGGCGGTCAAACGGGCGGATCTCCTCATCGGGGCTGTCCTGGTAAAGGGCGCAAAGGCGCCGTGCCTTGTGACGCGGGATATGATTCGAAGGATGGAGCCGGGGAGCGTCATTGTGGATGTGGCCGTAGACCAGGGGGGATGCTGCGAGACCATCTGTCCGACCCGACATTCGGACCCTGTCTACGTAGTGGACGGCGTCATCCACTACGGGGTTACCAACATTCCGGGCGCTGTTCCCCGGACCAGCACCTATGCCTTATCGAATGCCACGCTCCCCTATCTGGTGAAACTGGCGAACCAGGGGATTCACGAGGCCATCAAGAACGATCCAGCCCTGGCAAAAGGGGTCAATGTCTACAAGGGGAAGGTGACGTACCAGGCAGTAGCAGAGGCCCTTGACCTTGAGTATACACCGCTTGCATCGATTTGGTAGTGTGTATAGGTAAGCCTGGGTGGTTGGCACTCGTTTCTCGTTGTTGGTTGCTGGTTGCTCGTTGCTGGGTTTCAACTTGGGTCACCTTCGTCACTGTCATCGCCTGCTGAATCTCGCCGGCGAGTAGACCCCTGCGTCCACGAGGTCGGTGCGCCCTTGCGTGATCAGGTCCGCCGCTATCCGGCCCACGGCCGGGCTCGTCTCTATCCCCGCCCCTCCCTGGCCGGAAAGCCAGAAAAATCCTTTTACATCTGAATCTTCCCCCAAAACCATGACCTGATCCGGCGCAAAGGTTCGAAGACCGGCCCATTTATTGAGGATAGATCGGGGCGCCAGTTGAGGCACCAGCTCGTTGAGCCGCTCCATGGTCCGGGCCACCCCCAGTTCATCGGGCCGCACATCACAGGGGGGCATCGGGTCCTGGTCCATGGGACTGGCCATCAGGCCGCCCGACTCAGGCGAAAAATAGAGATCGTGGCTCAGATCCGCCACCAGGGGCCACTGCAGGACATCCATCCCGTCAGGGGCCTTGAAGGTCACAATCGTGCGGCGGCAGGGGGTCAGTTGAACCGGAGAAGGGCCGATCAACCCCCTGATCTTGCCGGCCCAGGCCCCTGCCGCATTGATAACCCATCGCGAACGATAGACCCCGGAACTCGTCGTCACGCCAACGCATCTCCCCTGCTCCACCGCTATGTTCACGACCTCTTCATTGCATCGAAGCTGCGCCCCCCGATTCCGGGCCTGCTTGAGATAACCCCACAACAATTCGTTGACATCGATGTGTCCGTCTTCGGGCAGAAGCAAGGCCCCATCAAAATT
>CAYLJZ010000066.1:0-15543 GCA_964384085.1 uncultured Desulfobacteraceae bacterium
GGCTCTGCCTATTCCGTTCTCCCACGCATAGCGTGGGGCTTAAGCTGGAGTTATGTTGAGGCAGGTCATCTACTATTCGAGATCGATCCTGCCCCTTTTGCCGCTGAAGTTGAACGCGCCAGATCTCAACTTGCCGTTGCCCAGGCTCAGCTCAATGAGGCCAAACTACTGCGCGATCGTATGGCATCTCTAAATGCCAAACAAGTCGTTGCTCAACACGAATATGACACCGCTGATACCCGCTATGAGGCAGCAAAGGCCTCGGTGGAAGCGGCACAGGCCAGTCTGAGACGTACAAAGCTGGACCTCGAATATACGCGGGTGACGGCGCCTATTTTCGGGTTCACGAGTTGTGAGGTTCGCTCCGAGGGAAGCCTGGTACAAGCGGGCACGGAATCGAGTTTGCTGACGACGATTACCCAGGACGATCGTCTCTATGTGGATTTTTCCATGCCGGAAGACGAAGCGAGCCAGGTACGTACTGCCCTGGCTCTAAATCCCGAAGCGGTTCGCGTGCGACTCATTGTCGGCAGCGGAGCCGAGATCCCGGAAGCGGCCAGGATTGAATTCATCGATTCGCGTATATCTGTAGATACGTCTACGGTAGATGTCCGTGCGGTGCTCGACAACAGGGGAAATAATCAGGCGAAGAAGGTCGGTTGCAACCTTTCTCCGGGACAGTATGTTCGTGTGCGCATCGAAGGTGTCATGTCGGCGCCGGCCGTCAATATTCCCTCGCGTGCGGTGATGTTCGGTTCGGAAGGCCCTTTTGTTTGGATACTTGACGATAAGAATATCCCAAAACTACGACCCGTGAGACTGGGCCCCAACCGCGGCAATCTGGTGGAGATCGCGGCTGGGCTGACGGCAGGGGATCGCATCGTCATTGACGGCATTCTCAAGGTGATACCGGATGCAGCGGTAAAGCCAGCCGACGCCTCCTCGGAATCCAAGCCGAAAGATGTGAAAGGAGATGCCCCATGATCTCCCGTCACTTCATTGACCGGCCGATTTTCGCTTGTGTCCTGTCTGCTTTTATTCTGATTGCAGGATTAGTTTCATTCCACGTATTGCCTGTGTCTTTATATCCGGATATCCTGCCGCCGATGATCGAGGTCGTGACCAGCTATCCTGGCGCAACCCCCGAGGTCATTGCGGATACGGTGGCTTCGCCCCTCGAACAACAGATCAACGGCACGGAAGGCATGATGTTCATCCGTTCCGGATCTTCAGCCAACGGCGCATGTTCCATTGTGACCACCTTCGCCGTCGGCACCGATCCCGATCTGGCGGTCATCAATGTGCAAAACCGGGTGCAGGCCGCCTTGCCGCTGCTGCCGGAAGCCGTGCGGCGGCAGGGTGTCGTCGTACACAAAATGAACTGGACGCCGGTGATGTATATTACGGTGGATTCCCCGGATGGGCGCTATGATCCTGCATTTATCTCGAATTATACGATGATCAATATCGCTGAAGAGCTGCGGCGTTTGCCCGGCATCGCTTCCGTTGATGCCTTCGGCTCCAGAGAGTATGCCATGCGCATCTGGCTCCACCCGGACAAACTCGCTCAGATGAATCTCACGCCCAAAGATGTGGCGCGTGCGATCAATGAGCAAAATGCGCAATTTGCCACGGGCCGGATCGGTGATGATCCGACAACCGAGCAAGTTGATCTGACCATGAGTATTACGGCTCAGGGCCGGCTGTCGACACCAGCAGAGTTTGAAAAAATCGTCGTTAAATGCGATTCCAAAGGCACTGTCGTCTATCTCAAGGATGTTGCCCGTGTCGAGCTCGGGAGCAAGGATTACAGTATGACGACCACTCAGAGTGGAAAACCCGCGGCATGCATTGGGATATTTCCGCAGCCAGGCGCGAATGTTCTGGAAATTGGGGATCGAGTCATTGCCACGATGAATGCGCTGGATGACAAGTTTCCCCCGGGCTTGCGCTGGCAAGACGTATGGGATACCAATTGGTTTGTACGCGTGTCCATCAAGGAGGTCGTCAAGACCTTGCTGGAAGCCGTGGCTCTGGTTTTTCTCGTGGTGTTTCTCTTCCTGCAGAACTGGCGGGCGACCTTGATCCCCTGTCTGGCCGCGCCCGTCTCTCTTATCGGTGCGATGGCGGGGATCTATGCCTTTGGAGCCAACATCAATCTAGCCACTTTGTTTGCCATGGTGCTATCGATCGGAACGGTAGTGGACGATGCCATTATTATTTTGGAAAATGTTGAGCGCCATATGCGCGTTGAAAGACTTAACGCAAAAGATGCCACGCGCCTGGCCATGCAAGAAATGACAAAACCGGTTATTGCGATTGTACTGGTGTATACCGCCGTATTTCTGCCTGTGGCGTTTCTGGGTGGGCTGGTGGGGGAGATGTATCGTCAGTTCGCCATTACGATTTCCATGTCGGTGATCATCTCCGGTTTTGTCGCGCTGACCTTGACGCCGGCCCTCTGTGCGCTGCTGCTCAAACCCAATAGCCATACCCACACGCGCCTGGGCGAGAAGTACCGCTTGTGGTTTGAACGCATGACCCTGCGCTACGCTACCGGCGTCGGCTTTTTCGTGCGTCACGGACTGCTTTCGCTGGGTTTGATATTGTGTCTTCTTGCCGCTACGTACGGTCTGAACCAGAGTCTCCCTACCGCTCTGGTTCCGGACGAAGACCAGGGTTACGTGGTTGCCTTGCCGTTTTTGCCGCCCGCGGCATCACTCAAGCGCACGGAAGCCGTCACGAATCAAATAGAGACTCACTTCAAAGACCATCCAGCGACATTAGAAGTCGTCATTTTTGCCGGTTTGGACCCGTATGCCTGGATGCCGCGCACCTCGAGCGCTTTTGGATTTATCAGTTTCAAACACTGGAATGAACGCAAGGATAAGGCGTTGTCGTCCTGGTCCATTGTGGAGGAACTCAACGAATTTGGCGGCTCGATCAAAGATGCACTGGTGTATGGCGCAAATCCGCCGCCGATTGAAGGCCTTTCCACGGTCGGCGGATTTGAGGGCTTTGTGCAGTCCCGTATGGGGACCGACTACAAGGCCCTGGAAGCGGCGGCTGCAAAGCTGCTCGCTGCTGCTGCCGAGCGACCTGAGCTTATGGGTGTTTTAACGTCGTTTACGGCCCAGGTTCCGCAGGTTCATCTCACCGTGAATCGCGAGCAGGCCAAGTTGCTGGGGGTTGATGTCGACGAGGTGTTTGATATTCTCCAAAGCACCTTCGGCGCTTATTACGTGAACGACTTTAACATGCTCGGCCGCGTTTACCAGGTGCAGATGCAGTCCGATGCCCGGCATCGGACGCACCTGAAAGATCTGAGCCATGTCTATATGCGCAGCAAAAACGGGCGCCCGATCCCGTTGACGGCGATCGCCTCCGCCAAGATCATTACCGGACCCGATATTGTAGAGCGCTTTAATGTCTTTCCCGCCGCGCGCATTATGGGAGCGCCCTCGCCCGGCTACAGTTCGGGACAGGCGCTGGAACTTATGGAACAACTGGCGCGAGAAAATCTGCCCGAAGGTTATACGCTGGCCTGGGCCGGGCAATCCTATCTGGAGAAGGAGACCAAGAAAGACACTGCATGGCTTTATATTCTGGCGATGTTGATGGTGTTTCTGATTCTTGCAGCCCAGTATGAGAGTCTGACGCTGCCGTTGGCGGTCATTTTATCGGTGCCCTTCGCTGCCTTCGGCGCCTTTGCGGCCGTTTGGATGCGTGGTTTATATAACGATGTTTATCTGCAAATCGGATTGGTGACGCTGGTGGGCCTAGCCGCCAAGAACGCCATCCTGATCGTCGAATTTGCAGCACTAAGGGTGCAGGACGGCGTTGGTCTTGTTGAAGCCGCTATTGAAGCCGCCAAATTGCGTTTCCGGCCGATCTTGATGACTTCACTGACTTTTATTATCGGTGTGCTGCCACTCGCCATCAGTTCAGGTGCCGGCGCCAACAGCCGCCACTCGATCGGTACGGGCGTCATCGGCGGTATGTTGGCAGCAACCTTCCTTGCCACCTTTTTTGTCCCGGTGTTTTTTGTCTGGGTAATGAAGCTGGAGAAAAAATGCGGTTCTATTTTCTCACGGCAAACGCAGATGAGATGATAGGAAAGATGATGGGAAATTGCTTTTTTGAACCATAGCAGACTGTCGGCCTTAGAGTCCTAATTTGGGGCTCACGCTGGACTCATTTTTTCAAAGGCCGCCGCCAAAGGCAACCGGGCCGCCAAAGCCCTCCGAATACCGCATCGACTATTCCGTGTCCCAGCTGCCCTTATCCGATAATTGGCTTTATGTGGACCCTCAGTATCCAGAGACATACGCTGCCTGATTTTTGGAAAATGAGAGTTGGGTTCAAGGGTTCGCTGCGCTCAACTTTTCCCCATTTTCAGCCCTTCCTGCGTCATAGGGGCGCATGACACGCTCACCATATCCAGACCCGCCCTGAACTCAGTCTCCCCTATTGTGGCGCCTTGTCCCGACCACAATATCCTGCGGTCACATTTCCCTTGACACCCAAGCCCGTTTCCGTTATGTTTCTTCCCCAAAAAAGCGAGTCCTTATCACCTCACCTCACCTCACCTCACCTCACCTCACCTCACCTCACCTAAAATTTAAAATATGGAGTATCCTTTCCAGATGGGCTGATAATCTGGAAAAAATTAAACAGGAGAACCGGAATATGAACAGAGACGTTTTAGACCCTGGAATCCGGCGGGAGCTTTATGCCGGCATGGTGCTCATCCGTAAATTTGAAGAAAAACTGATTGAACTCGCCCGGGAAAAAGCCCGGGTGGTGGGGATGCAGATCCTTGCTGTCGGTCAAGAAGCCGTGGCTGTGGGTGTCGTCAAAGCGCTTCAAGCCGATGATGTGATCGTCTCCAATCATCGCAGTCATGGCCATTTGCTGGCCAAAGGCGCGGACCCGAAACGCCTGATGGCCGAAATTATGACCAAGGTCACGGGCGTCAGCAAGGGAAAGGCCGGCACCTTGCATCTCTCCGTTCCGGAAGTCCACGCCATCATGACGTCAACCATCGTAGGCGCGTCGCCGCCCCTGGGGATGGGCGCGGCATTTGCTCAGCAATATCAGGGGCTGCCGCATATTACGGTGGTATTTTACGGAGATGGCGCCGCTGCTGAAGGCAGTGTTCATGAAGCCATGAACATGGCTTCCCTGTGGAAACTTCCCGTACTCTTTGTTTGTGAAAACAATTGCTGGGCAGGCGCCCAATGTCTGGCCGACCATTCGTGTGTCGAGCAAATCGTCAAACGTGCGGCCGCTTATGACATACCCGGAGAAGCCGTGGATGGTAACGACGCCGAAGCCGTCTACAGTCTGTCGCTGAAAATGGCGGACCATTGCCGCAGCGGCAAAGGCCCGGCCCTGATCGAGGCCGTTACCTACCGCATGCGGGGACATGGGGAACATGATCATGGGCATTATATGGATAAGGCCGTGCTGGAAAATTGGGCCGGACGCTGCCCGGTCCGGCGACTGCGGGAACGCCTGACGACCGGGGGCATCTTGTCGCTGGCCCAGTGTGACGCCATCGATGCGGAAATGGCCGCGGTCGTAGATGCCGCCGTTGCATTCGGCGATGAAAGTCCGTTTCCGGCACCTACAGCCGCACTAGAAGACCTGTGGGCGCTGTAATGTGATTTTTTGGAACCGTAAAAGAAAACCCATTCCCCATAACGCTTCGGCGAGACAGGGAGTCATCAATCCCAAAGGAGGTTTTGAATGGCAATGATTTCATACGGCCAGGCCCTGCAGCAGGCCCTGGATTTGGCCTTATCTTCGGATGAAACTGTTTTCCTGGCCGGCGAAGGCATCGGCACGTCGATTCATCTGGACCCGAATCTTCCCACCTTTGGCCTGCTGGACAAATATGGCTCCCGCCGGGTCAAGGATACCCCGGTCAGTGAAGCCGCCATTGCCGGTCTGGCGGTGGGGGCTTCCGCCATGGGATTAAAACCCGTTGTGGAGATCATGTTTTTTCCGTTTATGACCCTGGCCTCCGACATGCTGGTAAATCACGCCGCCAAGCTTCGCTACCTAAGCGGCGGCCGGAGCGCATTCCCCATGACAGTCCGGGTCAAGGCCGGCGTCAATTTCGGGGCCGGTTGCCAGCATTCCCATAACCTGGAAGCTTGGATCGCCCACAGCCCGGGACTCAAACTCGTGTTTCCGAGTAGCCCGGCCGATGCCAAGGGGTTGCTCCTGAGCGCCATATTCGATCCCAATCCGGTGGTGTTTGTGGAAGAGATGATGCTCTACTGGATGCAGGGTGAAGTACCGGAAGGGAATGTACGCATCCCTTTCGGAAAAGCCAAAGTCGTCCGAAAGGGCGCAGATTGTACCCTGGTCACCTATGGCGGGGCCGTCTATACGGCCCTTCAGGCGGCGGCCATCCTGGCCGAAGCCGGCATTTCCCTTGAAATTATCGACCTGCGCACCCTGGTGCCCCTGGATAAAGACGGATTGCTGGATTCGGTCCGGAAAACCGGCCGCCTGATGGTGCTGCATGACGCCACCCGGTTCTGCGGATACGGCGCGGAAATCGCGGCGATTGCCGCTGAAGAGACCTTTGATGTCCTCAAGGCTCCCATCCTGCGGATTGCAGCCCCGGACATTCCAGTGCCGGTGTCGCCGCCCCAGGAAGCGTTTTACAAGCCGAGTCCGGAAAAGGTGGTTGCTGCAGCTCAGCGTCTCATGACACGGGGGAAGTAAACCGTAACCGTTCACGGGTTCAAAGGTTTCCCGCTGAAGCGGGATTTAGGGTTGTATCTCGCTTCCTTCCATCCCTGTTTGAAGATCGATATGCCATCAGCGAGCCCGCATTCGTCACTTCCAGCCACGGAATTGGCCCTCGAATAGCCGCTTATTGCCAAATAGATCCTGTGCCAGGTTCGAATTCCCGCTGAAGCGGGATTGTTGCTTTTGCCCTCAACCTGGAACCCGAAACCCGGAACCTGTGAACGCTTACGAAAAATCGAACGACCTTTAAAAAAAATGTACCTGAATCAACTTCAGAAGAGCGTTACCCCTATTTATTGAGATGATATGTAATAACTCAAACCGCATTGTGTGCATGAAACGATGCAAAGAGCGTGATGACCAAACAATGGGAGAAATGGGGGACCCGAATCGTAGGGGTGCTGATTTTTGTTGTGCCGGGTGTCGTCATTTGGCAGAAATTTGCCGGGGAGGACAGCCTCAAAGGTCTTTTGAGTGCCGACCGGGCCCAAAAGGCAGTTGCTCGGAAGCCGACCGACAGGGGAAAATGGAAGCAAGCCGCACCTAAAAAATCCAGAATGAAGAGAACCATCCTGAATCGATGAAGATGATCTACCATTTAAATGTTCCAAGATTGATCTGGGCGGTATCTCTTGTGGCCCTTCTTGGTCTGGCGTCTACCCCGCCCATGGCCGGAGAGCTCACGGCCAGAGACGCGCAGACCCTCACCCTTTATTTTGAAAACGACACCTTTTTCGGCACCGATTACCTGTACACCAACGGGGTGAGATTGTCGTGGACATCGCCAAACCTGGAAACCTGCCGGGATACCTCCACCCTGGGCTCAGGGGCCTATTCACTCATCGGATGGCTCCCCTTTACAAAAAATCCTGAATTCCAGCGCTCCGTATCCCTGTCGCTCGGTCAGAACATGTATACCCCTCAGGACACCGAATCGAAACAGTTGATCAAGGATGACCGCCCCTATGCAGGGGTGCTGTATCTTGACATGCAGTTGATGGGCAAGAATGTGCATCAAATGAACACCTGGGAAATCATGTTGGGAATGGCCGGTCGGCACTCCTATGCCGAAGATGTTCAAAAGACGATTCATCGATGGAAAGGGGATCATATCCCGCAGGGCTGGGACCATCAGATCGGGGATGAGCCGGTTTTGAATCTTTTTTTTGAACACAGGACCAAGATGCTTCAATCGGCTCCGGGCACTGGATGGGGTTATGATCTTATACCCAATATGGGCGCCGGTCTGGGAAACCTGTACATCGGCGCCCACGTCGGGGCACAGGTCCGGTTCGGGTGGAATCTCCCCAATGATTTCGGCACGAGCCTGATCCGACCAGGCTCCGATACCAACGCGCCCATGGATGAGCAGGATCCCCGGTTTTTTCCACTGCTCCGCAGGTGGGGCATCCATGCCTTCATGGGGGTGGACGGACAATGCGTGCTTCGAAATATGACGCTGGACGGCAACACCTTTCGGAACAGCCACAGCGTGGACAAAGAGCCCTTTGTAGGCGCCCTCATGGCCGGCGTGGGCCTGATCGTCTACCGGTTCAAACTCACCTTTATGCAGGTTTACCAGACCAAAGGGTTTAAGACCCAGAAAAATCATGAGAGATATGGGTCCATTACCCTCTCCTATACGTTCTAAATGAAGGTCGAAAACCCGGCATTCACTAACGCGCGTCCGATCCTACCTCAATCAGGAACCCTTCCGCCTGGACAACTTGTCGGCCTCTTCAGGCTTGAAGATGTCGGACAGGGGGATGGTAAACCCGACCTCGGGCTGATACCGAAGATATGAGGGGATCGGATAGCGGATCCCTGTCTGGTGCGTTTTCTCAAGGCCCTCCACAAGCCCTTTCAACTGAGCCCCGGGAACCGCCATGATCATCTCGTGGTCCTGACAGGCGGCCCAAACCCGGTCGCCGTTTCCGGGCACAACGACCTTGGGCGCCTGATCCAGATATGCGCCGAGCACGCCTTCCGTACACGAGGCGGCCCTGCCGGAAAAACTGCTCTCAATGGGTCTCCCTTCATGGTAGGTGATCCCATGAATGAGCCGCATCAATTGCGCAGGGTTTACATAGAGAAGGACCACGTCGGGGGCAATCTTCGTCCGTTCCAAGGGAGAATAGAGCACGATCGGATCATGACCCAAATCCAATGTGAGGAACCCTGCCAAAACCTTGGCTGCCGCAGCTTCATCGGACGCATAGTTCATCACGGTAAGGAAATGGACAGGCCCCTTCTCATCGGGCACCCGCTCCCAGCCGTATGTGTGGGCCGCAATGGCGCACCCTACATCCTCCCTGGTAAAGGCCACGGTCCACCCGTACCTGCGAGCCATGGCAGATCCCTGGCAGGGGGCCAGTCTGACGCCCAGGTCCCGAAGCGGTCGTTTTGAGTTTCGAGGGATGTCTCCTTCGCCTTTGAGGAATGTGATTGCCACCGGAAAAGTGCCCGGATTTACCAGTCGCCTCAATTGATCTCCCAGATTTGGCCATGTCTCCATGTGATGTTTCTCCTTTTTCTCAGCCGAATGTCTGTGTGTGCACCGGAAGGTAGTATAAATACGACAGGAGTGCATCCCGGGGCAAGGGGAAAACGCCGCGTCAACCCTTCAAGATGTAAGAATAATCCCGCCGCCTAAGACCTCTGAAATCTCCTTGACACCCCGGAATCTTTATTTTAGGCTGTCTGTTATCCAGCAGCGAATGTTCTGCCGGATGCAACCAGCTCTCAACCCAATATCCCCGATCTCCTCGCAGGGTGTGCGGCTTTGTGTGAGGAAACCGTGTTCCGAACCGTTTCCTGCCCACTTGCGGCAGGAAAACAGCCACGAAACCGGGTGCTCTCCATCGCCAGTCATTCACTGATTCTCAAACGGCAAAGGAGATAACCATGGACGCTCCAGAAACCAAATCGAAACAGCGGCATTGGACAGTAAGGTTTCTCCTCAGCAAGACCTTCCTGATCCCCGTCGCCATTGTGGTTGCCTATACCCTGACAGGGTTTTTCTTGGCGCCTTACCTTATTCAGCGCTACGCTACGCGATTCGCCGATGAGAAGCTCCGGTGTAGTCTGGCCATTGAAGAAGTCCGGCTGAACCCGTACGCCCTTACCTTGGAGATAAAAAATTTTGATCTCAAGGAGCTGAGCGGCTCCCCTCTGATTGCATTCCAGGACCTTTTCATCAATTTTCAGGTTTCCAGCCTGTGGCGATGGGCTTTCACGTTTGCCGATGTCCGGCTGGAAAAACCGTCTGTCCACATCCAGGTTATGGAGGACGGCCGGGTCAACCTCATCGATGTTGTAGATCGAATTCCCAAGGGGGAAAATAAAACCGAGACCGACAGCGCGGAAAAGGGTGAGAAAGATAAGGCCCCGCCGCCCCTTATCATAGAGCACATTGCGTTCAGCCAGGGTCGACTCCTGTTTACCGATCTCTCCGACCCTACCGATGCCAGCGTAACCCTCGAGCCTCTCCATCTCGACGTCAAAAACTTCACCACCCTCCCTGACAAGAAAGGCACCCACTCCTTCGAGGCAACCCTCCCTCACGGAGCGAAACTTCGATGGGCCGGGGAAATGTCTACCCACCCCCTCTGGTCCGAGGGCGACATAGAAGTGACGGATTTCAACGTGGCCACTGTCTGGGAATTTCTCCAGGATGAGATTCGCCTGGAAAGGCCGAAGGGAAAGGTGGATTTCAGCGCAAAATACCGTTTTGCGCACGCTAATCGGTCCAATACCCTCCTTATCGACGCTATAAAGGTTCACACATCAGGGCTTTCCCTGACAAGTCCCGGGGTAGAAGGACCGATATTCACTATGGATACCATCCGGTTGGATGAGGGCCGTTTCGATCTGTCATCGCGGGAGTTTTCCGTCGGCCATCTGGCTCTCTCCCATGGGAGCGTGGCGGCAACCGTCAATGAGCAAGGGCGATTAAATTTTCAGGAAGTCATGGCCGTCGACGCTAAGGCGAAATCAGTTGCAGTTAAAACGGAAGGATCGGAACAGCCTCCCTGGCAGATCGATTTCAAAAGCGTCAGCCTTGACGCCCTCTCCGTGAAGTATATCGATCGAAGCCGGGCCTATCCCACTGAAATAGGGACAGCGGGCCTTGGCATGAAACTGAAAGCACGTCTGTCCTATGGACCTGAAAAAACTCAGGCCATTGTAGAGGATGCGGACATCGCGTTCTCAGACGTGTCGCTGAAGGAAATCGCGCAGGGTGATCCTCTCATCCATCTCAAAAAACTCTCCGTACAGGGGATACGTGTGGATCTCGATGCCCGGCAACTGGACGCGGAGAGGGTAGCGGTCGAGGGCGGAGATGCGAGGGTGCTGAAAGAAAAGGAAGGGACCCTCAACCTGGCCAGGGTGCTCGGCGGCGTCGGAAAAGGCAAGATCCAGAAGGAAGTCACAGCTATTGCCGAAGAGGCAAAGGAAGAGATGAAACCATGGGCCATTGCCGTCGGTTCAGCGGAGATGACCGGGTTCGGCGTCGCCTTTACCGATCAGGGCTTTTCCCCCGCCCAAAGCCTGGACGTTGACAATCTCACCCTCAAGGTTTCGAACATTAAAAGCGACTTCAAGGCCCCTCTCCCCTTCGAGGCGTCCCTTACCCTGCGGCAGGGAGGAAGCGTAACGGCCAAGGGTCGCTTCGGACTTGAGGAAAAGAGCGCTGAGGCGAGCGTCCAGGTATCGAATCTGACCCTGATCCCTGTTCAGCCGTATCTCGCACAGGTCGCCTTTCTCACCCTCGACTCGGGGACCTTGTCCCTGGGGGGGAAAGTGAATCGCATGCAGGGTAAAAATGGTCCTTCCACAAAATTTTCCGGCGATGTGACCGTCCATAACCTCCTCGTGTCAGAGTCTGCCACAGATCAGCGCTTTCTTTCCTGGAAAGAAATGAAGATGAACGGCATAACGTTGAGTCTGGGGCCCGACAGGCTGGAGGTAGGAGAGGTTCGTCTGGAAGAGCCCTTCGGCAAATTGATCATTTATGAAGACCAAAGCGTGAGTCTGAAAAAGGTCTTGCGTCCTTCGAAGGAAAAGGCTGAAGAGATTAAACCGGCTTCTAAGGGACAACCTCCCGGCAGTTTCCCGGTGAATGTCAAGAAAATCCAGATCGATAAAGGCGGGCTTGATTTTGCAGATCTGAGCCTAACCCCACAATTCGCTGCTAAGATTCGTGAACTGAAAGGGGCCATTGTCGGACTTTCCACAAAGGAAGGGGAGCGGACACAGGTAGAACTGAACGGAAGGGTCGATGCCTATGGGACCTCCAGGATCAAGGGACAACTCGAGCCATTCAATGTAAAGCGTTTCACAGACATATCCATGATCTTTCGCAATGTGGAAATGACCAATCTGACCCCCTATTCGGCCAAATTCGCAGGGTACAGAATCGCTTCAGGAAAGCTTTCCCTTGATCTCCGCTACCGGATCAACAACAGCGAACTCAAGGGGGAAAACCAGATCATTCTGGACAAGCTCACTCTGGGCGAGAAGGTGGATAACCCTGATGCGCCGGACCTTCCGCTGGACCTCGCCCTTGCCCTCCTGAGGGACAGCGACGATCGGATCGACATCGGACTTCCCGTCTCCGGCAACCTTGACGATCCCCAGTTCACCTACAGTCATCTCATTTGGAAAGCCCTGTTGAATCTCTTTAAAAAGATCATTACCGCCCCCTTCAGGGCCTTAAGTTCCCTCCTTGGCGTCGAGGATGAAAAACTCGATGTCATCGAGTTCGATACGGGAAAGACCGTATTGTCGCCGCCAGAGGAGGAAAAGGTGAAAAACCTGTCAGAGGCCCTTGCCAGGCGTCCTCAGTTAACGCTGAAGATCCAGGGAGGCTATGATCCAGTTGGCGATGGGGCCGCATTGAAATCTTTTGCCATCAGGCAGGAGATTGCCAAAAAAATCGGAAAAGCGATCGCTCCCGACGAAGCGCCGGAACCTGTGGACGTGAACGATCCGCTGACCCAAAAGGCCATTGAAGATCTGGTGAGGGAACGTATCTCGCCGCAGGTCCTTGAGGCCGCCCGGAAAGGGGCCTTGAAGCGGGCGGCCGAAGCCGTTAAAAAAGAGGAAAAAGGGGTGCCCCTATCTCTTCCTGCAGACATGACCCGCGAGCTTTACACCTCACTCCTTCAAAAAGTGATCGATGCACATCCGGTCACCGAGGCGGAGCTAAAGCATCTGGGCCAGGCCAGGGCGAAGGCTGTCAAGGACGCACTTGTGGCAACAAAGAAGGTGGGTGAGGAACGGCTCATTGCTATCGAGCCTGCGGCAGCAGAAAATGAGGGGGAACAAACTGTCGAATCCAGGCTCACGCTGGATGTGACGCGATGATCAGATAACGGGCAGCAATGACAGATCACCCAGAAGCGTGTCCATCGCCGCACCTTCGCTCAGGAGCGGCCCTCTTTTTCCGGGATGCCATATTCCCGCGCCAACCCCTCGCTATATGCGGCCTTCCTCCCCACGCACCTGCTCCGTGGGCACAACTGGCAGTTGTAGAAGGTCGTTTCTGAAGGGAAATAGATGCCAGACACCGATTTTTTCGGTATCATGAGACACCTCTCAGTCAATCGCACGCCCGTGGACTGCTCGATGCCTTCGAGCAGCGAAAAAAGCCGCCTCTGCTCCTCAATAGGCCAGTCCTTCAACGAGCCGGGGCTCATGAACGACAGCCCGTTCAGGGCAAACCTGGAACGGATCACTTCCTCCAGATACGTCCTCGCCTGTATCAGGGCCAGATTTCCAATGGCGTCCAGATAGTACTTCGACAGGAGGTCTTTCGCCGCGTCGATTCGCTCCTCCAGAACAGCCCCTATGGTTACGACATAAGGGAAAACGCGCCCCACATGTTGCAGGTTTATGGACAAAACCCGGCTCCCGAACCGAATGCCGTCAATCACAACCCCGTCGTCGAACCTTGCGTCTACATAGTGAATCGCATAGCCAGCCCTGGCATGAATACTATCCCTGACGATCTCAAAGGCAGTCTGAAACGGCCCCCACGCCCCCGTCTTTCTCACCCGGAGTTCTTCCTCGACAGCTGTGGGCTCCAGATCTATCGGAATAGGGTCCAGTACTTCCATTTTCGAATCTCCCGGGACCTCTACTTTTTCTGAGGTTTCTTCTGCCCGGAATTCGAGGCGTTATTCGGCAGGAAGGTGCTCTCCCCTGCCGCGTCGAGATAGGGAATGGCCTTCAGAAAGGTCCCGACCTTTCCGCTCTCTCCCATACGCCACAGCCGGCCGGTTGCGGTATCCAGCATAAACTGATCCTTGCTTGAGCTGGATATCTGGCCAAAGACAAATCTGCCGTTCGGTGCGGATAAGACCCCATATTGAGGTTGTGCTGCCGCCTGTGATGCGCCGATCCCCAAAGGCTGCGCGAAAAGGGCCTGAGGGCAGATCTGTCCCAATAGGAGCACCGATGCTGCCCCACCAAGGATCCTGATAGATCGAGTCATATAGAGGACCTCCTTTTCACTCTGTCACAACAAAAACGAAAATGGTTAAGCTCAGAACAGTTTTTGGTTGCGGCCAGGCCGGGTTGCGCCTGTCAAGACCATCGGAGCAGCATGTAAGGCTGTCAGGTGGGTCCATCCAGATATTGGGCAGTTTTGAGCCGCTGTCCGATCCGATAGTCGAGATGCCGTTTCAAGACCGGTTTGATCTCTCGGATCATCTCTTTACTGAGACCCTGGACCTGGAGTGCGTTCCACGCGGTTGACTGGATCTCATTCAGCGTCTTTACTGTCGCGGGACCGAGACCTGGAGAGGTTCCGGACTCCTTAGCGCACTTCAGACAGGCGATGCCCCCGCTCCCCTCTTTAAAGACCGCCCGCCCTTCGCCCTGGTAGATCCTTCCGCAGACGCAACACCTGCTGAGGTCGATTGCATAACCGCCAAGGGCCATGGCCTTGGCCTCGAAGAGAATACGAAAAGGATCGATCTGTTTTTCGTCGTCGAGGGCGGAAAATGCGGCATGCAGCAGGTCGAACATCCGCTTCGCGCCGACCCCCACTGGAAAAAGAATTTCCGTCAGCTCGATCATGTAGCTCGCCAGAGACAACGCCAGGAAATCCGTCCTCAGGCCGGGGAAGGCATGAATCAGTTTGCCGGAATGGATAAAATAAAGACCTTCTTCCCTGCGCCGCTCATACTCAAGGCGGGTCAGGCAGAACAGGTCGAGGCAATTGGCAAACCGATGCCGGCTTTTCCGAGCCCCTTTGGCGACCCCCTTGAGACGGCCCCCCTCTGCGGTAAAAAAGCTGACCATCAGGTCGCTCTCGCCGAACTCCCAGGTCCGCATGATGATGGCAGGAGAGATGTGGAGCGTCATTTCCCTTGAGTATTGCCATCAGGTTTCGTGGAATTCGGAATATCTGACGATTTTTCATCCGCCTTGAGTGCCTGATAGGCTGTTTCCATACGTTTCATCAATTTCTCTGCCCCGGGCGTCTTCAGCGACACGACAAAAAAGATATCCATCTTTGAAAAGCATTTGAAATGGATTGACTGTGTAATGGATCTTATGACAATCCCCTGATATTTTCAAGGACCCTCACCAGTTCAACGGGGTTTATGCCTGCCGTCAGCTCAACTCTCTTCAGAAACTTTTTGACGCGATGCCACTTGAGTCTCAGGGTCTTTCAGACTATACTTTCAATGAATCTAAATCTTGTCCTCGTTTTCGATCGGATTATCGATAACTGAAACTATTGGATTTGATTCACACTTTCAA
>CAYLJZ010000067.1:0-15142 GCA_964384085.1 uncultured Desulfobacteraceae bacterium
ATTCTGAAAATACATCTCTTATCATAGATAACGTTTTCAATTCATGGTGTTGCACAACAATACAGGCTTCGGTGCTCGGTTGCGCCCGCTGCCGGCATATGGGGTTTCCCCCTGAAACTTCAAACCGTTTAGTGACAGCAAATCTAACATTTAAAATATCTTTGGTTGGGGATTTATACCGCATGAGACCTCATCGGCTTCGAATCGTGTACGATGGGCTTTGAATATGGGTCTCCCGGCACTTCGGGCAGCGGCCCGGGCGTGTAAAGCGTTTGCGCCCTTCAAAGACAAACCCGCATTTCAGGCACCGGGGCAGTTCCACAACGAGTTTATTCCCCTGGGATGCAACAGAGCGTGCAATATGGGGGAGATGCGCGTAGACCTCTTTTTCCTGAATGCCCACTTCCTGGGAAAGATCGATAGCGGTCATTTCCCTTTCCATCAGGGTCTCGATCAGTTGCTGTCGAATCGTCTTCATTTTTCTTTTCGACGTCCTGTAACTGAAGGAATAATGCTTTCCGCCCCGTCTGGCATTCTTTGTGGCAGCGAGGGGGCTCTCTTTGAGGATAATAGCCAAGAGACAGCCTTCGATCAAGAGAAAGTTCAAAATTTCACAAGATTGCTTGACGACCCCTTTTTTTTATGATACGGAGGGCATTCTTCAGAAAAATTGCGGAAGAGGCATTTTGTATAGCAACACGGTGAGGGCTCAGATCCCGAACCAAAACAACATCATTTTACAAGGAGGATGAACAACATGGCTTACAACGCAGTAGAGATGGCGGACTGGCAGATTTCCGAAGCCGCAGAAAAGAACATGCCGACGCCCGATGAGTGGAGAGAAAAACTGGGGCTGCAAAAAGATGAGATGCTGCCGATGGGCAGGCTGGCCAAACTTGATTTTCTTAAGATCAATGAGAGGTTAAAGAACAAGCCAGATGGAAAATACATCGAAGTGACAGCCATTACCCCGACTCCCCTCGGCGAAGGCAAAAGCACCACATCCTGCGGTCTGATGGAAGGTCTGGGCAAACGCGGCGTGAACGTCGGCGGCGCCCTTCGGCAGCCTTCGGGCGGTCCTACCATGAACGTCAAGGGAACAGCGGCCGGCGGCGGCAACTCCCTTCTGATCCCCATGACCGAGTTCTCTCTGGGTCTTACCGGCGACATCAACGACATCATGAACGCCCACAACCTGGCTATGGTCGCCATGACTTCCCGTATGCAGCATGAGCGAAACTACAATGACGAGCAGCTTCAGAGGCTCACCGGCATGCGTCGTCTCGACATCGATCCCACCCGGGTGGAACTGGGCTGGATCATGGATTTCTGCGCCCAGTCCCTCAGAAATATCGTCATCGGCCTCGGAGGCCGTATGGACGGTTTCACCATGCAATCCAGGTTCGGCATCGCTGTCGGTTCCGAGTGTATGGCCATCCTTGCCGTTATTCGGGACCTGACGGACCTGAAGCAGCGGCTGAACAACATCACCGTGGCATTTGACAAGGCAGGAAAGCCGGTGACCACCGGCGACCTCGAGGTCGGGAACGCCATGACCGCATTCATGCGGAATACCATCAACCCCACCCTCATGTGCACCGCCGAATACAACCCCTGCATGGTCCATGCCGGCCCCTTTGCCAACATCGCCGTGGGTCAGTCCTCCATCATCGCGGACAGGGTCGGCCTCAAGCTCTTTGATTACCACGTGACCGAGAGCGGATTTGCCGCGGATATCGGCTTTGAAAAATTCTGGAACGTCAAGTGCCGCTTCAGCGGTCTGAAGCCTCACGTGTCGGTTCTCACCACTACCATTCGAGCACTCAAGATGCACGGCGGCGGCCCCAAGGTCGTAGCAGGGATTGCCCTTCCCGATGCCTACACCAAGGAGAACATCGGTCTGGTGGAAAAGGGTTGCGAAAACATGGTCCACATGATCGGCGTCATCCGCAAGGCAGGGATCAACCCGGTGGTCTGCATCAACCGTTTCTACACGGATACGAATGCCGAGTGCGCGGTCGTACGGAAGGCAGCAGAGGCAGCCGGGGCCCGGTGTGCGGAATCCAAACACTGGGAATTGGGCGGCGACGGCGCCCTGGAATTCGCTGATGCGGTCATCGATGCCTGCAACGAGAAGAACAATTTCAAATTCCTCTATCCGCTCGAGATGAAGCTGCGCGACCGGGTTAACCTGATCGCCAAAGAGGTCTATGGTGCAGATGGCGTTTCGTGGAGCCCCGAGGCAGAGGCCAAGGCCAAGATGCTCGAGAGCGATTCCAAATATGCCGATTTTGCCACCATGATGGTCAAGACCCATCTCAGTCTTACCCACGATCCGGTCATCAAGGGCGTTCCCAAGGGATGGACTCTCCCCATTCGAGACGTTCTCATCTACTCGGGCGCCAAGTTCCTTTGCCCGTGCGCGGGGGCCATCAGCTTGATGCCTGGCACCGGTTCCAATCCTGCCTTCAGGCGCGTGGATGTGGATGTGAACACCGGCAAGGTGAGCGGTCTGTTCTAACATTAAGCCAATACCCATAAAAAAGGAGACCTTGAAATTGAAGGTCTCCTTTTTTTTTCGACCGGGAACGGGGAGGGGAACCCAGGGCCAGCGTCTGAGGTTCCCCAGACTGTCGAGGGACCCGACATGAAGGGATCCCCCTCTCCCGGACTTTTCCTTCGCACATATTGCTTTTTTTTGATTTTTGGGAAATAAATGCGAAAAGAGAAAAGCATGGCAACGCATACACTGAGCATTTGGAAAACGAGGGAGGCGACTATGGGCGAATGGAAAAAGACCTTTTGTGCGCTTTGCTACCACAACTGCGGTCTGGAGATACAGACGGAGGGGAACCGGATTGTGAAGGTGAGGCCCGATAAGGCGCATCCGAGGACCAGGGGATATATCTGCCGGAAGGGGACTAAAATCGCGCATTATCAGGACCATAAGGAACGTCTGACCCATCCGCTCAAGCGGGAAGGGGATCGGTTTGTGACGATCGGCTGGGACCAGGCCATTGCCGAAATTGCCCAGAGACTGAAGGAGATCCTCAGGGAGCATGGCCCGCGATCTCTGGCCTACATGGGGGGCGGAGGCCAGGGGAGCCACATGGAGACCGGTTTCGGCCGGACCCTTCTCACATCGCTCGGGTCCCAGTACCATTACTCTCCCCTGGCCCAGGAGCTGACCGGTCTTTTCTGGGTCAACGGCAGGGCCTATGGTAGGCAGCACCTCCATCTGGTCCCGGACCTGGACCGGGCAAAGAACTTTCTGGTGATCGGCTGGAACGGTTACGTGAGCAATGCGGGCGTCAACCGGGCGAGGAGCCGAATCAACGAGTTTGCGAACGATCCGAAAAAACAGCTTATTGTGGTAGATCCCCTGAGGAGCGAAACGGCCCAGCGGGCAGACAAACACATCCAGATTCGAATCGGCACTGCAGCACTCTTTCTAAAGGCCATGGTCGCCATCATCCTTCAGGAGGGGTGGGAAGACAGGATCTACATCGAAGACAACACGACTGGGTTCGACAAAATTGCATCGTGGTTCAAGGGCTTCGATGTGGCTGCCGCGCTCGATGTCTGCGGGGTCGCAGTGGACCAGGTCAAGGAAGTCGCCCGAATCTACGCCACCGAGCCCACTGCCATGAGGACCGATCTTGGGCTCCTGATGGATCGGCAGAGCACGCTCAATTCCTATCTCGAAATGCTCCTGATGGCCATCTCCGGCCGTATCGGTACGCCAGGAGGAAACGTGTTTGCGGGACACCTCATGCCCATGGGGCCTCATTCCGATGAACGGGACCCAAGGACATGGAAAACCATGGAAACCGGCATTCCCGCCATCCTGGGGTATTTTCCCCCCAATGTAGTGCCGGAGGAAATCCTGTCCGAAAATAAGGATCGGCTCAGGGCTATGATCATCAGCGGGTCCAATCCCGTCAGGTCTTATGCCGACACCATTGGCTATGAACAGGCATTCAGACAACTGGATCTGCTGGTCACCATCGAGATCGCCATGACAGAGACCGCGCGGCTGAGTCACTATGTGCTTCCGGCCAGATCGGCCTTTGAAAAGTGGGACGCAACCTTTTTCAGCCTCACCTTCCCTGAGGTCCATTTTCAGCTCCGGCATCCCTCCTGCGAGCCCCTGGGAGAGCCTCTGGAGGAGGGGGAGATCTATCTGCGGCTGGCAAAGGAGCTGGGCATTCTGCCGGACATCCCCGCGCCTCTGTACGAGGCTGCGCAGGGAGACAGGAAGGCCTTTGCCCTGGAACTCCTCAAGTTCACCGGGCAGGATCGGGGGGCCGCACGGCTGCTCCCCTTTGTGGTGGCTGACACCCTCGGGAAATCTATTCATTCCGCCCACCTTGCCGCTATCTGGGGCCTGATGCTCATGTACCCCCCACACGCTGTGGACGCCTTGACCCGGGCCGGGTATGAGGTGTCGCCGTTTTTAGGGGACGATCTCTTTCAGGGCCTTCTGGATCATCCCGAGGGGATCCTGATCGGCCGATTGGACCCGGATCGGAACCTGGAGGAACTGAGGACCCCGGATAAGTGTATCCACCTGTATATCGAGGAGTTGGCCGGATGGATGGAGGAGATCGATCCCGAATCAGAGAAGGAGGCCCTCAAAAATGAGTCGTTTCCGATGGTCCTGGTGGCAGGGAGGCATTTCCCCTATAACGCCAACACCATTATGCGCGACCCTGCATGGAATGACCATAAACCGGTCTGCACCCTCCTTATGAACCGGGAAGACGCGCAGGCCCTCCATATAACTGATGGCGATGAGGCATGGGTCGTCACCGAGGCATCCAGGGTCAGGGTGCCGGTTGGGATCTCGGACATACCGGCCCGTGGTACGGTCATGATCCCCCATGGATTCGGCATGACATACGATGGCGGGGTCTATGGCGCGAATGTCAACCAGTTGACCCGCAGTCTTCACAGGGACAGGATTGCGGCCACGCCGCTGCACCGATACGTTCCGTGCCGGGTGGAACCGGCCTGAAAGGGTCAACGGAAATGGAAAACGTTAATATGGCCGGGATTGACGCGTTTCGTTTCCGGGATCTCCATCCCGGCCTGGTCTTGGGGACGGCCAGCGACCGGTATGCCGGCTGGCTTGATCAGGTCTATACGCGGGAGCGCTGGATTGAAGGGATCACCCGGCGGACCAAGGCCGTCGGGGGCAAAGCCTTTGTGGAAGAGGTTCTTCCAGTGGCCTCGGTCCAGGAGTATTTTGAGCACTTCGGGACCCTTGAACTCGATTTTACCTTTTATACCCCCCTGCGGGACAGCCGCGGGGAACCGACCCGGGTCTATCGCCTTCTCCGCACCTATGGGCAGTACCTTCACCCTGGGGACCGACTGGTCCTGAAGGCGCCTCAGATTATCTTTGCAAAACATTTCTATCGGCGGGGCGATTATGTTGAAAACCCAGACTATCTGAACCCGGAGGTATTTATCCGGCAGTTCTACGAACCATCCCTGGAGATACTGGGCCCCTGGCTCGACGCCATTGTCTTTGAACAGGAATACCAAAAAAAGGACAGCCGAGTCTCCCCGTCCGAGATGGCTGCTGCCCTGGACACCTTTTTCAAGTCTATTCCTTCGGATGACCGCTATCACCTGGAGCTTCGCACAGAGGCATTGCTGACCAGCCCCGTCCTTGAGGTTATGGAACGATACCGGGTGGGGCAGGTCTTGTCCCACTGGACCTGGCTCCCTCCCCTGTTAAAGCAGTTTTCCATGGCAGGAAGGCGGTTTCTGAACAACAGGACTGCCGTGATCCGCCTGATGACCCCGAGGGGCGTGCGGTATGAAGACGCCTATGCCCGGGCACACCCCTTCAATGCGCTGGTCGACGGGATGCAGACGCCAGGCATGGTGAAAGACACCACACGGATGATCACGGCGGCCATAGAGGCAGAAACCCGTGTTAGCGTTATCGTCAACAACCGCGCCGGCGGAAACGCCCCCTTCCTGGCGCAGGAGATTGCACGAGGGTTTCTGGGCGCCACTCCCAAGACCGCCTAATCCAGGAACTTGGGAGGAAAGCCTGACTGCCCTTCCAACTGCAGTGACTTAAGGACCATCATTGTGGCGGTGCCGTGGGCCAGGAGGCGGCCCCTCTGGTCTGAGATGCGGGCCTCGCTCAGGCAGATGGTCTTTCCCGTCTTCACCACCTTGCCTTCTGCGGTGAAAACACCATCCGTTGCCGGGGCCAGGTAATTCAACTTCAGCTCCACGGTGGTCAGCGCAAGGCTTTCTTCAATCTCCGTATAGCTGGCCCAGAAACTGGCGGCATCGATCATGGACGAGTAAACCCCTCCATGCACAATCCCATAGGGCTGGAGATGCTTTGGTTGTACGTCTATTCTCAGAACAGAACTGCCGTTTCCGAGGGAAACAATCTCCATGGAGAGGAGTTTAAAATAGGGACAGGTATTGACTCGGGCAGCAACGGCCGCGATATGGTCCGGGTTCAATTTCTTCATCAGCTCCTCATGTGATGCTGAATACTCGATACTGGAATAAAATCCTTTCCGACCTCCGACCTCTTGTATGAAACTACGTGACCGGATGTCCGATGTCCGATGTCCGATGTCCGATGTCGGAGATCCGCCCGTTCAACACGAGAGCTCTTTAATTTTCTTTGCCACAGACTCACACAGAAACACACGGACAAGGGCATTCTATATCTTTTCTGTGTCCTTCTGTGGGTTCTGTGGCTCATCATTTTTGCCACAAACTCAATTTGTTGGTTGATCAAACTGGTCGCTTTGGCGGCCAGCGGAAGGGCTGACTCCCGACCTCAGACCTCCGACCTCCGACCTCTGACCTCCGACCTCAGACCCCCGACCCCCGCTCACACGTCCCTGTCAACTGGCCGCACGCAGCCCGGATGTCTCGTCCCTTGCTTTTTCGAATCATGGCCGTGAAATGGCGGTCGGCCAGGATCTCCTGAAATTGAAGGATCCGTTCCATGGGGGGCGGCGACATCTCGGCGCCTGGCTCAGTATTCAAGGGAATGAGGTTGATCTTGGCGCGAAGGCCCGAAAGAACCGCAGTCAGCTTCCGTGCATCCTCGTCTCGATCGTTGATGCCATCGATCAGGATATACTCAAAGGTGATCATTCGCCGATTCGGAAGGGGAAACTCCCTGCACGCCTGGATGAGATCACTGAGGGGATATCTGCGGTTGACGGGCATGAGACTGCTTCGCGTCTCGTCGTCAGCCGCGTTCAGCGACACCGCCAGATTGACCGTTGTATCGCGGCCCAGCCTCTCGATTTCAGGGACCAGACCGCAGGTGGAGAGGGTCACCTTCCTGTGGGAGAAGTTCATCCCGTCCGCTGCGATCAGATTTCCAAGGACCTTGACCACGGCATCATAATTGGCAAGGGGCTCTCCCATCCCCATAAATACGATATTGGTCAATCTCTCCGGCTCGCTGAGCGATCGTTTGACGAAAACGACCTGTTCAATGATCTCCGAGGGTGTGAGGTTTCTCTTGAATCCCCCCTTCCCTGTCAGGCAGAACCGGCAACCCATGGCGCAGCCCGCCTGCGAAGATATGCAGATGGTAAGATGGTCCCTTTCAGGAATGAGAACCGATTCGATCAGATGGCCGTCGTAAAGCCTGAAGAGGTACTTACGGGTGCCGTCCTCAGAGATTAAGGTCTTCACCTCCTCGAGCGGCGCAATGAGGGCCTTCTCCATCACAAGGGCCCGTATCTCCTTGGGAAGGTTCTGCATCTCGTCACAGGATCGGGCGAGCCTGTTCAGAAGCCAGTGCCGTATCTGCCTCCCCCGGTAGGGTTCAAGACCCTTGTCCACGGCCCATTGTTCAGTTTCGAGGGCATTCAGCCCTTTAAGATCTGTTTTCATAGGTTTCTTTGCCTATGCATCCGTATGCATGAACCGTTTAAGCGCGGTGTGTAACGTTTCTGAGTCTAACGATAGCTTGATTCCCACCTCCACATTTGTCCCTTCAAGTGTACCCCGGAATCTCATTTTTGTACAGAGGGATCAAAAAATTGATGAGCTTTGTGGAAAAATGGGTTATAAGAGTTAATAGGTCAACACTCTGGAGGAGGAAAAAGCTATGGCGAAGAAGGACTTGATCAAGGGGAAACAGATTCTGATCGTGGATGATGAACCGGATGTCCTGGAGACATTGGAGGATCTCCTGTCCACGGCTAAGATCACCACTGCCGGCACCTTTGAAGAGGCAAAAAAACGAATGGAGGAGGGGAACTTCGACATTGCCATTCTGGACATCATGGGGGTGAATGGCTATGAGCTCCTGAAAATCGCCAACCAGAAAAAGATTACGGCCATCATGTTGACGGCCCATGCCTTTACCCCTGAAGACACCGTAAAATCGCACCAGGAAGGCGCTGCCCTCTACGTACCCAAGGACAGGATGGTTGACATTGTCACCTATCTGGATGATGTTCTTGAGGCGGAACAGAAAGGGAAGACCACCTGGTGGCGATGGATCGAGCGATTCGCTGACCTTTATGACCAGAAGTTTCAAAAGGACTGGCAATACAAGGACAAGGCCTTCTGGAGGGGATTTCCCTATGCATGACCCTTTCCCACGCAGGGCGTGGGAACAAGGTCCATCAGGGTGGAAAGAGGCTGTGTGAGCGGATGAGCGATGGGAATCCGCAGCTCTCACGCTGAGTCTTCAATCTCCTTCCGCCGCATGGTCCGCAGTTGGGCCAGTTCCCAGACATAGTCGTACAGGTGGAGTCCTTTGCTGGCCGCGATGATCTCGCCGTCCTCTACCCCGATGCTCGAGGCCATATACTCTTTGAGGAGCTGGATGGCCCCCAGGTTTGCCGGGAGTCCATTCCAGAGGTCCCACGATCTGAAATAGACGATAAAATGAAGTTTCCCGTCCTTGATGCGGGTGTCGATCCCTCGAAGGCAGGGTGGATCCGCTAAATAGATGGCCTTTGGATCGCCGACTGTCATGTAGGCCTGGTTGGTCCCAAACCCATCTTCCCGGTACATGCGTATAACCTCGGCGATCTGCGGTTCCAGATACTCGCCATAGGTATAGTCCTCGCCCGGTTGCCGGGCCGATGTCATGAGGTAGGGAAGGTACTCCTCGAGATACCCATCCGCCACCGGGTTGGGGATGCCGAGGGCCGGAGGAATATCGGGGATCAGAGGCCGCACGCCGGGATATCGGATCTGAATGGTGACATAATCAAACTCAAGCCGCTTCTGACCGGCAAAACTCCCCCGGTCAATCACATACTCCCTTCCGGTCTCGATCAATCGGTAGACGCACTGAAACCAGGCGTCCGGCAGGTCCCGCGCATCAATAAATTCCAGTTTCATGCAATCCAGCGTCCTTTCAGTCAAATTCCGCCACCAGAAAGGTGTGATCGGAGGGCTTTTCCATGGCCCGAGCCTCCCTGTCGATTCGGACCGACCGGGACCTTTCGGCCAGGGGCGCCGTCCCCAGGATATAGTCGATCCGCCATCCCATGTTTCGCTTGAAGCCGTTGGGAATTCGATAATCCCAGAAGGTATACTGATTCCCCTCTCTGACGTGCTTGCGGAAGATATCCACCAGCCCCCAGTTGAAGAATCCCTGGAGCATGGCCTGCTCGTCCGGATGGAAGCCTACTTCTCCCCTCAACCCGTCGGGGTCAAAGAGGTCTCTGTCGGTCATGGCCACGTTAAAGTCCCCTGCCACCAACAGCCGGGAAGATGGGTCATAATGGGCGGTGATATGGTCGAGAAGATGCTTGAGCCACGCCAGTTTGTACTGGAACTTGTCTGAACCAGCCTCAACTCCCTGAGGCACATACACATCGATCACCTGGATGTCCCCCACACGTCCGCTGATGAATCGCGCCTCCTCCACGCCCTGAACAGGGAACCCGGTCTCCACCTCAGTCAACGGGGACCTGCTCAGAATGGCCACCCCGTTGTAGGATTTCTGTCCTCGAAACACCGCGTGGTAACCGGCCTCCTCCACCGCCTTAACCGGAAAATCCCCATCCTGCACCTTGGTCTCCTGAAGAAAGAGGACATCCGGGGCCTCCCGTCCCAGCCACCCCAGGATGATGGGAAGCCTCGCACGCATGGAATTGGCGTTAAATGTAGCGACTTTCATTCGTTTTGGAACCATGAAGAGCTGTTAAGCTGTTAAGCTGATGAGTAAGCCTTGCATTTTTTTATATATCACGCTGAAGCCTCCTTATCAACGCCAAAAACGGTTTCAGACTTAACCGCTTGATTTGCGAAAGTCTTTACCCTATACTCACTCGAAACCACCGTATTGTTCATACTCCTTTTGCATTGAAATTTGCCTAAATCTTTAAAGGTTAGAATCCCTTAAGCATTAATGTGAGTCTTAAAGGTGGCAATGGATGCTATTATATTACACGAACTTCACCGTCACAAAAGTGCAGAGGTTGTCTGCAACACCAGGGTCAGTGACTGGCAGCCGGTCCGCTGCCCACGCATAAGAGAGGAGGCTATATATGAATCAGAATTTGATCAAAATCTTTGAATATGCATTGAACCAGGAAAAAACCGGGATGAGCTTTTTCGAAACGTCCCTTCAGCGGATGGGGATCGGGGCCGCGGTGACGGCCTTCAAGCATATCATTGAAGAGGAAAAAAGCCATGTCCGCTTCATCGATGCCATTCTGAAAAATCTCAGGAACGAGGAGGTGGTGGCTTTTTCGCGGATGGAAGGCCTTGCACTGGCGCCCACCAACTATTTCGACGACCGGAGCCGATCGGAGTTTTTAGAACAATGTGTTTATGAGTCCATGATTCCGGATGTGACGGTTTTCAATACGGCCTGGCTGATCGAGAAGGACCTGAGCGAATTCTATCAGTCTATGGCGGAAAAGGTCCAGGGGCCCCCGGCCGAAGCCCTCAAGATGCTGGCCTCCTGGGAAAAGGCCCACGAGAAATTTTTCAGGGAATACCGAGACAAACTCACCGAAACCTATTCAAAAATGCCATGGGGGGGCTAAGCGGTCTGAGGCGCCCTTCGGCGGAGACCTCGTTTTGGTTACGGGTTGCTGATTGCTGTTTCATTCAATGTTGGACGTTGGATGTTCATCCTTTGACAAATTCCTCTCTGCTCTGACCGGCTGCTGGCCAGAGGCAACGCCTATGTGCAACATTCTCATTATCTACCATTCCCAGTCGGGTCATACCCGGAAGATGGCCCAGACCGTGGCGGAGGGGGCCGGATCTATCGAAGGGGTCACGGTCACCCTCAAGCGGGCGTCGGAGGCAGGTCTGGATGATCTGCTCAGTTGTGACGGCCTGGCCATTGGTTCGCCCGAATATTTTGGATATATGTCCGGCATGATCAAGGACTTTTTTGACAGGACGTATGAAAAGGCCCGCGGCAAAAAAGAGGTCTTCAAGAAGCCATACGTCGTTTTTGTGAGTGCAGGGAATGACGGGACCGGGGCCTTGACCCATATCGAACGGATCTGCATAGGATACCAGCTCAAAAAGGTCTATGATCCGGTGGTGGCCAGGGGGGAGCTAAACAGGGAAATCCTCATTCAGTGCGATGAACTCGGGAAAACCATTGCGGCCGGATGCAAAGAGGGAATCTATTGATGGGAATGGCCCCATGGGCGCCCTCCATAAGCACTCCCTCCTCAACCACTTTTCTGTGGCAGGGAGATTTTACGCTTTTCCGGGTCCTCCTGCTGCCGGTAGAAAATAACCATGTGCCCGATCATGCCCACGTTCTCCGCGCCGGTCTCTGTTTCGATTCGGTCGGAAATCTCCGTCTTCTGGTCCTTTTCCTTGAAATCGTTAAACTTCACCTTGACGAGTTCATGGCTCGAAAGGGCGTCTTGTGCAGACGACAGGACCTCAGGGGTCAGACCTTTCTGGCCGATAAAGACAACCGGTTTCAGTCGCTGGGCAACCCCCCTCAGATATTTCCGCTGAAAACCCTCTAACTTTTTCATAACAGATTCTTTCTTTTTACCATTTTCCCACGGTGGCTAATCTGCCGACGCCCCTCGGGTCAGTTTACGGTACTTGATTCGGTGAGGCTGTGCTGCGGCTTCGCCGAGCCTTGCCTTTTTATCCGCTTCGTACTCCGTGTAATTGCCGTCGAACCAGATAACTTTGCTGTCCCCCTCAAACGCCAGGATGTGGGTCGCGATCCGGTCGAGAAACCACCGGTCATGGCTGATGACGACGGCACAACCGCCGAAGTTCTCGAGCGCCGCTTCCAGCGCCCGCAGTGTATTTACATCCAGGTCATTGGTCGGCTCGTCCAGTAAAAGAACATTGGCGCCCCGCTTCAACATTCGAGCGAGATGAACGCGATTTCTCTCCCCCCCTGACAGATTCCCCACCTTCTTTTGCTGTACGGTCCCTGCGAAATTGAACCGTGCGGCATAGGCCCGGGAATTGATCTGCCGGTCCCCAAGCCATATCGTATCCTGTCCGTCCGAGATGACCTCCCACACGGTTTTATCTGAAGAGAGGGCATCGCGACTCTGATCGACATAGGCCAGTTGAACGGTTTCGCCGATCCTGAATTCCCCTGATGTGGCCTCCTCCTGCCCTGTAATCATTCGAAAAAGGGTGGTCTTGCCAGCCCCATTGGGGCCGATGACCCCTACGATGGCGCCGGAGGGAATGGAAAAGGTGAGGCCGTCCATCAAAAGCCGGTCGCCATATGCCTTGGTGACATTCTTCGCCTCGATGACCACGTCTCCAAGCCGGGGACCTGGCGGAATGTAGATTTCGAGGTCCTTTTCCCGCTTTTCACTCTCCTGGCTCAGCAGGGACTCATACGCGCTGATTCGCGCCTTTGCCTTTGCATGCCGCCCCTTGGGAGACATTCGAATCCACTCCAGTTCCCTCTCCAGGGTTTTTTGGCGCTTGCTTTCTCCTTTTTCCTCTACCTGCAGCCGGTTCCGCTTTTGCTCCAACCAGGAAGAATAATTTCCTTTCCAGGGAATACCTTCGCCCCGGTCGAGTTCCAGGATCCATCCCGCCACATTATCGAGGAAATAGCGGTCATGGGTCACTGCAATCACGGTGCCCGCGTACCGTTGGAGGTGCTGTTCGAGCCATGCAACAGACTCTGTATCAAGATGATTGGTCGGTTCGTCAAGGAGAAGGATATCCGGTTTCTGAAGGAGAAGCCTGCAGAGGGCCACTCGCCGTCTCTCCCCTCCTGAAATCACGTTCACCGGCGTCTCCCCGGGGGGGCATCGAAGGGCATCCATGGCCATCTCGATCCGTGAATCGAGGTCCCATGCCTCCAGGGCGTCCATCTTTTCCTGAACCTCCCCCTGCCGTTCGATCAGCCTGTTCATTTCATCATCAGACATAGGGTTGGCAAACTGTTCGTTGATGCGGTTGAATTCATTGATCAAATCAACCGTGCCCTGTAGACCCTCCTCTACAATATCGCGGACGGTTTTTGCATCGTCCAGCTCCGGTTCCTGTTCGAGAAGACCAACCGTGAGGCCGGGCGATATCGTGGTCTGCCCATTGAATTCTTTGTCGACACCCGCAAAAATTCGTAGAAGCGTGCTCTTTCCCGAGCCGTTGAGGCCGAGAACGCCTATTTTTGCGCCATAAAAGAAGGAGAGGGAGATATCCTTTAAAACTGGCTTTTTGTCATAGTATTTGCTTACACGGATCATGGAATAAATGATCTTGTTCGGTTCCTGGCCCATTCGGTTTGACAGCCTCCTTCGTTACTGAAAAGACAATATCGAATCCGTACACAATAACTGGTTTTAATCATTAACAGAAAAGGGGTTCCTGAGTCAACCTAATTAGCGGGAATGGGGGGCGATGCCTATGCCCTCAATCATCCCGCGCAAATTCCCGAAACCTCCTTGACATCCGGTCCCAAAAGGATGCAAGGTCCGCAGGCAAAAATGGCACTTATATGAGAGGAACGACATGGATATACAGACAGCGCTCACAAGGCTAACGGCCTGGTTTGGCGACTATGTGGATCAATTTGCTTCGAATGATCCGCACATTCAGGAAAACATGGATATGAAGGAAGGTCATACCCGCCGGGTATGTGCCGCCATCCTCGTTATCGGCGCCAGCCTGAATCTTTCGACAGAGGACCTGTGTACGGCCGAGGCCACCGCTTGGCTTCACGACATCGGCCGGTTTGAGCAGTATACGCGATACGGGACCTTCATGGATCATCGGTCCGAAGATCATGCGGCCCTTGGGGTCAGGGTCATTCGGGAGACCCGCATTCTTGAAAGGATCGGCGCCTTTGATCAGGAACTCATCCTTCGAGTCGTCGGCGCCCACAATCGCGCCTCAATCCCTCCCGAAGCCGATGAGCGGACACGCTTCTTCCTGAAGCTCCTGAGGGATGCGGACAAGGTGGATATCTGGCACGTGGTCACGGCCTACTATCAGGATCCCGACCAGAGGCGAAACCATGCCCTTGAACTCGATCTCGCGGACTCCCCCCATATCTCAAAGCCGGTCTACGAGGCATTGATGAAGGGAGAACTCGTAAAAATGGCCGATCTCAAGACCGTCAACGATTTCAAACTGCTCCAGATGGGATGGATCTACGACGTAAACTTTTATAGAACCTTCCAGATCGTCCGCGAGAAGGGATACCTCGAAATAGTCCGCGACGCCCTCTCGGTCAGGTCGGCCCGTGCAACCGATGTCTATGCCCGGGCACGGGCCTACCTGGACATGCCCTGCACTGCCAGCCGAGGCCTTTGAAGCGGAAATAGTTTGAAATTTGGGTAGCCATCGGAGTCCGATCCGTGTAAAATTACAATCAAAGTCTGTGGAGTATCCGGTATCAGAGGTCGGAAGTCTGAGGTCGGAAGTCTGAGGGCAGAGGTCAGGGGTCGGGAGTCGGGAGTCGGGAGTCAGCCCTGCCGCTGGGCGCCAAGGCTCCCAGGTTAATCAACCAAGAAACTGAATTTGTGAGCTCACAAATTTCAAGTTTCCTGCAAGAGCTCTCGTGTTGAACGGCGGACCTCGGACATCGGACATCGGACATCCGGTCACTCGGAAAGGGCCTGATTCCAGTATCCAATTCCATACGAGGAGGTTCACCATGTCTTATCAGACCGTTATTGTCGAGCAGAAAGGGTATGTA
>CAYLJZ010000068.1:0-14444 GCA_964384085.1 uncultured Desulfobacteraceae bacterium
TGAAGACCAGACGCTCGTCCGGGTTTTCCGAGTATGAATGAACATTGATCTGGAGTCTTCCCAGTTTTTCCCTGACATCGAAGGGAAGTTCGCTGATCAAGGGAATGGATGGCGGCTTTTCAGGCTTCGCCTCGGTCTTCGGGTCGGCCGGCAATGGTGGCGGGGAGGGCGCCTCAGGTTTAATTGGGACATCTTCCCGAGCGGGCGGCGGTAGAGTCGCTTCGGGTTGAACAGCTTCGGTTCCCCCGGTTGGCAAGCCGGGCGCGGCCGGGGGTGCGGAAGTCTCCTTTGCGGGCGGGGCCGCTGTTTTTGAGGCCTGGGCAGGCGGTGTCTCTCGAACCTTCGCCGGGGCCGCCGGTTGAGATTGGGGCGTTTGGGCCGGTGCGGGGGGCTGACGTCGAGGTCTCTGAACCCGGTCTGTGGGAGCAGTCTGAGTTTCGGGCCGCTGACCTGGGAGCGTCTTCGGCGGCTTCGGGGCGGTGACCGTCGGTGAAGCCGACGAAGGAGGCGTTTTGGGTTTTACGGCGGGGGCCTTCTTGGATGTGGAGCGGGCTTTGGGAGATTCTGCCTGCACGGGAGGAGCCTCAGAGGCAGGTCCCTTGGGCCATAGAATGAATGCAGCAACAATGGCGGCGACCAGAAAGACGCCGCTTACCCAGAGCCATGGGGGAATACCCCGTCGTGAAAGATGATTTTCCTCATATACTGTGGTCAAATCGGGCCGCCGCTGGAGCCGGCGATCCCGCTCAGCCCGTTTGAGTGCGTCAAGGATAAACGACATGGCTTTCTCCGTTGGTTGCTTCGGTGTATAGTAAAGGGATGGCATTGCCTCCGTTTGCCCGGTCCAGCTGAATCAATGTCTGCTCTCCGACAATGCCGTCCGCTTCCACAAAGTTGGCTCGCTGAAATTCAATGACGCGCCTTTTTAGATTCTGATCAAACAAGGGGCTGGGCGACGAAGCTTGTGATTCGGTCTTGCCGGGATCAGCGACCTGGATTCCCTCGGCTCGATCCAGTTGGGCGCGCAGCCACAGAACATCCGGCCCCTTATCCCCCTCCTTCATCAGAGCGGCGTTCAGCGACGGCGGTTTCCATAACAGTGTAAAATCCCCAAACCAGAAGGGTTCGACTGCGGCCTGGCTCAATGTAACCTGTCGGTCTTCCAAATCCAGCGTAATCTGTTGACCTTTCATACGGACAATCGCCACATGATGCCGTCGCTGATCGCGGTCGACCAGTTCCAGGATCACGGGCCGGTTCAGATGACGGAGCATGGTCCAGTTGCCCCTGTCCGTATAACAGCGGAGGCCGATCCTGGCTGCTCTTTCACAGGGGACCATTCCAGGTAAAAGGGGGTAGGGCGTCTCCAACTGTCTGAGGAGGGCTGCAACTGCCGTATCTATGTCAGTTTTTGCCGTCTCTGTCAGGAGTAATTCAGGGAGAACATTCGGATCGTCGATCGTTTTTTCTCCTGCCTGCGTATCTTCTGCGGGACGTTCAAAGGTGACAGCCTCTTCTTCCGATTGGGCCGAGATCGCGGTCTCCAAGGCCTTTTCATCTTCTTTCACCGGATTTTTTGGCTGGGGCTTTGTGCCTGTGGAAGGAGCGGCGGAAAGGGCGGTGGGTGGTTTTTCCTTCGACACCATCATCGTCTCTTTTTCGATCACGGGATCGACGATGAATTGCCATCCCGCCCACGCCAATAAACAAGCCCAGAGGGCCAGGGCCAAGGCGAGGAGTCTGCGGGGCTGGGCTATCAACTTCGGACCCATGACCTCTGACGCGGCTTTCTGCAGCAATCGCCTGTCGACCCGGTCGACCTGCTTGGCATAGGCACCCAGGAGGGTCCGGTCGCAGATGGTGTTAATCAGACGAGGGATGCCCCCGGATAGTTTATGCAACAGACGGAGGGATCTATTCGTGAACAATTGCCTTTTGCAGCCTGCAACCTCCAGCCGATGCTGCACATAGGCGGTTGTTTCGTTCGAGAGGAGCGGACTTAAATGGTAACGAGCCGTGATCCTCTGGCCAATTTGCCGCAGTTCCGGTTGAGCCATCATGACCTGAAGCTCCGGTTGACCGATGAGGAGGATCTGCAGGAGTTTGTGCTTGGCGGTCTCCAGATTCGTCAAGAGACGGACCTGTTCCAAGACATCGATGCTCAGATTTTGGGCCTCGTCGATAATCAGGACAGTTCGATGGCCTTTGGCATGAATATCCAATAGGTGACGATTCAGATGGTCGATGAGAATCTTGAGACTATCTGTTCCGGCGGGGTAGTCGATCTTCAACTCGTCACAGAGGGAGGCCACCAGTTCGAGAGCCGTCTGTTTGGGGTTTAGGACCAGGGCGACCTCCACCCCTTCAGGCACCTGATCCAGGAGGCTTCGGCACAATGTGGTCTTGCCTGTTCCCACCTCGCCGGTCAGGAGCACGAAGCCTCCCTTGTCCCCCATTCCGTACAGGAGATGTGCCAGGGCCTCTCGATGCCGCTGACTCATGAAAAGAAAGCGGGGATCCGGCGTGAGGGAAAAAGGGTTTTCAGTGAGACCGAAATATGCGGTATACATGGTTGCCCTGACGAACCTGTGTTATGTGGTTACGCAGTGGTCATTCGCTTTGCGGCTATCCAGTGGTGATACGACCTTGCACTTTCGACGTTGGACCCGTGTTCCATACGTCAGCATTTTATTCGCCGGCGGATATCGGGATGGTTGCATTCGGGTTAAAAGCAGGTTTTCTCTTTTCCAGAAAGGCCGCGACTCCTTCTCTGCCCGACGGTTGGTCTGCTGCCCATGCAAGGAGATTCCGCTCCTTTTCCATCTGAGTTTCAAAGGGCGTATGGAAGGAGTCGGTCAGCAGGCTTTTTGATGCGGCAAATGAGCTGAGGGAATTTCTCTGTATGATTTGAATCAGTTCAATGGCCCTGCTGCGTGCATTTCCGTCGTCGACGACTTCCGTCACAAGTCCCCAGGAGAGGGCCTTTTCTGCGTCTATGGGCGGATCGAATGCGGCAATCTCCAGCGCCCTTGCCATACCCACCAGTCTGGGTAGGGCATAGGTCCCGCCGCCATCGATGCTCAGCCCATTGGATGTGTAGGCCTGTTTGAGCAGGGCCGAGCGCTCCATGATCCTGAAATCGCAGGCGAGGGACAAGGAAAAGCCCCCTCCGGCAGCCAGTCCGTTAATGGCTGCCACCACCGGTTTAGGCATGCGCCGGATCTCCAGTATGGCCTGATGATACCGGGCAGCCAGTTCATGAAAGGGAGGTCCGTGCCTCTCCCCGCATTGGCTGATCCATCTCAGATCGCCGCCGGCACAGAACGCCTTCCCCTCCCCTGAAATCACCACGCCGGTCACATTCCGGTCGACGGCCAGTTCAATCAGCATGTCGGCCAACACCTTAATCATGTCGAGACCGAATGCGTTATAGGCCTTCGGACGGTTTAATGTAACAAGCGCCATCCCACCTCTTTTTTCCAGGTTTACCGGTTGATTCATGTCCTATTCTCCCCTTATAACGATTGACGTGTCATTTTTCAGTCGCCCATTATCATACATGGCTGATCCGTTTAAAGGGCTATGGAAAGCACTCCTGGAATTCCCCCTGTTGTATGTACAGGGCCACATGTTATCTCGAAAAGAACGTACTAAGGAATTGGAAATCAATAACTCATCGGTTTTGCATCGAATAAGGCTTGATATGAAAGGCCATAATACTTCCCAATCAATGATTTATTTGTTTACGATTCCTAAGGTGTCCAAGTGGATCCTCGCACCCAAGGTAACAAAGAAAATAAATAATGTCAGCATGATATAATTTTATGTGCTTTGGACATTGAAGCGGGAGTCGTTCATTTCAGATGGGAATATATATGAAAGGAAAGGTTATTTCAATGGAAACCACAAACTGGAATCGCTGCCTACTCATTCCTTTCCTTCACCTCGTACTCCACAACCACTTTTTCCTTTGCGCCGGGTTTCAGCGTCAGAAGGGCGGAAGGGATGACCAGTTTGGCGTCTGTCTTCCCCGTACGAGTGATGTCGTTCAAGGGAATTCGGGTGGTGTAAAGTGTCGAGATGCTATCAAGAATGCTCGCGGGCCCGATCAGGTCCACGTGCGAAGGGATGATGGTCGAACGGACAAGAATCAGCTCCGGCGGCAGTTTTCCCGCCCAGTCTGCCTGTACGGGGATGGCTTTCTGCGTGCGTTCATCGAGGGTCACATCGACAACCATGGGTCGGATTTCCTTTATGGAAAGTCCGGGTGGTATGGAGAGGTGGTCATGGGTGATGGCGAGTGTGTTGGCGCCGGAGACCGCCTTGCTAAGGTCCATTCTGACGCGGACCTGTTCCGGTCGAATGGATTTTAACAGGGCCCTGGACCCCCTCAGGTAGAGACGAACGGAGGCTGCAGAGGTATTCAACAGCTCCAGCTTTGGGCTTCGGTTGGCATACTCGATGGGAATTTCAAAGGTCTTGATGGCGTCAAATCCCCTGCTGATGCTGAACCATACAACGGAGACGATGAGAAGGGAGACGGCGGCAGCGGTATACAGCTCGATCCGTTTTTTCTTTAGATAAAGGGCCTGGTTCTCGCGAATGCCCAGATGTCTTCTGATAGCCAGCTTGAGTTCCTTTTCCGAGTGGATCGTGTGCAGATGCGAACCCTGAGCGATGGTGACCTTGCCCCTTTCCTCGGACACCACAATGACCAGGGCATCCGTCATCTCCGATAATCCTGCCGCAGCCCTGTGTCGTGTTCCATAAAAGGAGGGCAAATCCTCTCTCTGGGAAAGGGGGAGGATAGCGGAGACCTCCACCACACGGTTTCCCCGAATAACCGCGGCCCCATCATGCACGGGATTGTTTGGCCAGAAGATGCTTTTGATCATCTCCGTGGAGACTTTTCCATCCCAGGATACGCCTTTTTGAACGACCTCTTCTATATCCTCCCTTCCGGGCAAAACGATGAGGGCGCCGATCCGCTGTTGAGCCAGTCCAAAAACGCTCTCGCTGATGATGTTAATGGGTGTCTTGACCTGTTTTTGGGGCAGGCCCCAGAGGATAGCCCAGATATTTCGGGCCCGAAAAACCGATCGGATCTCATTTCGGAAGACAACGATTACAATGAGGGCAGCTACGGCGATAATGCCTTCCATCATCCAACTGGTCAGGATGAGACCCATGGATACGGCCATCCGTTGCAGCACCCAAAGGAAGGCAATTCCGATCAGGACCCGGAAGGCATCCGTTCCTCGAAAAAGAGCGTAGAGCCGAAACAGGATATAGCTGTTGAACGCGATATCCAGGATATCTTGCCACCGAATACTGGAGATAAAGGTCAGAAATTCTTGCAATGCGGATTACTCCGTTACACTGAAACGCAGGATCTTGAAAATATTTCCGTTCGCATCGGTGATTTCCACTTTCCATGGACCCGCATCTGAACTTCTAAGGCGAATTTTGCTGAAGCTCGCCCATTTAGGCGGTTTAAGGGTCAATTTGAACTTGGCATCGGGTTGGTCTTTTTTGAACCAGTTGTGATGGATCTCTGTTTTTTCCGGAACAGGATCAAAATCTGTGAAGCAGACTGCCTGCCCCAGGCCTGCGGAGAAGATGATGGTTTCGTTCTCGGGTTCGAATTCTCTCATTCCCTCGCACATGAGGGCGCGGACCAGGGTGAGGGATAGGGGCTTTTCGAGGGAGGAGGGGTCGGCTGCGTCGCTTTCTTGGGCCCGTGCGCTCTGTGAAAGGATCAGCAGGATTGCGGCGATGAGAAACCCTATTGATTTTCGAATCTGCCTTGTTGTCATGGAAATGCCTTCTACCCAACCGGGTTGGAATCTTTTTTTGATGACTTTCCATTTTTTGTCATCAGAGCCCTGTTGAACCTCCTCAATGACAGTTCAAGGGGAGAATGGTGATAAACTCGCTGCCGCGAATCAGCATATCAGAGCCGATCGGCAATTTCAATAGCAGAAATCAGATGGATGGGAAGGCTTTTCGGCCTCTTTGCGATGGGGCAATCCTGAGAAAAGGACCAGGGGCGGTCAGAAGAAAACAGAAGAAAATGAGCACCTGAAGGTCAGACTTCCAGCAATCGCAAGGCATTCAAGCCTTTGATTTGGTCCATTTGTTCAGAAGAAAGGCCTGCGGTGGCCATTTCTTTGAAGTATCGCCGTGGACGAATGAGAGGATAATCGCTTCCGAAAAGGACCTTCTCAAAACCCACGATCTGGCCGGCGATCCGGTAGATGTCCGGAGTGTAGAGAAATGGCGAGGCTGCCGTATCATACCAGACGTTCTTTAAGGCCTCCCTGACCTCCTTTTTCATGAGCCCGTAGAACAGGAGGCCTCCCCCCCAATGGGCGAGGACGATCCGGTTTGAAGGATAAGACCGGATAAAATCATATATCTGTTTGAGGGTGTTGGGCGTTTTTCCCGGATAGGCATGGCCCACTGGTTCATTGGTATGGAGGAGGAAGGGCACGTGGCTTCGAGCACAGAGCTCCATGACGTCGCTTAGGGCGCTGACCACTTCCGATGTGAGCCCGGAGCCGTAAACGGCTAATTCCCCCACGCCTGAGAGCCCCTGCTCCAGACAACGTTCGGCCTCCCGGGCGCCGCCCGATGAGAGGGGCGAAAAGGCGCAAAAGCCAATCAAGCGATTGGGGTATCGATAGACGGCTTCCAGGATATAATCATTATGCCTGGCGTAGAGTTCAGTCTTTTCCCACGGGAACCCAAAGATGACCGACTGTTGGATTCCCTCTTCGTCCATAGTTCGAATGAGGTCCTCTGCACAGGCAAGTCTGGCGTCAGGGGATCTGTAGATAGACTCAAACGCAGGGTCCTCATGAACGAGGCGGTCCCTTTGTTCCCTGAAGGCAGGAGGGAAAAGGTGGGTGTGGAAATCGATGATCATTTGACAACGGCGGCCAGGGATTTTTCGAGGGTTTCAGGTTGAAACCCGACGATCTTGTCTCGAATACGTCCGTTCCGGTCAATGACGAACATGGTGGGTATGGCCATCTGCTCGTTTGAAAAATAGTCTTGCATGATCTTTTGATTGAAGCGTAGGAGGGGGTAGTCAATTTGAGACATTTTTTTATAGTTAAGGAGATCCATATCCTTAATCATCTGCGGGTCATCGACTGAAACACCCAGGATAACCAGACCTTTGTCCTTGTACTGCTCATGAAGTTTGGTCAGCAAAGGGATTGTCATTCTGCACGGGGCGCACCAAGTCGCCCAAAAATCCAGGAGAACAACACTGCCGCGGTATTGTTGCAGGGATACGGTTTGCCCGGAAACATCTGAAAGCGAAAAGTCAGGAGCCAGTGGGCCTGCCTCGACCTCTTTTTGACATCCTGTGATCCATATGAATAAGAAAATGGAAAGAAGTATTCCGATTCCGATTGTACCTTTAACGTTCATGGTTCCCTCCCTCGTTGTCATTCAACATGATGGTGTTCGGTTCAGTTTACATCTTGTAGAGAGACAAAGAAGTCAAAAAGTTACAGGGATTCATGTTAAACCCATCGTTCTGTCCCCAGATGGCAGGCATTCGCAGGTTGCCGGTCAACAGATCCAGAGATTCGTTTGTTACCCCTTATAACCGCGGATGGCTGCGAGAGATGAAAGTCAGAATTCTCACTAAGAAGAACGCACCATTTTGAAAGGATGGGTTAATCGACCTTTTTAGAAATTGTCACTTAACGAGAGAGGGGATGCCATAACCCGGCCCGAAACGCGGAGACCGGTCCTGAAAGACCCCATCGCCCGCGTTTCGGTCCATTTTTTGTTTTACCAACCCCAGGTCAGATATTTGTGGATGGAATCGGATGCGGCCCTTCCGGCGCCCATGGCCAGAATCACGGTCGCCGAGCCCGTCACGATGTCGCCGCCAGCCCAGACGGCGCGTTTGCTCGTTTTACCGGTTGCAGGATCGGCCACGATATACCCCCGTTTGTTCAGATTCAGACCCTCGGTGTTTCTGGCCAGAAGGGGGTTTGCCCCTGCGCCGACCGCGATAACGGCCAGGTCACAGCCCAGGGTGAACTTGGAGCCCTCCACCGGAACCGGACGTCGCCGGCCCGAATCATCGGGCTCTCCCAGTTCCATCTTGAGGCACTCCACGCCGGTCACCCGGCCTCGGTCATCGCCTAAGAACCGTGTCGGCGCGGTCAGGAGGTGAAATTCGATCCCCTCTTCCTCAGCGTGGTGAATTTCGGCCTTTCTGGCGGGCATTTCGTCTTTCGACCGCCGATAGACGATGCGCACCCGATCGGCGCCGAGCCGCATGGCGGTACGCGCCGAGTCCATGGCCACGTTTCCGGCCCCGAAAACGGCCACGTCCTTGCCGAGTACAATGGGCGTATCATATTCGGGGAAGAGATAGGCCTTCATGAGATTGGCGCGGGTCAGGTATTCGTTGGCCGAGTAGATGCCGATAAGGTTTTCGCCGGGGACGTTCAGAAAACTGGGAAGGCCAGCGCCCACGCCCAGGTAGACCGCATCAAACCCCTGATCGAAGAGCTCGTCCACGCTGACAATGCGTCCCACCACCGTGTTGACCTCCAGCTTTACTCCCAGCCTCTCCAGAAAGTTGACCTCGGAATAGACGATTTCCTTGGGAAGACGGAACTCGGGGATGCCGTAGACCAGAACGCCGCCCGGTTTGTGAAAGGCCTCGAAGATGGTAACGTCGTGTCCCTTCTGGATCAGATCGCCGGCAACGGTGAGCCCGGAAGGCCCGGACCCCACCACAGCCACCTTTTTCCCCGTGGGCGGCGCCTTGGGGGGGAGTTCGCCGGTCCCTTTCTTACGCTCCCAATCGGCCACGAAACGCTCCAGGTTGCCGATGCCCACCGGTTGCCCCTTCTTGCCCAGGACACAGTTCCCTTCGCACTGGGCCTCCTGAGGACAGACTCGACCGCAGACCGCAGGGAGGCTGTTTTTGGTCCATATGTGCCGAATGGACTTTGTGAATTCACCGCTCTTGATATACCGAATGAAGCCCGGAATATCTACTGAGACCGGACACCCATTGACACATGACGGGTTTTTGCACTGAAGGCATCGTTCCGCCTCTAACATGGCTGTTTTTTCGTCATACCCCTCGGGGACTTCCAAAAAATTCCGTCTTCTGACCTCGGGTTTCTGCTCAGGCATCGGTTGCCTGGGAATTTTTTCCTCTTTTGTTGATTTTTCCGCCATCATTTCCTCCATTCTTCTATAGGGGATCGCCCGTCAATGGCACCCGCTGCCAGGATGGGTGCGCTACCTGCACCTGCTCAACTCCCAACGCTGCTGTACGGCGACAAAGTCGATCTCACCCCAGTCTGCATTCCTTGAGGTATTGGTCGTACGACCGTTTCTCTTCTTCTTTGTAGGCATTCAGACGCTGGCTGAGTTCATCGAAGTCCACCTTGTGCCCGTCAAATTCAGGCCCATCCACACAGGCGAAACGGGTTTCATTCCCCACCGTAACCCGGCAGCATCCGCACATCCCTGTACCGTCCACCATGATGGCGTTGAGGCTGACCAGGGTCTTGACGCCATAATCTGCGGTCATTTTGGAGACAAATTTCATCATGGGGACAGGCCCGATGCCGACGACGAGCTTGATGTCCTGATGATCCAGGAGGTCCTTGAGCACGTCGGTGACAAAGCCGTGATGCCCGTAGGAACCGTCGTCCGTGCAGACAAAGAGCTCGTTCGAGGCCGCTTTCATCTCATCTTCCAGGATGAGAAGGTCCTTGCTCCTGGCGCCGATGACGGCGTAGACATGATTTCCAACTTCTTTGAGGCCGCGGGTGATGGGATGGAGCACTGCAACCCCGGTGCCGCCTCCCACGCAGACGACCTTGCCGACCTTTTCGAGATGAGTCGGCTGGCCCAACGGACCGATAATATCCTGAAATTTTTCCCCTACCTGAAGCGACTTGAAAAGGGCGGTGGATTTTCCGACCACTTGATAGATGATGCTGATGGTTCCCCGTTTGGGATCTGTATCGGCCATGGTGAGGGGAATCCGTTCCCCGGTTTCATTGGCCTTCAGGATGACGAATTGTCCCGGCTTCGCCTTGGCGGCGATCTTGGGGGCACTGATATCGTCCCGGACGACGGTGCCGTTGGCCATTTCCTGTCGTTTAAGAATTTCGAACATGGTGAACCTCCAATAATAGTATAAAATCCAGATTGCGTGGCTTTAGCATAGGCTCAATGGGGTGTCAAGGGAAAAACTTCACAAATTGGGATGGATATGTCACCTTTCTCTATCCGCCTCGGTAGAGAGATAATCGTGGACAGACCCATTCGGACGATCGCAATTGGGTTGCTCCCATAATGTTCCATCGAGCACCCGGAATGGCCGGAAGATCGAAATATTGATTATTCCTTTATGTTAATTGTCCTTTCTCCAAAGAGGCTGAAGCGAAGCCAGTCAAATGCAAAGCGCATCAAGGTTACGTCATCCGTCTTCAGTCTATCCTTCATAATTGAATCGACCTGTAGGCGATCGAAGAACCTGCTCTTGAATATAAACTCCCTGAATTTATCCAGGTTGTAAGAGGCCATGAAAAACATCTGATGTTTCTGTGGGATGTGGGCTTCGGAACCGAGGCTCTTGGTTGAGGTAACGATGCCGCGCCACGGTTCATTCACGGCAGCGTATTCACTCACCCCCTCATGATTGAGCCATTCCTCGAGGGTCCACAGTTGTTTTTCGTTGAAACCCTGGCAGTGGGGCTCCACCACCATAAAAAATGTTTCATTCGACGCAGGTGCACCATTCGGCATGGCCGAGGCCCTTCCTACGGGATAGAGGCGACAGGCCTCCGGGCGATCCTCGTAAATAGTGCATCCCTCCTTGGTCACAAATGGACAGTCCTCTTCAGGAGGTTCATTCATCTTTAATTTAACAAGGGGAAAGCGGTGTTGACGGTCGATGACGGTTTCAGTGTATTTTTCAAGGAACTCATCGGATGGAAGTCCCAGCCGTTTTTTGATCCGGACGATGTCATAAGGCGTCAGGATGAGGCGCAGCCTGGCGCAGCATTGAGTAAAACAGAGGATATCCTTGTGGCAGCCAAAATTGAAAGGGCCTTCCTTGATGGGTCTGAATTCCACCTGTTCCTGAGGATTACCCATTGGATACACTCGTTTTCGGAACGGCACTCTCCTTGACTCTCAAGGTCTTTTGGCCAAAGAGACCAAATTTGACCCAGTCAAAGGAGAACTTAAGGAGTTCCAGGTCACTTCGCTTCAGTTTTTCGACGGTGAGAGGCTCCAGCTCAAATCGGTTTAGAAATGAACTCCCAAAAACAAATTTTCTGAATGTATCCAAATTGTACAAGGCCATGAAGGTCATCTGATAGATTTTAGGGTTGTCGATATCCAGTTCCTGTGCCTGCAGGGGGGCTGTAATTTCTGCAAAAAGCTGGTTCATTTCGTCGTACATGGGAACGCCCTGCTCGACGAGCCATTCTGAAATCCTGTGGGTTTTCTTTTCATTGAGTCCCTTGCACCGGGAGGCATCGGTTATCAGACTGAAGGTACCGTCATCGTTCATATCCAATGGATACATTCGACATGGCCACGGTCTGTCCTCGTATACAGAGCACCCTTTTTCCGTAACAAATGAGCATCGTTTGGTTGTTTCATCCATTTTGAGAACGACCATAGGGATCAGGCGTTTTTCCCTGGGGATGATGACTGTATAGGTATCGAGAAACACGTCTGATGGGATTTCCAAGGCGTTTTTGAGCCTTATGACATCGTAGGGGGTCAATACGATGGTAACGTCCTGACAGCATTGGGTAAAACACGGCACATGGGGCCCGCAGTCGAAGCGAAAAACATGTTCTCCATCCATCCGTGCCCGCTTGTCATTGGGTTCAATGGGGTTCGATTTCTTATTCATTCCAGATAGTTCCTTTCAAATGGCAATGAGTCCGCAACAGGCGGAATTCAGTATTTGTTGGTGATTCAGCGTATAGTGATGTCCACTCGTGAATGGGGAGGATTTGAGCGCCCATAAAATGAATTTTCGGACGTCCACATTTCCAGACCCGTATGAAACAGACGGGTCAGAGGGCCGTCTGTATGAGGTCGGCAGGGTGAAATTGCTTGACTAATGCCGCCGAGTTGTTTCTTATAGCGTGTCTGTATACCAACAACAAAGGGACCGGGTCAATCAAATTGTTTTAACGGAGGATATTTCAGGTATGTTAGAGAGGACGTTATCAATCATTAAACCGGACGGAGTTTCGAAAGGTTTGATAGGGACTGTGATTGGTCGTTTGGAAAAGGCCAATCTAAAAATTGTGGCCATGAAGATGGTCAGGATGACCAAGTCAGCGGCAGAGGGATTTTATAAGGTGCACAAGGGCAAACCTTTTTTTGAGAGCGTGACCAATTTTATGTCTTCAGGACCGTGCGTCGTGATGATACTGGAGGGGGATGAAGGAATCAGCAGGTATCGAAACCTTATGGGTGCAACCAATTATAAGGATGCCGAAGAGGGCACCATTCGAAGGGATTTTGCGACGGATATCGAAAGAAATGTAGTGCACGGCTCCGATTCAATGGAAAGCGCTGCATATGAAATGAATTATTTTTTCAACGCATTGGAGGTAGTTGAGCCATAAAGGATATCACCCGTCCTGGGACCCCTGTGATGGATCGGGTCCAAGAACGGGCGATGGGGAGTTGTCCTGACTGTTAAAAAAATCGTTTCAGGACCTTTTAACTTGTCGAAAGAACAGGTTAGACGAGGTATTTTCTTGTCCCGAAACGGTCCTAATTAATCCTTAGCTTTCGCCTTCTTTTTTTTCTTCCTTCAGTTGTTTGATTTCCTCTTTGAGCGTTTCAACTTCACTTTTGAGGGCGCTTGTGCTGTCATCAAACGTCTCCGGCGTATTTCGTTTGTCTTTGAGCTCTTCGAAACCCAAATAAACAGCCAAGGCACCTCCCAGGATCAACATGATTGGAACTCCGGCCTGCAAGGCCTTGACAAAGTATCCAAACCACAAAATGATCCCGATGATCCCCAGTATAAGAGCTGCCAGTCCTCCACCTAATGCTGCCATTTTTCATACCTCCTTTGCCTGTTTTATTTTTGCCAATTTAAATAATTATATCCAATAGTTATTGAATACGTAGGGCAATGTGAGAGTGAAAGTAACACAAACCAGAGGACTTTTCAAGAATTTATTGCTCTGGTCATAAAAAATAGATGTTGACACAGTTTATGCAACCCTTATTCTTTGTCCATGTGCTATACATATTTCTATATGTGTCTGTGGCACAGGGGTCTGTTAGTTACGCTTCACCCCGAGGAGCTTTTTTAAAATGACAGGCTTAAGAGCGTTTTTATCGGACCCACGTTGCGATGAGAAGAAACAATGGTAAAAATTTGAATGACTGAAGCCGGTTAGCTGTTGCCCCGTGAAAGGTTCCAGTGTGTCTTGGCCGATTCGGTATTTTCTTTCAGAGAGAGCAAATAGGCGTATATTTGATTAATTGGATGAAATACAAAGCTTATTCTACTTAAACATCAAAAAAGTAGCCTTGAAGCTGGTTTTTAGCCAATTATTGGGATTGAAAAGCAGCACGCAAAAAATTATATTAGCAATTTATTTATCGGCAGGTAGGTTGCCAGCGTAGCTCAGATGGCAGAGCAACTGATTTGTAATCAGTGGGTCGGGGGTTCGATTCCCTTCGCTGGCTCCAAGGCGCGATCAATCAAGACCTCGAACTGGAGAGGTTCCCGAGTGGCCAAAGGGAGCAGACTGTAAATCTGCCGGCTCAGCCTTCGGAGGTTCGAATCCTCCCCTCTCCACCAGCTTCCAGCTTCACCATAAACGATCCTGGCATTTGCCCTTATAAAATAACTGGGTAAAAACATAAGGGAAAGAGGTGCCCGGCCAGGGGATGCTTCCGCAAATGGGTTGCAATCTGACTGGGAACCAGATTTTCGGACTGATACGGAAAGGCCTTGGGTTCAGCAGTGGTAGTGCATGGATTTATTTAGGTTCAAAGGCGGGAATAGCTCAGTTGGCTAGAGCGTCAGCCTTCCAAGCTGAGGGTCGCGGGTTCGAATCCCGTTTCCCGCTCCAGATATTTTCATTAGATACATAACAGATACAAGTGTGTGCAGGTGAGGCCTTTGCTGTTTCAACATCAATAGGTGTGTTTCTAAGCAGCGGCCGAGGAGATTTTTTTTGCGTAGGGGTGTGCGGTGTATGCAGCGCCCACGTAGCTCAGTAGGTAGAGCGCATCCTTGGTAAGGATGAGGTTCACCGGTTCGATCCCGGTCGTGGGCTCCACCAAGAAATTAAAGCAGTAGGCAAAAGATAAGCGGCGTGTATGGGAGTTGCTGTGTAGTGGGTGTTATGAGTAGGGTATTGGTGTGAGCTTATCGGTTTGTTTCTGCT
>CAYLJZ010000069.1:0-14072 GCA_964384085.1 uncultured Desulfobacteraceae bacterium
GGGCCTGGAGCAGGTTCCTATCCACGATAGCCGTTTGCCAGCCCTGTTTGTCCGTATCACGGAGAAGGAGGTCTGCAATAATCCGGCTTTCTGAAACCTTCAGGGACCCTGCGGTGATGTCGGCTTTGTATCTCATTGTTGCTTGGTCGTGGAACCCCAACAATTTCGACATACTGCCATGCGATTCGAAAAAGGGATGTTGGAAAAATCTTTATCAGTTTTCTGATTCCGCTTTCATCCCTTTGTCAGTTTTTGGATCTCGTCTATCTTTCTGTCAGGACATTTTTGAAATAGGCGATGGTCTTTTCAAGACCTTCCTCCAGTTTGATCCTTGGCTCCCAGTCAAGCCGCTTCTTTGCCAGGACGATATCGGGTCGACGCTGCAACGGGTCATCCTGGGGAAGGGGTTTGAAGACGATTTGAGATCGGCTTCCGGTCAATCCGACAATCTTCTCGGCGAGTTCCAGCATGCTGAATTCAGAGGGGTTTCCCAGATTGACGGGACCCACAAAATCGTCCGGGGCGTTCATCATTCGAATGAGACCCTCGATCAAATCATCCACATAACAGAAGGAGCGTGTCTGGGACCCGTCGCCATAGACCGTTATATCCTGGCCTGTCAAGGCCTGGACAATGAAGTTGCTCACCACTCGACCGTCGTTGGGGTCCATGCGGGGCCCGTAGGTATTGAAGATTCGGACCACGCGAATGTTCACCTTGTTCTGCCGGTGGTAGTCGAAAAAGAGGGTCTCGCCGCAGCGCTTTCCCTCGTCGTAGCAGGAACGGGGGCCGATGGTGTTGACGTTCCCCCAGTAGGTCTCCGGTTGCGGATGGATGGTCGGGTTTCCATAGACCTCGCTGGTGGAGGCCTGAAGGATCCTGGCATGGACCCGCTTGGCAAGCCCCAGCATGTGGATGGCACCCATGACGCTGGTTTTGACGGTTTTGACCGGGTTATATTGATAATGGATGGGAGATGCGGGGCAGGCCAGGTTATAGATTTCATCTACCTCGAGGAATATGGGATGGGCCAGGTCGTGCCGAATCAATTCAAAGTTGGGCAGCCCTGTCAGATGTTGAATATTTTTTTTGGTCCCCGTGAAGAAATTATCCAGGCATAAGACGTCTTGCCCTTCTTGGGTCAGACGATCGCACAGGTGAGATCCTAAAAATCCTGCACCCCCTGTGACAAGAATTCGCTTCTGATGGCGCTTCATTTCGGACTCCTTTTTTTAGAAATGCGTCAGGCCGGGCTTGCCGATGGGAAAGATATTGAAGCCGATCTCAAACAGCCTTTGGTGATCGAGGATATTCCGGCCGTCGAAGATAAACGCCGGTTTGACCATAGCCCGGTAAATTCTTTCAAAATCAAGTGTTCTATAGCTCCCCCATTCCGTCATGACGGCGATGGCGCTGCATCCTTCAGACGCCTCATAGGGGTCTTCTACATAGGAGATGTCCCCGGCCACCCCTTTCAGGTCCCTCATGGCGTTTTTGAGGGCCTTCGGGTCGCTGATGACGACGCGCGCCCTTTCTTCGATCAGCCGCTCTGCCACAAAGATAGCCGGGCTTTCCCGAGTGTCGCCGGTGTCGGCCTTGAAGGCGAACCCAAAGAGGCAGATCCGTTTATCGGCCAGGGTGTTGAACATTACATTCAGCATCTTGAGCAGGAAACGTTCTTTCTGATAATCGTTGATCCGGACAACCCCTTCCCAGTAGTCGGCCACCTCCTTGAGATCGTAATAGCGACAGAGATAGACCAGATTGAGGATGTCCTTTTTGAAGCACGATCCTCCGAAGCCGATGCTCGCATTCAGAAAGCGGTTCCCCACCCGGCTGTCCATGCCCACGGCATGGGCTACCTCCTCGATGTCTGCATCGGCCTTCTCACACAGGGCCGATATGGAATTGATGGAAGAAATCCGCTGGGCCAAAAATGCATTGGCCACCAGTTTGGAGAGTTCGCTGCTCCAGATATTGGAGGTAATGATCCGGGCTTCGGGCACCCAGTTGGCATAGATCTCGACCAGGACGTCTCTGGCCTTGAGTCCATTGGGCGTGAGGGTCGACCCGATCAGGACCCGATCCGGATTTTCCAGGTCTTGGATGGCCGTACCCTCGGCCAGGAACTCCGGATTGGAAAGGACATCGAACCGGATGCCATTGTCCTCGCACGTCAGAATCCGCTTCATGGCCTGAGCAGTCTTGACCGGAAGGGTGCTCTTCTCCACAATGATCTTGTCGGATGTGGCGTATTCCCGTATCTGTCTGGCAGTCTTGTCCCAGTATTGGAGATCGGCCGCCATCCCTGCCCCGGCGCCGAAGGTCTTGGTGGGGGTGTTGACGCTGACAAAGATGATTCCGCATTCACGGATCCCCTGCTCCACTTCCGTGCTGAAGAAGAGGTTTTTCCCCCTTCTGGCCTTGACAATCTCGTCGAGACCGGGCTCGTAGATCGGCAGGGTGTCCGAATTCCACTCCGCAATCCGTTCCGGGTTGATGTCCACGACGGTCACCTTGTACTGGGGACACTTGAAGGCGATCATGGCCATGGTGGGCCCCCCCACGTAGCCTGCCCCGATGCAGAGGATATGCTTTTCAAAATTCATACGGGCACCTCATGTGAGATTGGGTTGTTTGGGTTGCTTGAGTTGCTTGCGTTTATTGAGTTTCTGTCTGATCTGAGTGACCTGGCCAGAGACTACACCGATCTGCTGTCTGGTTAGGCCATCAGGACTCCATCCAGTCCCCGGCTGTAAAGGTATTCTTCTTATCAGATTAAAAGGACAGCGTCACTGAAAATGTTTGACGGGGGTCATCTGTATGTTCTAACGTGTCGTCAACTTGAGGGACGAGGAAATATCGGAGTATGCGTCTGCTATACACTATCTATGTAATTCTGACTGGAATCCTGTTTCTCTTTCTCCTTCCTTTTTTGCTGACGTATGCCGGCATTACCGGACGCTACCGCCGGCATCTTGGAGAACGTCTGGGATGGATACCCCCGGAAACGCTTCGAAGGCTGGGCCATGGAACCAGGATTTGGATCCATGCGGTCTCTCTGGGCGAGGTCAAGGTGGCGGAATCGATTATCGGCGCATTGCGCCAGAGCATGCCGACGTGTTCCGTCCTTGTCTCCACCATGACAGAACACGGCCGGACCCTGGCAGAGGAACGGTTTGGAGAAGACATCCCCGTGGTCTATGCCCCGGTAGATTTTATCGCCTGTGTCCGTATCGCCCTTGGCCGCGTGAGACCGGATGTCATGGTCTTCCTGGAGACGGAGATCTGGCCGGCCTGGCTCTCGGAGGCGAGGCGTCTGGGGATCCCAACCGCCCTGATCAACGGGAGGATTTCAGTGAGGTCCATTGGCGGATATCGCAGGCTTCGTCCCTTCTTTAGGGGAGTCCTCCAGAATGTGGATGCCTTCAGCATGATCTCACAGGAAGATGCGGCCCGTATCCGTTCCATAGGCGCTCCTCCCCACCGCATCGAGGTCAACGGGAATGCCAAGTATGATATCCTCGCTCAGGCGCCGGACCCTGGCCTGGAGACGGAAATTCGGGAGATACTGGCCCTCGATGTATCAGAAAGGGTCGTCGTGGCGGGCAGCACCCGCCACGGCGAGGAGGAGATCATCCTGAATGCTTATACAAGGGTTCTTGAGGCATTTCCGAAGACGATCCTGGTGATCGTGCCGAGACATATCGACCGGACCGGCGACATCGCCAGAATGGTTGGGCGACGGGGGCTCCCCTTTCAATTGAGGACCGAGATCGGTGACGGGAGGGTGCGGACTGCAAACGTCATCATCATCAATACGTTTGGAGAGCTGTTCAAGATTTACAGCGTTGCCACCATTGTATTTTGCGGCGCCAGCCTGGCGCCACTGGGCGGCCAGAATCCACTGGAGCCGGCTGTCTGGGGAAAGCCCGTGCTCTATGGCCCATCCATGGAAGACTTCCTGGACGCAAAAGATCTGCTGGAATCTTCCCGGGCCAGTATCCCGGTCTCTACCCCTGAAGAATTGGGCGAAAAGATCCTGTGGCTCCTCGGCCATCCGGAAGAGGCCAGGGGATATGGTGAGCGTGCCAGAGAGGCGGTGCTCAGAAACCGGGGTTCGGCCTCAAAGCATGCGCAGGTGATTGCAGGGCTGGCCAAAAAACCTTGAACGCCGGTTACCCCTCATTCCAACACATCATACACGACTCAAGATTCTTTTGACATCTCTCACTCCCCGCATGTTGCTATATCGATCTATCATTTCGTTATAATTGATAAATCGAATGTTTCAGCAAAGGCATGCCCATTGACTTGAGACGGCATCATGGATATATTCGCTCAAAACCAGTAAGGAAGGCACTCAATGGATCACATACGCAACTTTAGTATCATCGCCCACATCGACCACGGAAAATCGACCCTTGCGGATCGCCTGATACAGGCGACGGGTCTGGTTGAAGACAGGGATTTTCGAGACCAGATCCTGGACACCATGGATATCGAGCGGGAACGGGGCATTACCATCAAGAGCCAGGCCATTACCCTTCCTTATGTGGACAGGGAGGGCCGTTCCTTCGAACTCAATCTGATCGATACGCCGGGCCATGTCGACTTTTCCTACGAGGTCTCCCGTGCCCTGGCTTCGTGCGAGGGCGTCCTCCTTTTGGTGGACGCAGCACAGGGGGTGGAGGCACAGACCGTGGCCAATGCCTACGCGGCCATGGAGCACAATCTGGAGATCATTCCGGTCATCAACAAAATCGACCTCCCCTCTGCCGACATCGAACGGGTGAAAGAAGAGATTGAAATCGACCTGGGCCTGGACTCGGACCAGGCGATCCTCTGCTCCGCCAAGGAAGGGACCGGCATCGAGGGCGTGCTGGAGGCCATTGTGAAGAAGGTCCCCCCACCGTCCGGCAGACCGGACGATCCTCTTCAGGCCCTTATTTTTGACGCACACTACGACCCATTTCGGGGGACCATCGTCAGTTGCAGGGTCTTTTCGGGAAGGCTGCGGGCCGGCGACCGGATACGGCTGATGCATAACCGGGCCATCTACAAGGTGGAGGAGGTCGGCCTTTTCCGCCTGAACAGGGAACCCAAACAGGAGCTGTCCGCCGGGGAGGTCGGCTACATCATATCCGGAATAAAGACCGTAAGCGACGTTCGAATCGGGGATACGGTCACCCTCGAAAATGATCCGGCCACCGCCCCCCTGCCGGGTTTCAAGGAGGTCAAGCCGGTGGTCTTTGCCTCCATCTATCCGGTGGCATCGGACGATTACCGGTCCCTGGCCGATTCTCTCGAAAAATACAAGCTGAACGATGCGGCCCTGATCTTTCAAAAGGATTCGTCCGCGGCCCTGGGCCTCGGTTTTCGCTGCGGGTTTCTGGGGCTTCTCCATCTCGAGATCGTCCAGGAAAGGCTCGAAAGGGAGTATGATCAATCGATTATCATGACCTCCCCGACTGTCCAGTATCGCTTTCTTCTGTCAAACGGCGAGGAGGTTACTGTGGACAATCCGGTGTACTACCCGGATCCCGCCACCATCGTCAAGGGGATGGAGCCTTACATTCGGGCAAGCATTATGATCCCGGAGCGGTACATGGGAGCGGTGATGGACCTCTGTCTGGAACGACGGGGCGTGAACGCCCAATTCAGCTATCCCACGCCCGGAAGGATTGAAATCCGTTTCGACATGCCGCTCGCCGATGTGATCTACGATTTCTACGACAGCCTCAAGACCGTGACCCAGGGATATGGGTCGTTTGATTACGAGCTTCTGGACCACCGGGACAGTGACCTGGTGAAACTGGATATCCTCCTGAACGGCGAACGGGTGGATGCCCTTTCCCAGATCGTTTATCGGGAAGGCGCTCGGCCGAGGGCCCTCAATGCCTGTGAGAAGCTGAAGGACGAGATCCCGAGGCACATGTTCAAGATCGCCATCCAGGGGGCCATCGGCGGCACGGTCATTGCCCGGTCCACCATCTCCCCGTTTCGAAAGGACGTGACGGCCAAGTGCTACGGCGGGGATATTACGAGAAAGCGGAAGCTCCTTGAAAAGCAGAAAAAAGGGAAAAAGCGAATGAAGATGGTCGGGTCGGTCGCCATTCCGCAGAGCGCCTTTGTGGCGGTGCTGAAGACGGACAAGAAGGGGTCGTAAATGCCCCCGGGCCTCTATATTCACGTCCCCTTCTGCCGAAGCAAATGTCCCTACTGCGGCTTTTATTCGGTCCCTTCCGCCACGCCCGTGCCGATCTGGTTTGAGGGGATCAAGAAGGAGGCCCTCTTGTACAAGGGCCAGTTTGGCCAATTTGACTCCCTTTATCTGGGGGGCGGCACCCCCACCTTTCTCGATAACACGATCCTGGCCCAGGTCGTTGATCAGGTCTTCACCCACTTTGACTTTGCTCCTGATACCGAATTCACCGTCGAGGCCAACCCCTGCGACCTGTCAGAGGACAAGACCCGTTTGCTGAGGGACCTGGGATGCAACCGGGTCAATCTGGGGGTCCAGTCCTTTGACGACCGTGCCCTCGCCTTTTTGGGAAGATGCCATACCGCAGAAGACGCAAGAAAGGCCCTGACATGCCTTCGATCGGTTGGATTCGACAACGTGGGGATCGATTTGATTTACGGTCTGCCGGAACAATCCCTGAAAGCGTGGATGGAGACCCTGAACCGTGCCCTCTCATTCCAGCCGGAGCACCTCTCCTGCTATGAATTGACTCTGGAAAAGGGGACGGTTTTTGACAGGCTGAGGGAAAAGGGCGACATCCGTCCCGTGGGCGAGGAGGACGGCCGTTCCCTTTTTCTTGCCGCGGCTCAGTTCTTCGGGGAGGCCGGATATGTCCATTACGAGGTCTCTAATTACGCCAGGACCGAGGCCTATTATTCCCGCCACAACTGCAAGTACTGGGAGCACGTCCCTTACCTGGGGCTCGGTCCCTCAGCCCATTCATTCGATGGAAAGGAACGCTGGTGGAATGTCCGGTCCATCAGGCGCTATGGCGCTCTTCTGGAGACGGGCCAGCCTCCGATAGAGGAGAGGGAAACCCTGACACAGGAACAGATGCGGCTCGAATCCCTGGCCCTCGGATTCAGGACACGGCAGGGGGTTGAGCTTGAGGAAATTCTCTTCGATCCTCATTCAGGACCTGCCCTGTCCCGGTTGGAGGCGTCCGGGATGGTGAAGGTCGTGGATAGGAGGGTCATTCCGACCGAGAAAGGGCTTCTCGTGGCCGATCACCTCCCTCTGTGCTTCTTATCGTGAAGGACCCAGGGTCCAACGACTAAAAGGCATTCCTCAGCTTCCAGGTTTTCCACACCTTGCCGAAAATCCGATGGGCCTCTTCCTCCCCCGGGAGGGTGGGTTTGCCCGGCTCCCAGCCGCAGGGCATGAGGTCGCCGGTTTCCCTTTGGTGGCGAAGCGCCCGCACCTGCCTCAAGACCTCGGGGATATTACGGCCCAGGGGATCGCACGTGATCTCCATGGACTGCACCCTCCCTTCGGGGTCCAGGATAAAACGGCCCCTCTGGTCTGTCTTTTCGGTCTCGTCATAGACGCCGTAACGCCTTCCGATGGCGCCGCCCGGGTCCGAGAGCATGGGAAACCGAACGCCGCCGGGGAGCATTTTGGACAGCTCCGTCTCCTGCCATTCCCTGTGGCTTTCCAGGCTGTCGACGCTGATCGCCAGCACCGCGGTGCCCAGTTCTTGAAAGGCGGGATACTTGGCGGCAACTGCCGCCAGTTCCGTTGGTCACACACAGGTAAAATCCGCCGGGTAGAAAAAAAGGACCACCCAGCGTCCCCGGTAATCCTGAAGGGCGATATCTCGAATCGTGCCGTTATCGTAGGCCGCGCCCTTGAAATCAGGCGCCTCTTTCCCGACAGATACTCCCATGACATTATCCTCCCGGCTGCGACCCGATGTTGGAAACATTTTTATCGCCCAGCAGCCCTGCGCCTTCCGGTGGCGGTTCCGTGTCCTGCCACCCTCCGCCGAGTGCCTTGTACAGCGAGACGAAACCGATCGCGCGGTTGATTCGGCTTCGGGCCAGTTCATCCCGCGCGGTAAAGAGGGCGCTCTCGGCATCCAGGATGGCCAGATAGCTCTCGGCGCCAGCCCTATACAACTCGCGCGCCAGTTTCAGGGCCTCATCGTTTGCCTGAACGGCGACCTCCAGCGACTCGGCCCTTCGCTTCTCCCTGGAGAGAACAACGAGGGCGTTTTCCACCTCTTCCAGGGATAGAAGGACGGTCTTCTCATAGCGTGACAGGCTCTCATCACGCAGGGCCTCGCTGGCCTCGATGGCCGAGAGAATCCGTTTGAAGTTCAGGATGGGCCATCGAACAGAGGGACCCATTCCCCAGAAGTGGCCCGAACGCCAAGAGAGGTCCTCCAGATCATCGTCCAGATATCCGAAATATCCCGTCAGGGAGAATCGCGGGAACAGATCGGCCGTAGAAACCCCGATCTTCGCCGTTGCCGCCGCTACCTCCCGCTCGGCCTTTCGAATGTCAGGCCTCTGTCGAAGGAGTTCCGAGGGGAGACCTGCATGAAGATTATAGGGAATTTCAGGAAGGGCGGCTGGCTGGGAAAGCTCTGCCACAAGACTCGTGGGATCGCGACCCAGAAGGACCCCCAGAGAATGCACGGCTGCCAGAATGGCGTTTTCCAGGGAAGGGATTCTCGATTCGGCAACGGCGACCTCTCCCTTTGCCCTTGAAACTTCAAGGTGGTTCACCATCCCTGCGTTGAAGCGCGATTCGCTGATAACCTCATTGGTCTTTCGGGACTCCAGCTCCCCTTGCGCAATCTCCATGCGCAACTGCTGCCCTCTCAGCTCCAGGTAGTTTCGAGCCACCTCTGCCTGCAGGGTCACGAGAACGTCGCGAAGGGACTCTTGCGACGCATCCAGGTCTGCGTCCGCTGCCTCGATCTCGCGCCGAATGCCTCCAAAAATATCGATCTCCCAGGAGGCGTCAAACCCGATTTCGTAGAGCTCCCCCCGCGCACGGGGCGCCGGGGTCGAGCCGTCGCCCTGGACAGGGAGGGTGGCATCGGAACGGCGGTAGACATCGTAAGACGCCTGGGGACCGCCCTCGGGCAACAGCCTGGCAGCGCTGACCCCTGCCAGTGCCCGCGCCTGTCTCACCCGTGCCCTGGCGATGCGCACATCCAGATTACTCTCGATGGCCGCCGAGATCAACTCGTCCAGCACAGGGTCCTGAAGCTCTTTCCACCAGGATTTGAGGAACCGCGTGTCCGGCTGTTCGCCCGTGCAAATCCCTGCCTCCAAAGACCCGAAGCATGAAGGCACAGGGGGATCCGTTTTCCGGTAATCGGGACCTACCGGCGCACATGCCCCTGCCAGAATCATGACGATAACGAAAAGGGCGCCATATCTTCCACAACGCCACAAAGCCATATTTCCTTCATCCGTCACTTCCTGAATTCCTCAATCCCTCAATTCCTCAATGCCCCAATTCCCTAATCCTTCAATTTTTCCCCTCAGTCGCTTTCGGGGTCCGATCCTCGATGTAAACGTCCACCTGCTGACCGGCATAAACCGGCAGCTTTTCTTTCGGAAAGCTGTAAATCACCTGAAGGACCCGCGTGTCCACCCGCTCGGTACTTTCTCCGGTGAGGGACCTTTTCGGAATCACGTAGCGCTCCACATACTCGAAGGTCAAATCGGTCTTATACTCGGCATGACCCCGAAGATAGGCCACGGCCGGGCCTTCGGGGCTGAAGCGCCACGCATCGTTTTCATCGATGTCCACCCGGACATGGAGCCGATCCACACTTCCAAGGAGGAGCAACGGTTCCGACAGCACGCCGCTCTGAGCAAACTCGCCGGGGCGAATGTTCACCTGGAGCACTTCGCCTGCCACCGGCGCACGAACCGTGAGCCTCTCCAGCTCGACCTGGGCGGCCTGGAGTTCCGTCTGGCTGCGGGCCAGCGCCGCTTTCGCCACATCGATATCCGGTTTCCAGGACCGGGCTTTGAGGAGGGTCAGATCCGCTCGAGCCCGAACCAGCCTGGTCTCGGCAATGGCCACTGCAAAGCGGCGTTTGTTGATGTCCTCAATGCTCACGGCCCTTCGGTCCGTGACCCTTTCCACGATGGCGAGTTGGAGCCGAAGGTCTTCCAGGGTGGCTTCCGCCTCTTTCACCCTGGCCACGGCAATGGGGACCTCTTCAGGCCTCGGCGACTCCTTCAGCCGGTTGAGCGCAGCGTCGGCCTCCGTGACCGCGGCATGACGTATCGCCAGTTCAGCTCGAAGTTTTCGATCGTCCACAGCAAAAATCGGGTCTCCAGGCTTGACATGGTCCCCCACCTTTACAAAGACGCGGCTCACGATCCCCGGAAGGTGCGTGCCCATGGCAATATTCCGTGTGCTGGCCTCGATGATCCCCGAGCCCGAAATCTTGTTGGAGAAGGACGGCCGGGGCGGTTCCGCAACAGGCTTTGCCGCCGGTATGGCTTTAGCGCTCTGAACGGCGATCCAGACGGCAAAGAGGACGCCGGCCACCGCCAACAGTGGAAGAACATATTTGCGAATCATATGGACCTCTTATTCATGGGCCACCTGCGATTCAATCACGGTGATGCGACCGTCGTCCATTCGGGCGATCCGGTCGGCAAAGTTGAATATTCGGTTGTCATGGGTGACGATGATCAGGGCGCGATCGGTGGAAAGGGCAGTCCCTCGAAGGACTTCCATCACCATGCGCCCGGTGTCCGCATCGAGGGCGCTCGTGGGTTCATCGCATACAATGAGCTTCGGGCCGTGGGCCAGGGCCCGCGCAATGGCCACTCGCTGTTGCTGCCCCCCGGAAAGCTGGGAGGGCAGGGAGTGCAGCCTGTCCCCGAGGCCCACCTGATCGAGAAGCCGGCCCGCCGTCTCTTGGGCCTGGGATCGCTCTGAGCCGTTAATGAGGAGCGGCACGGAGACGTTTTCAACAGCGCTCAGGGTGGGGAGAAGGTTGTAGGCCTGAAAGACGAAACCGATCTTCGAGCCTCGGTATTGCGTCTTCCGCCGTTGGCCCATTCCTCGAAGGTCCTTGCTAAATACCAGACACTCCCCTTCGTCATGGTCGAGGATTCCGGCCATGACCGAAATGAGGGTGGTTTTTCCGCACCCGGAAGGCCCTACCAGCATGAGAAGCTCCCCTATGCGCACCTCCAGGTCCACGCCCCTGAGGGCCATCACCTTTGTCTGCCCGGTCGCATAGGACTTGGTGACTCCCCGACAGTAAACCGCGACCTGGTTCTCATCCATGTCAAGCGTCCTATGACTTGAAAACAATGGCCGGCTCCAGCCGCATTACCTTGCGGATGCTGATCAGGGCCGAGCAAACGATGATCACGCCAATAGCCGCCGCAGAAACCAAAAGAAGCTCCGTGGTAAGTCGAAACGACAATTCCGTTCCCCCCAGGAGATACCCGAACAGCGAGGCCCCTCCAACCCCCAGACCATAGCCGATGGCGCCGACGACAAGTGCCTGCAGAATAATCATCCGCAGGAGCACGGAGTTGGTGGCGCCCATGGCCTTGAGCGTTCCGAAGTATCGCAGGTTTTCCAGCGTGAAATTGTAGAAGGTCTGTCCTGCAATCGCCGTCCCGATCAGAAAGCCCAGGGCCACTGCAATCCCGAAATTGATCGGGATGCCGGTATTGTTCATGAAAAAACCGTAGGTCAGGTCTTTGAATTGTTGGGCCGTGTAGGCAGCGAGGCCCGTCCGCTTCTGGATCCGGTCGCACAGGCCCTGAAGGTCCTCCCCTTTTTCGGACTTTACCAGCACAAAGGAGAGGAGCTTGCGCTCCCTGGGGGCGAAGCTCGTCGCACGGGTGTAGGTGGTGAAAATTACGGGCTGGGATTGAAACGTCCTGGAGACGCGGCAGATCCCCACCACCACAGCGCGATGGTCGTTGATCTCCAGGGTGTCCCCTACCCGCAGGGGAATCGGAGCGCCCCCCGGTTCTTTCGGAGGACTTGCCAGCCGAGTCTTCGCACCCACATCATTGACGATAATCGAGTCCTGCCGGCGCAGGTCGGCGAGATTCCCCTCCAGCATGACAGGCGGACCGCCAATAAGGGTGGCGTCGTCCAGGCCCAGGACATTGCAGATCTGAAAGTTACCGCTTTCGAGCCTTGCCTTGAGAAGGCCTTTATACAGGGGAACGGCCCACGCCACGCCCGGAATACCGCGGACCCGGTACAGCTCGGTGTCCTGAAGGGGTTTCACATCGTCGATAAATTGCACCTTGGGGTCCATCACCCAGATATCGGGTTGGGAAAGGTCCGTAATGGCCCCATAGGTGCGGGTCATGAGCCCGGTGAATATGGAAGACTGCTGGGTGATCAGCAAGGAAGCAAAGGAAAGTCCCATGATAATGCCCAGGTATTTTCCCCTGTCGCCGATGAGCATTTTCAAGGCAATGGCATACATACGAACACCCCGACAGCCTATTCTTTCTGAGGAGAACGCAGCCTTGCGACAGGTAATTGTTCACAGGCAGGTTTTCCCACATCAACCCCTTCCCGACCATCGATAGAACGGATTGTTTCACACAGCCCTGCGGACGAGCCCCAGCACCTATGGTAGTCCGTGTATCACGGTCGTTATCGACTCGGCCGTTTAGGAGGCTGTCAGCTTTTTGGCGGCGGCCAGGACGGCTTCATAATCCGGCTCCTGGGTCATTTCCTTCACCAGTTGAATATACTGAATGACCCCTCCCCGGTCCACCACGAAGATGGCCCTGGCCAGCAACCGCAGTTCCTTGATCAGAACGCCATAGGCCTCTCCGAAGGCGGCGTCCCGGTGATCGGACAGGGTGATGACCTTGTCCACCCCCGCTGCCCCACACCACCGGGCCTGTGCAAAGGGGAGGTCCATGCTGATGGTCAGAATGGCCACATCGCCCAGGTTCCCGGCCTCCTGGTTGAAGCGCCGCGTCTCCATATCGCACACAGGCGTATCCAGAGAGGGGACCGCGGAGAGGATGCACACCCGGCCGCGGTAGGACGACAGCTTCACCGGGGACAAGTCGTTCCTCAGCAGTTCACAGTCGGGTGCGGCATCGCCCACCTTCCTCTCATTCCCCAAAAGGGTCAAGGGGTTTCCCTTAAACGTTATCGCTCCGGCTCTTTCTTTCATGTTTTGTTCCTCCTGTCAGATAGTCAGTCATTATTTTAGTTCCTGATGCCAGATGTCCTGTCACAAAAAACAAGAAATTGGTAGGCCCTCACAGGTTCCGGGTTCACCGTTTCGGTTTGCTGGTTGTTCGTTGAACCTCTGAGCCTCAAGCCTGGCCACCCACTGGGTTGGAGGCGTAGCCCGCGTTGGCTATTATAACCATCCCGGCAACTCAATACCACAGACATGGGAAGATGTTCCATCGGTCAGAGGCTCGACTGGGCGATCACTTCGTTGGCCGCTCGCTCCAGCACGGGAACAGCCCTGGCGTATCCTTTTGCCCGCTGGTCCTGGGTCTGGCCGTGAAAAAACCGGTAGTAGATCTGCTGAATGATGACAGCCAGCCGAAACAGGCCGAAGCAGTAGTAAAAGTCAAATCGGTCCATGCGGATGCCGGACTTTCGACCATAGAGGTCCACGAATTCCCTTCGGGTCAGGGCCCCGTCGATGTGAGTGGGCATGGTGCGAATCAAATGCCGCTCCTCAACCGGGCCCTGAAGCCCCGGCATGACCTTCTTCAAATACGCTTCCATCCTGTCCGCATTGAGATCTTCACCCTTGCGCACATCCGTGGGACGATCAATCGGATCCATGGCCGTTTCACCTCTCGCTTTGGGTTGTGGGACACCTGCTGACCAAGCTGGTTTCGACAAAAGCAATCATGAAGCGCGCATATGCGTCCACAGTGACCTGGCGTCGGGCATATTTGGCACGCTTGAGATACCAGTCCTGCACCATGGCCTTGATGAGGCTGGCCGTCAGTTGATAATTGTCCGTGACAAATATCCCCTGGTCCCGGCCCATGGTAATGATGTCGGCAAACATCTGCTCCGTGTCCAGCTCGCCTTTCACCGCGGC
>CAYLJZ010000070.1:0-14011 GCA_964384085.1 uncultured Desulfobacteraceae bacterium
ATTAGTTAAATGGCATATTGATATTTTTTACCCACAAATTCTGCGCACGAGCCAACAATAGATCGCTGATCTCATCGATGGTTTTGATGGAGCCGACGACCTTCATCAAGAAGACGAGCACCAGTTGAATGAAAGGGACATTTTTTCTTGTTTGGTCTTGAGGATCGAGATGTTCCAAAAGCGGAAATACATCAATCTCTCTGAGGTAATTGAAGAAGGAGTCAAACAGGGTGGCCTCGTCCATGGCATAGACCACATCCATCTCACGGTGATGAAACAGGTGGTCTGCGACGATGGCGTCATTCCGCTCGGCGGTGTGTCACGCCGAGGCGTGATTGCAGAGAGTTTCCTGGAGTTGGTCGCGGCTGGTCATGGCCGGGAGTTAAGCACAAAAAGAGGCGGATGTCAAATCGAGGATAGCCTATTTTATCAATAATATTAGCCACTTAAATCGCCGTCCTATATGGGCCTGGGGGCATTTTCCTTGCCTGGTGTATACCCCTTCGTGTGCCCGTATTAGATCGTGCTCTACAGTGCGTCCTGCGCACTCTCAGACCCCTTCTCATCGCAATGGGAAAACTGGACGTAAAATCAAGAAGATGGGCTTTTTTTGAAAATAATTGAAATTTTTTTCAATCCTTATATCGGAATTCCAGAATAAATTCGTCAACGCGCTGAAAAAACACTTTGAATTAGGTATTTTGGCTCTTACCGCACAGAATAAACAAGGAGATCCTCAATACGTTTGACTATGCCGATTATTCAGCCATGGGGAATGGCTGTGATGGCGTTTATGTGTTTCCGGGAAATTGAAGAGGCCTTGCCACCGGTAAGGACAAAGACGCGGGCCGCCTCATCGATCTCTTCGGCAATATTCAGGGCCTCGCGAAAGTCTTTTCCCGCAGTTACCAGGCCGTGGTTTTGCATCAGGACGGCGCAGGCGCTCTGGACGGACAATGCTTCAGTGACGCCTGTCGCCAAATCCGAGCTTCCGGGGGCCATGAACGGGAGCATAGGCAGGGGAAAGGCATAATAAACAAAACCGGGGGTCAGCGCAGGGAGACTGCAGGGCCCTGGATCAAGGAGAGTTGAGGCTGCAATGATGTGCGCCCCGTGTACATGAAGAACAATATTCACGTCGGGTCTTTTTTTGAGGACGCCCAGGTGTATGCCTGCCTCCTTTGTGGGCCTTTCACCCTGGATGAAAACCCCGTGCGCATCCACAACAGCAATGTTTTCAGCCTGCACATCCCTGAGGGAACAGCCCGTTGGAGTCAGCCATATGCGATTTCCGCAGCGGGCCGCCACATTGCCGCCCACTCCGGCCACTAAGTGACGCTCATAGAGGAGGTGGCAGAACCGGCAAAAGTCTTCCCTGGAAGGGGAAAAGTCGCCTGTTTGAAAATTCGGTGCATCCATGTCGGGGCAGTGCCCTTTTCAGAGTTCCATGTTGGAAAGATGACTGCACTGTAGTCGAATAGGAATCCCCTTTCAAGCGTTTTCCAGCTTGACCCGAGCTTGTTCCTGTGTGATAAGTCGAAAGACTGTTTGCTGCCACAAAAATGAAAATAGGATTGCTCAAATCCGAAGGAGATCATACATGACACAGGATACCGTCTTGGCCGGCTCAGAAACGATCGTTGCCACTATCGAGAATGAGAAGGACCCGACACAGAGCATCAGTATCCAATACCTGAGGGAAGAAAATGCATTTGTCACATCGGGGATCAAGGTCCACTTCGATGAAAGAGAAATCCTGATCCCTGCCTACCTCGTGATTATGGATCTTCGACGGATGGGCGCGATTATTTCAGCCATTCTGGAAAAGCTCTCCCAGGCCCATGACAGGGATGGCACGTTCGAATATGTTCCGCAATTCGATGCCCTTGACAAGACCTACACCTTGGTTCAATACGGGGCCTATATGAAACTGTCAGAAGCGCTCGACTAAATGCCATCCCCTTTATACCCCTGAGCCGGAATTTCCTATGCAAGGGCCTGCTCAAAATCGGTGATCATATCTTCGGTCGATTCCAGACCAACCGAAAGGCGGATCAAACTGTCAGAGATGCCGATCGCCTGACGCTCCGCCGGCGCCATTCCGGCATGTGAGGTGGCGGCCGGGCGGGTAATCAGGGCCTCCACGCCGCCAAGGCTCGGTGCAGAGATCGGGAGGGTAATCCGGTGCAAAAACCGCTCGGCGGCCTCCAACCCGCCCCGTATTTCAAAACTCATCATTCCACCAAAGCCATCAAAGAGCTCTGCGGCACGCCCATGTCCGGGATGTGTTTTCAGCCCAGGATAATGGACGATTTTAATGGAGGGATGCGATTGCAGGAATTCGGCGATGTTGAGCGCACTCTCATTCTGATGCCTTACCCGCACTGCCAGCGTCTTCATCCCGCGGTAGAGGAGAAAGCAGGCATGGGGGTCCAGGGAAGCGCCGAAACGCGCCAGCTTGTGGGCGATACGGTCAATCAGGTCGGAACGACCGATGATGCCCCCGGCCACGATGTCGGAGTGCCCGTTCAGATATTTGGTGCAACTGTGGATGGAGAGATCGAACCCCCATTCCGGGGGCCGGAAATTGACCGGGCTTGCAAAGGTGTTGTCGATCATGGAAATCAGGCCCGATTCCTTTGCAAATCCGACTACCGCCTTGAGATCCGCGATCTGAAGGAGGGGGTTGGTCATGGTCTCGACAAAGATGGCCCTGGTATTGGTCCGACATTTTGATTTCCAGGACTCCGGGTCATTTCCGTCGACAAAATCGAATGAGATCCCGAGCGCGGGGAGGTCGTTGGTAATAAAATCGTGGGTCCCGCCGTAGAGGCAGTCCTGTGCCAGCAGGTGATCACCCGACGACAGAACGGTCAGAAGCGTCGTTGAAATGGCGGCCATTCCGCTGGCGGTCACCAGCGCGGCCTCTCCATTTTCACACGCTGCCAGCTTCTGATGAAGGGTCGTATGATTCGGGGTGTTGTTGAGGCGGATATATTTGAGATCGTAGTAGCCGGTTCCGCCGACAGACTCGAATGTGGATGACTGGAAAACCGGCAGGCTGACGGCGCCGCAGATCAGCGGGTCGGGCTCTCCCGAATGGATAAGCTTCGTATCGAGAGTTCTGTACGTTTTGGTCATGGGATGGATCCTCTTTATAGGCCTACAGGGAGTCGGCGGTCATTCCGTGTACTGGGACAGTTCGTGGAGCCGCTGGCTGAACCTGGACAGATGTTCGCTGGATGGGGATGTCTCCGCTTCTGATGTGCCGGCTTCTGTGAGAATGTCCTGGTTGAGGATGCGAAGGGCGTTTTCAAAGTTGAGGCGGGAGACGGCTTCCAGGTGGTTGATGACGCCCTCTTTATGAAATTTCTGTCCCAAGTAATTCATCGTTTTTAAAAGCTCAGACTTATTCCCGCCCCGCTTGTCTTTGGCGATGACCGCACGTGTGGCGATCCAATAAGATTCGAGAAAGGTCTTTGTGAAGGCCGCCCAGATGGGCAACTGAACAAAGCCGAGGCGGGTCACCTGATATCCGTCTCCGGAGGGGCTTTCGACAATATAGGAGGCCTCCCGAAAATAACCGGTTGCCTCATCGATCTTGTTCTGGACCGTGACGCCTTCGTCATAGATAAATTCATAGCGAAAGAGCTTTTTGAAGAACTCGTAATCGCTGAGGAGGGAGGCGGCGCTTTTGACCTCCTCCTTTCCGCTCAGGAGGGAGAGGGCCACAAATGCATGGGACATGAAACAGTGGACGATGTTGTTCTTGTAGTATTCAAGTTCCCTCTTTTTTTCGTCATCTGCGTAATAGAAGACCTCTGACCCCTCCGTGTCCTCGAGGGTCCTGACGACGTTGCTCTTGATCAAAATCGCCAGGGTCTCCTCCATGGCCTTGTCGCAGAGAGAAAGACTCGTGGAAATGGGGAACTGGTATTTCTCGAGAAAATGCATCAGTACGGTAACTGTCTCCATCAGGTCCTGAAGGTGAAACCCGCGGCGATGTCGGGTCAGGACTGCGGATGACAGAAGGGCCAGGGGGGTTACGATGCTCGCACGGTTGATGGCGCGGATGAGATGAAAGGCCAGACGCTTATGCGTTTTCTCCTCGATAGCCCCATTTTTTTCTATGTAATCCTTGAGCAGTAGCGGTTGGCCGAACCGGATATAAATCTTTCCGTACTTTTTTTTCAGGAAATGACGGGTTCGAATCACCTGCTGGAAGCTTTCTTTTTTCTTTTCGCCACCGCCCAGTTCTTTGAGATAGGACTGCTCCTCGACGATGCGATCATAGGTAATGGAAGCGGGAACAAAGACCAGATCGTCACAGTGTCCCTCCTTGAAGGCCTGAATCAAAATAGAAAGAAATCCGATCTTGGGAAGGACCAGTTTGCCGCTTCGACTGCGGCCCCCTTCAATGAAGAACTCGAGGGGATGCCGCTCTTCCAAAAGGGCTGTAATGTATCTCGTAAATACGGTGGCGTAGAGCCTGGCGCCCCTGAAGCTTCTGCGAATGAAAAAGGCCCCCGATTTTCTGAAAAACGGACCCATGGGCCAGAAGGAGAGGTTTTTCCCTGCTGCGATTCGGGGGATGTGCATGTGGTGCTGGTAAAGTATGTGGTTGAGGACGAGATAGTCGATGTGACTCTTATGGGACGGGACATAGATGACCGGGCCTTTTCTGCCGCATTCCCGGATGGCAGCCAGTTCATTGGGATCGACCTCAATTCCCTGAAACATCTTCTTCCAGAGCCATGTCAAAACGATGTTGGCAAATTGGATGTAGGCGATGTTGTAATCTGCGGCGATCTCGTCAAAATAGGCGGCTGCCTCCTTTCTCACCTGCTTCCGTCGGGCCAAATTTCCCGATGCTTTGGTTTGAATAGCCTCCATAACAATCGGGTCTCTCAGGACTTTTTCCTTAAATTGCTGTCTTGACTTGATGACGGGTCCCAGGATTACCCGCTTCTGCTGGTCAATGCTCTCAAGGAGCATCTGTTTTACCTGCAGGGCGATCTTTTCCGAAGAATCTGTGGGTTCGCAGGCCGTGAGATGGCTTTTCAAATCAATGGGTGTCCCGAAATCAATGAAGGCCTGGCGGTTGTGCCTGAAGAAGAGGATGATTTTCCTGAGCGGCCCGGGCTTGTCCTTGAACCCAAAAAATATATCCAGAAGGGTCGGCTGGTCCTTTTCCGGTGTCTTCTTGTAGAGAACAAGCTGGGGTACCAGGTAGATGGGGCGCTCGGATTTTTTTTGCGTTTCGACAAGAAATTGAAGCGGGTCCTTTTCTGCGTGAATAAAATGTCTGGTAAATCCCTTGGGGTCCACCAGGCAGATGAGGGATGGAGTGCCTTCCGCAATAGACTCTTCGAGAAAGCCGGTAGCATAGGGGTCCGGCAGCGCGCCATGCCTGAAAAAATGGGCTATTTGAAATTTCAGAATCCTGAAGAGCTGAGAGAGGGGAAGGATGAGAGACATATTCAGATTAAAGGCGATCTTCGGGTAGGGGAGACGGGCTTTTCGAAAGCGATAATGGTAGAGAAGATAATCCAGTTGTCCCCTGTACTTGATGGCATAGACAACAGTCCCCTGCCGGTGCATCTGCTTCAAGGGTTCCGTCATGTTTGCATTGAACTGGACCCGTTTGAAAAGCCGGTAGAGGAGCCAGTCCAAGAAGAGACGAGGTTTGTGGTCAAGAACAAACGGGTAAAAGGGTTTTTCATCTGGCATAATGAGTTTCCTTGGTTGAGTTTCGTGCCATGCCGGAAAACGGTGCTTATCAACTAAGAGATTTTACAACGACAGGGCACGGCTGGCAAGCGGCAATTCCGGCAATCGTTCATAAGTCTGAGGCGCAGAGACCTGCGGTCGTCGCTTGCACATCCTTTTGCCTCCAATTCCACGTCCTCATGGGAATCGCTGCTAACACCTCATGGCGGTTGACAAACAAGATTGTATGGTTAAAAATAGCACCACATGCATACAGGATGTGTTCGATAGATCAAGGGGGTAATTATGTATACACCTATGACAATATCCGGTTTGACGGTGGATCCCATCACAAACAGCCCTATTGTTATTCTCAAGGCGGTTGAAGGGGATGCTACCCTCCCCATATGGATTGGATTGTTGGAGGCTACTGCCATTGCCAGTGAACTCGAAGGCGTCAGATTCTCCAGGCCCATGACCCACGACCTGCTCAAAAACATGATGGAAATGGTCAACATCGAGGTCAACAGGATAGAAGTGTGCGATCTGAGGGACAACACGTACTATGCCCTTATCCATTTCAAATTCGGTGGTAAAGAGATGTCGATCGATGCCAGACCGAGTGATGCGATTGCCCTTTCCCTTAGATTGAAGGCGCCGATCTTTGTGGCCGAGGAGGTCATCAGCAAATCCAGCAGCATAGACCTGAAGGCCGAACCCCAGGACAAATCGGAAAAGGGGAAAAAGTGGCAGGAAATTTTAGAAGGCCTCAGTCCGGAAGATTTCGGAAAATATAAGATGTAGGCGCATTCCTTAAGAACAGGTGCTACAGGTCACTGTAAATGCATAGATGAGGAATTCGGGGGTGAAGGGCGAATCGCCGATTCAATTCCATGACTCCTGAAACAGCAATTCCCAGCCTCTTTTCTGAGTAGATCATTCATTCATAACGCTATCCGTCTCAGACTTTCGATGATGTTCTACGCCCATCAACCTGGCAGCTTTTTTTGTCCGGGTCCATGCCCTGGCCACCCCGCTTAAATGGAACTGGTCCACCGACCATGAAAGTTTTCCGCAGAAGACAGATCTTTAATTTCCTCGGGGGGGCCGTTGTTGCCCTCTGGGTAGTTATGATCGGGCTCCTTATTCGAAAAACCCACTTTGAACATTCCAACCAACCTGTTGAAATACCATCTAAAGAACTCATCGCTAAAGAAACAGGGCGTGACTGGATGGAGATTTTTCTCAAGGATAGAAAGGTCGGCTATTCCATGACCCAGATAGATCCCCTTGAAGACGACTTCCTTATTTGGGAAGAGGTTGTACTGAACCTGACCCTGATGGGCCAGGCGAGCGCCTTGCGAACGAACATTCGGTCTGTTGTAGATCGTGATTTACGGTTGAAGCATTTCACGTTTAGAATCGAATCCGGGGTTGTCCAGTTTCGAATGTCGGGAAAGGTGGAAGGCCTTCGCATGATGATTGAAACCGGCGAGGGAACCCAAAAGAGGCTTCATACCATTCAGTTGTCAGGCCCCCCTGTGACCGGCGCCGCGATGTCGCTCTTTTTCAGGGGGCGATCGTTGCAGACAGGCGACTCGTTCAATTTCCTCATTTTTGACCCGTCGACCATGGCCCAGAAGGGGATCGTGGCAACCGTGACTGGAAGAGAATCCATTGTCATCAACCGAATCCCCTATGAGGCATTCCGTGTGGAAACAGAGATGTGGGGTCAAAAGCTCATATTCTGGCTGGATGAAGCGGGAGAGATGTTGAAAGAGGAGGGATTTATGTGCCTTACGCTGATCCGGTCGAGCGCTGCGGCTGCACCCCGGGATCTGAAAGGGAATGAGGCGTATGATTTTTATGAAATGGCCTCCATAGACGTGACGCCGAAACTTCGAGACGCGCAAAAATTGACCTATTTAAAGCTGAGGGTGGACGGTCTGGAAGAGACCCATTTTGATATCGATATCCTGAACCACGGACGGCAGCGTTTTTCAGGCGACCTATTGGAAATCGTTCAGGAGAAAAGACCGTTGAAGGGGGGCTGTCAGCTCCCCTTGACGGATGTGTCAGAAGACATGAGGCCTTATCTCAACCCGGGTTTCAATGTGCAGAGCGATGACAGGGAGATCGTGAAACAGACCCGCGACATTGTCGAGGAAACGAAAGACCCTGTCGCCATTGCTGAAAAGCTGCTGGCGTGGGTGTACACCCATGTAGAAAAAAGGCCGGCGTTGAGTCTTCCGAGTGCGGTGGAGACCCTACGGAGCCGGACCGGAGACTGCAACGAGCATGCGGTGCTCCTTACAGCCCTGCTGCGTGCGGCAGGCATACCGGCCCGCGAGTGTATCGGCCTGGTATATGCCAATGACCGGTTTTTCTACCATGCCTGGACAGAGGCCTATGTGGGGACCTGGATATCCATGGATGCCACCCTCAACCAGATGCCGACGGACGCCACCCATCTCAAACTGGTCGAGGGCGGTCTTGACCGGCAGACAGACATCATTCCGCTCATTGGAAAGCTCAAGCTGAGTGTCATGGATTATAGATATGATTCAACTCATTGACCTTACGAAGCAATACAGGGGATTAACGGCGGTCGATCGGGTCAGCTTGGACGTGAAGAAGGGCGCCCGATTCGGGTTTTTGGGACCTAATGGCGCGGGAAAGACCACCACCATCAAGATGATGGTCGGGGTCCTGCGGCCTACGGAAGGACGGGTCATCATCGACGGCCACGACCAGGCTGCATCGCCCTCGGCCGTCAAGCAGTGCATCGGGTTCATACCGGACAGGCCATTCATGTATGAGAAGTTGACGGGCCTGGAGTTCCTCCACTTTGTCGCGGGCCTATACGGCCTCGACGCTACTCCCCTGGTGAAAGGGCGAATGGAAGACCTTCTGACGCTCTTCGAGTTGCGGAACTGGGAGGATGAACTGATCGAAAGCTATTCCCACGGCATGAAGCAGCGTCTGGTCATGTGCGCGGCCCTGGTTCACGAGCCGAAGGTCCTGATCGTGGATGAACCCATGGTGGGCCTGGACCCCAAGGGGGCACGGCTTGTCAAAGACATCTTTAAGGAGAAGGCCCGGAATGGAACCACGCTCTTTATGTCCACCCATTCCCTGGAGGTGGCCGAAGACGTGTGCGAGGAGATCGCCATTATCCAGGCCGGCAGGATTATTGCTCAAGGGAGTCCATCGGAGCTGAGGAAACAGGCCGGGATGGACGGAAAACTGGAAGACGTATTCCTGAGGTTGACCCAGGAGAAAGGGATTGCGGGACCATAAAGGCGGCATAAGGCGTGAGGCGGAAGGAGGGAAGCTGAAAGCTCAAAGCTGAAAGGGAAAAGAGGTTATCAGTTATCGGTTATCTGGCAGGAGTGCAACCATAGGGCACAGCGCTTTTAACCCAATGAACCCAACGAACTCAATAAACTACATTATCCAGCATCCAGCATCCAACATCCAGTATCCAGCATCCAGCATCCAACATCCAGTATCCAGCAACCAGCAACCAGAGGCATCCGTGCAGGACCTTTTTCGCCTTATCCGCCCCAGGCTTCAGGGCTTGAGAAACCAGATGTCCCGTTCGAAGGGCTCGGGGAAGAAACGGGCCCTGATCATGGGCGGGCTGGGGCTTGCCTTCTGCTCAGGGATGTTTGCGGCCTCCTGTCGGGTCCTCACTTATTTTCAGTCTGTGGAGATGATCGGCGATCTGCTGGCGAGGCAGCTCCTCTCCATGGTGCTGCTGACGTTTTTTTCGCTCCTTATTTTCAGCAGCATTATCACCGCCCTCTCCAATCTCTATTTGTCATCGGATCTCGAACTCTGCCACTCCATGCCCGTGTCCGTGGAGACGCTCTTTGTGTCGCGAGCGCTTTACACGTTTGTGGACAGTTCATGGATGGTCATATTTTTTGGCCTCCCTGTTTTTCTGGCCTATGGCCATGTATACCGGCCGGGGCCTCAATTCTATGTTTCCCTTATCCACATGAACCTGGCCTTGGCGGTGATTGCGTGCAGTATCGGGATTTTTCTGACAATGGCCCTGGTCCACGTCTTCCCTGCACAGCGCACCCGGGACGTTATTCTCCTCCTGTCCATACTGATGGTGGTGGCACTCTATCTCCTGTTTCGGTTTCTCAGACCCGAGCGACTGGTCAACCCTGAGGCCTTTTTTACGGTTGCACAGTACATGACCGCCCTCAAGGCCCCCGACTCCCCGTACCTCCCCACCCACTGGGTTGCCGAGACCCTGTGGGCGCATCTAACTGGGTTTAAAGATCGGCGCTATCTATTTGAAATGCTGCTTACATGGAGTACTGCCGGGTCCATGCTGGTGATCAATGTCTGGATGGCCCGGCGCATCTATTTTGCTGGCTTTTCCAAATCCCAGGAGGCGAGGAAGCGGAGGCCCGGGGTCCGACGACTCCTCGATTTCCTGATCCTGTGTGTATCGAGACCGTTTAGAGGGGACCTGGCAGCCGTCATCGGCAAGGACCTTCGCGTATTTTTCAGGGACAATACCCAGTGGTCTCAACTGCTGCTGTTGGGGGCCTTGATTGTTGTTTATCTTTATAATTTCAGCGTACTTCCATTAGATAAGAGTCCTATCAGGCTGGAATTTTTACAAAATGAGCTGGCATTTTTGAATATGGGACTGGCGGGATTTGTGCTGTCTGCCATCTGTGCCCGTTTTGTATTTACGGCCGTAAGCGCCGAGGGGGAGGCATACTGGATCATTCGAACGTCGCCCCTGAAACTCAAGCGGTATCTGTGGGGGAAATATTTCTTCTTCGTTTTTCCCATACTCGCTCTGGCCGAGTTCTTGATCATCGGCACGAATCTTCTGCTGGAGGTCACCCAATTGATGATGGTTCTTTCGATCGTAACCATCGGTCTTATGGTCTTCGGGATCGTGGCACTGGGCATCGGGTTGGGCGCGATGTACCCCAGGTTCAGGCATGAGAATATCGGTCAGGTCGCCACCGGTTTCGGAGGCTTTCTCTACATGGTGGTCAGTTCCGTTTTTATCGCCCTGGTCATTGTTCTGGAGGCAGGGCCGGTCTATATCCTCTTCATGGCCGGTGTGAGGGGAAGCGTGATTTCGGCCATGGAATGGGTGTTCATTGGTCTCTCTTTTGCCGCAGTTCTGCTGATCAATTTCATGGCCGTTTTCCGGCCCATGAAAGCGGGTCTGAGGTCCCTGGAGGAGTATGAGTAGGAGGCATGAGGCGCAAGGCGCAAGACGCAAGGTATGAGGCGCAAGGCGCATGGTAGGAAAGTGCCTAAAGTGCCTAAAGTGAGCTAAAGTGCCTAAAGTTGAAAGACGACAAGCCAAATCTGCTATCCAGAATCGAGCATCCAGTATCCAATGTCAAGGATCCAGAGGAGTGTGATGGATAGTAACCGATCTGACAGTGAATTTGAATATGTGGGGAATCTCCATATCCATTCCCGTTACTCAGACGGGGCCGGATCTGTAAGGGACATCGCGCGAACCGCGAAGAAGGCCGGTCTCGATTTTATTATTCTGAATGATCACAATCACATGACGGATTCCATTCATCTGGAAGATGAGGGAATATATGACGGCGTGTATGTCCTGATGGGCCTTGAGATCGGCCGGAGATATCACCATTATCTTGCCTTTGGTCTTGCTGTGAAGGTGAAGAGAGACCGACTGGATCCGCAGTCGACCATTGACCTCGTCAACCGAAAGGGGGGCATCGGCTTTTTGGCCCATCCCTTTGAAAAAGGAATGCCTTTTCGGGAAAATGCGATTGCCTATACCTGGAACGATCTCTCCGTCACAGGATATACAGGGATCTGCATCTGGAATTTTTCATCCCGGTGGAAGGAAGGGGTGAAGAGCCCCCTGCACGGCCTCTTCTTCCTCCTTTTCAAGGCCTGGACCCTGAAGGGCCCCAGCCAAAAGACCTTGACGTTCTGGGACCGGCAGTGCCAGCAACGACGGGTCGTCGCTATTGGCGGATCGGATGCGCACGGGTCAGTTTTCAGGTGGGGTCCCTTTGAGTTTGTGCCCCTTCCGTACCGTTACACGTTGAATTCAATCAACGTGCATCCCCTCTTGCAGGCCCCCCTCTCGAAGGAGTTATTCGAGGCAAAGGCACAACTATATGAGGCACTGGGAGAAGGGCGTCTCTTCATCGCCAATGAAAGGCTGGGATCAGCCATGGGGTTCAGGTTTTTCTATGTTGCGGATAAGGGTTCTCGACTCACGATGGGAGAGGCGGCCGCATTTGAGGGAGGCCAGCTCGTTGTGGAGTCGCCTGCAAGAGGAGAGATCAGGCTTGTGAAGGATGGGGTTCTCTTCAAGGTCTGGACAGGGAAGAGAGCCTCCTGCCGGGTGGAGGAGAAAGGGGTTTATCGCGTGGAGGTCTACCGACGCGTCCCCTTTTTCGGCCTGCGGCCATGGATCTTTTCAAACCCTGTGTATTTGAGATAACGCCGTCGTGGCAATAACAACTTGACAATTCTCATGCGTGGAAGTAATGATTGCGACGATGCCTGGGTGGCGGAATTGGTAGACGCAAGGGACTTAAAATCCCTCGAAGCTTAGCTTCGTACGAGTTCGATTCTCGTCCTAGGCACCAATCAAATCAAGAGGTTAAGCAGCACTGCTTGCCCCGTTTTTTTTGCTCTGAAGGGCCTTGAAGCAGCGATGAAGTAATTTGAAGGCCGAGACAGTCTTCATATAATCTCGTCGCCAACCAGGCATCCTCGGCGACAACGGTATTGTATCTTTCGAACATGACGCCCGTCTTGTGTCCGGTTATCTTCATGATGACACTTCTGTGAGCCCCTGCCTTTCTCATATTCGTGTTAAAGGTGTGCCATAGATCATGAAACCGGAAATCTTGTATCCTTGCCTTTTTATTAGCAGTTTTGAATGCGCCGTGAATTGACCTGATTGGTATTCCCCGGTTGGTGAAAACTTAATTCTGCCTTATTTTGCGGACTTTGCCGAAGCATGAAAACAAGTCTCTCAGGGGGTTGGGGAGATAGATTCCCCTCGGTTCGTTAGTCTTGGCGGCCTCATCTGTATCGAACAAATGGCTTGCAATCACGCATTTCTGATGCCAACCTGATATCCGCTATGGCCTTGCTGTTGATTTGGCACAAAAGGACATCATGACCTGCAAGTGTCGCGACGACCTCGGCAGGTCGTCTCTTGGCCCGGCTCAAATCAGAAAAGGGAAACGGTACAACAACCACATCGCCCTTTACAAGTCTGCCCATGCTGCATCCTCTTCGAGCCCGTCCCACTCGCGAGCCATGACCGCCTTGGAGGCTAACATCGTGTGAAAAACACCCGAATGCCGGCCCTGGGGTTGGTCTGTTTCCCTGTCCAACAAACAAGAAACAAAGTCGTAAACGATGGATAGCTTATCTCCCGCGGACGAGGCAGGGATATGTCAGCAGGGATATACCTTTCCTTTCCCGCTCGACGGGTGGGATGGCAAGATGCCACTCACAGAGTGTGTTGACTCCAGGTCCATTTCGTTGTGAGAATTGCCCCACCAACTTAACGGTTGCAGGGACGACGGAAATATGACAGAGTATCAACGGTGTGCAGGGCGATTGTCGCGCCGAATGTGACTCGAAACCTCAGGAATGGAGGGGTGCCGTTATGGCAGAAAGCTTTCTGGAAATCTCTTCTTATGCCCTTAGCAGGGTGATAGACGTCATTTACAGTGACGAAGAGGAACTCGGCGATGTCCTTCACTTCATTGTCTCCCTGGCAGCCGAGCTGACCGGCGCAAAGGGGAGCACCCTTCGGGTCCTGGAACATGGAACTTTTGATCTCAAGGTGGTTTCGGCGTATGGCCTCAGTAAAAAATATCTCAACTCAGGGGCCATCGATTCCGGAAAAAGCATTACCGAAATTATGCAGGGGGACATCATCCTGATCAATGATTTTGAAAAAGATCCGCGGATTCAGAACCTGGAAGCCGCCAGAAAAGAGGGGGTGGCCGCGGTGATCGGCCTTCCCTTTACGGTAAACGAAACCACATACGCGATCCTGAGGGTCTACTTCGCCTCGAAAAAGGTCCCGAGCCACGACGAAATGAATTTTCTGACGAGTCTTGGAAAGCTGGCGTGCCTGGCTATCGAACGATCAGCCATGCGGGAAATGCGGGCCGGCCCCAGTGAGACATGAACTTTCACTCGCCGTTGTAGAATTCAGGGTACAGCTTCTTTAAGCATTCTGGGCAAATACCGTGGCTGAATTCCGTTTCTGAGCGGTCGCTGATATAGGTCTCTA
>CAYLJZ010000071.1:0-3614 GCA_964384085.1 uncultured Desulfobacteraceae bacterium
TGTATACAGAGGGGGAGTGTCATGTTGTTCTTTTTTACGAGATCATCAATTTGCATTCTTTATACTAAAGGGAGGATTATATGGCACCAACTGAAGCAGGGAATCTGGTCACGTATCATCGAGAGGGATTTATTGGATTCATTACCCTGAACCGGGCGGAGAAGCGAAACGCATTGAATCCGATCGTTTGGAATGCCCTTGACAAAGCCATCGAACGGGCGGAGGAAGACAGAGAGGCTCGGGTCATTCTTCTTTGCGGCGCGGGTGAATCGTTCTGCGCCGGCCTTGACCTGAGCCCGGAAAACGAGCTCCTTTCTGTGGTAGGCCAGGCCCCGGATGCCGCCCAAAAGGTCTGGTTTTTTAAGGAGATCCGGAAGGTCCAGGATGTCCACACTCGGCTGGAACGACTGACAAGGCCCACCATCGCCCTGATCCACAGCCATTGTCTCGGGGCCGGGCTTGAACTGGTGCTCTGCTGCGATATTCGGTTGTGCACCCAGGATGCCCTGTTCGCCCTTCCAGAGGCTCAACTCGGTTTCATCACCGATGTGGGGGGATTGCAGCGACTGCCGCGCGTGGTGGGGAAGGGCCATGTCCGGGAAATTGCCTTTCGAGGTCACCGCTTCGACGCACGCCGCGCACAGGCCATTCAACTGGTCAATGACGTCTTTCCCGACAAGCAAACCCTTGAAACCAAAGGAAGAGAGATGGCTGAAGAGATCGCTGGAAATCCCCCCCTCGCTGTCCAGGGCGCCAAGGAGGTCCTTCGCTTCGACGAGGAGGCGAGTCTGGAAGAATCCCTGGAGTACAATGCCGCTCGATCGAGCATGATCGTCCCGTCTCAGGATCTCATGGAGGCCGTAGCGGCCTTTGTGCAAAAACGCAAGGGAACGTTCAAAGGGGCGTGAGGACCTTTTCAATCTTCCATTTTCAGAATCCAGTCCCCAATATAATACTTGACACGGCCCTGACGGGATGGTAATTTCCCGATTTCGATCAAACGTTTGATTGATTTATTTGAGGAGAGTCACCATGCCGGGCCTGAAAAGCCGCGAGAAAATCCGGGAGATTCAGAGCGTTGTAGCGCCCCTTTTTGCATATAAAGGGTATCATTCCACGTCCATGCGCGAGATCGCCCGGGGGCTTGGCATGAACCAGTCCTCCCTGTATCATTACTTCAGGAGCAAAGAGGACATTCTCTTCGAGCTGATGAATGATGCCGTTGACAATGCCCTGACCACCCTGGAGGAGATCTGCGCCGCAGACTTGATGCCCCGCGACAAACTCTACAAGATCGCTCATTTCTACACCCGCTACTATGCCGGGGCCCCGGAGCGTCTAATTCTCCTGGTCAATGAGCAGAATTCATTGAACGCTGAACACCGTCGTATCCTGGTGGAGAAGCAACGGCGCTATGTCTCCATCTTCAAGGATGTTTTTGCCGAACTGGATGGGCATGGCCTGACCCGGGAGATCCCTTCCAACGTCGCGGTATTTGCCTTTCTCGGAATGGTCCACTACACCATCACCTGGTACCATAAGGACGGGCCGGTAGACCTGGAAAAACTGGCCGACATATTTGCGGAGATCTTCACCAGGGGCGTGTTATCATAAGGAAACCTCTGTGAACAGGAGCAACACACCATGTCTCTGAACCATCCTGCCGACGCTGTTTATCTCGGTATCCCCGGCTGGGTCTATGCCTGGGTCATCTGTATCGCAGGGCTCTCCCTGTTTGCCTATATTATTTACAAAAGATCCCTTTTGATTCGATCCGGGGCCCCGGATCCCCGCTTTACCCATCTGGGGAAAAGGCTTGCGGATCTCCTCCTGTATGGCATCATTCAAAAGCGGCAGCCACGCTATCTGTGGGCGGGCGTGATTCACCTAATGATATTCTGGGGATTTGTGGTGCTTGGACTCCGGTCCATCGATCTGGTGACTCAGGGGCTGAACATCCCCATCCTTCACCCCCTCATGCAGACACGATTCGGCATGTTTTACAACACCCTCAAGGACCTCTTTGAACTGATCGTCCTGGTTGCCTGCACCTGGGCTATCCTGCGGCGGGCACTCATTCGGCCGGAACGGTATGAGGGAAGCCATCACTGGGAGGCCTACCTGGTCCTGGGTCTCATCTCTTTTCTGATGATTACGGATATGGTCTATGAGGGCGCAGGCCTTCTCCTGGAACCTGCCGGACCATCGTCAGGCTGGCTTCCTGCCTCCCAAATAGCCGCCGGGATCCTGTCGGGATCTGATCCGCATTTTCTCGCCGGGGTTCATGCGGGGAGCTACTGGCTCCATATCCTGTCCTTTTTCTTCTTTCTCAACTTCCTTCCCCTGGGGAAACACTTCCATATCATCACGGCACTCCCCAACGTTTTTTTCAAGAGGCTCTCCACCGGGGGCATCAAACCGGCCCGGTGGGATGTGGAGGACATTGACGAGCTCGACAGCATGGGGGTTGAAAAGATCGAGGATTTTACCTGGAAGCATATCCTCGACTTCTATACCTGCACGGAATGCGGCCGCTGCTCGGACAACTGTCCCGCCAACGCTGTGGGAAGGCCCCTGTCGCCCAAGATGCTCACCATGAAGCTGCGGGATGAGTGTTTTAATGCGGTCCCCCTCTTTGGGCGGAAAAGAGAGACCGGCCCAGAGGAAGACGGCCCGGCCCTGGTGGGTGATATCGTCTCGTACGATGAGATCTGGTCGTGCACCACCTGCGGGGCGTGTGAGGCCGAATGCCCCGTCTTTATCGAATATATCGACAAGATCATCGATATGAGACGCCATCTGATCGAGACCTCTCAGAACCCCAAGACCTTCAACCAGGTCCTCATGCACATTGAAAAGGCAGGAAACCCCTTTGGAAAACCCGCGGCCAAGCGGGCCGACTGGGTCAAGGAATGCGGGAATTTCCCTGTAAAGAAACTGAAGGAGGGCGACGCAGTGGATGTCCTCTTTTTTGTCGACGGCTACGGCTCCTATGATCCGGCCGGCCAGTCCATTGCCTGCGACATGGTTCGGGCATTCCACAGGGCCGGGATCGATTTCGGCATACTCGGGCCGTTGGAAAAGGATTCGGGGCATCAGGTCCGCCGCATGGGCGAGGAAGGCCTCTTCCAGCTCCTCGTGGAGGAAAACATGGAAAGCCTGAAAGAGATTCAGTTCAACCGAATCGTCACCACCGATCCCCACGCCTTCAACACCCTCAAAAACGACTACCCCGGTTCCTTCCATGTGATGCATTACACGGAATTTTTTGCGTCCCTCCTTGACGAGGGGAAACTGAGCCCCTCGAAGCCGTTGGAGGGTCAAAATGTGTATACCTACCACGACCCGTGCTACCTGGGGCGTCACAATGGGATCTACGATGCCCCGAGAAAGCTCCTTCGCTCCCTGCCGGGCGTCAAGCTGGTTGAGATGACGCGCTCGCGGGACAGGAGTTTCTGCTGTGGCGGGGGCGACGTGATGCTGTGGTATGAGATTGAGCAGGAGGAGATGCGGATGGCCGCAAAAAGGATAGCGATGGCTATAGAGGCCGGCGCAAATGTGATTGTCACCACCTGCCCCTTCTGCTACATACACTTTGAAGATGCCATCAAAAC
>CAYLJZ010000071.1:3714-13776 GCA_964384085.1 uncultured Desulfobacteraceae bacterium
TACACTTTGAAGATGCCATCAAAACCGGTGGGTGGGAAGAGGAAATGAGGGTGGTAGATCTCATGAGGCTTTTGGTTTCAACATTGGATTGAGGAATTCGGAAATTGAGGAATTGGGGAATTCCCAGATGCATAATTCCTCAATTCCTAAATTCCTCAATTCCCAAATTCATAAAGGAGCAGGAGGTAACCCATGAACATTATCGTCTGCATCAAGCGGGTCCCCATGACCCAGGAGGTGGACCTGGAGATCGACGGAAGCGGCAGGGGCGTCAAAACAGAGTCCCTGGCCTACGTGATCAATGACTGGGACAACTATTGCATCGAGGAAGCGGTGCGGCTTCAGGAGACATTCGGCGGGAGCGTGACTGCCATCACCATCGGCAGCGAGGATGATGAAGAGGTCTTGAGAAGGGCACTGGCAATGGGGGCCGACAAGGCCGTCCGCATAGACCCTGGAGCGTGGGAACTGGACGGCTTCGTCGCCTCCAAGATCCTCGCAAAGGTCATCGGGGGGATGGCGTATGACCTGGTGCTCACGGGGGTCCAGACCGACGACGACAATGCTGGCATGGTCGGGATCATGCTGGCCGAGGAACTGGGCCTTAGCCATGCGGCAGTGGTGACCGGCGTTAAACCCGAAGGGGATGTCGCGACCATCCGGGTGGAACTGGAGGGGGGCATGGACGAGGTCTCGAAGATCCATCTCCCGTCGCTCCTGACCATCCAGACCGGCATCAATGAACCAAGATATGTCTCCATCATGGGGATCAAGAAGGCGAGAAAAAAGGAACTCACGGTCATTCCCCTGGCCGATTTGGGCCTCCCCGAAGACGACCTTGTCCTGAGGACCCGGATCGAGGAGGTATTCCTCCCGCCAGAGACCACCGGGGCGGAGATGATAGAGGGAGACGCATCCGCGGTTGCCGCAGAAATCATTCGAATCATCAAAGAAAAGGGGGTGAGCATATAATGGGTGAGATATGGGTGGTTGCAGAACACAGAAAAGGCAAACTCCGGGACATCACCTTCGAGATGCTCTTCAAGGCCAGGGAACTGTGCCGGGCGGGCTCCCACACCCTGACCGCCGTGCTCCTGGCGGGAAAGGACACGCCCCTTGCCGCGGAACTGGCAGCGCGGGCCGACCGGGTTCTGGTCTTTTCGGACGACCGGCTGGAGCCCTATAACGGGGATTTCTACAAGGAGATCCTGGATCGCCTCATACGGGAGCATCAGCCGTTCCTGACCCTGGTCGGTCATACCTCGTGGGGGATGGACCTGGCCCCTGCCATTTCCATCAAGACCGGACTTCCCCTTGCCACGGACTGCGTGGATATCCAAACAGCGGACGGCAGGCCGATGGTTGTCCGCCAGATCTACAGCGGAAAGCTTTTCAGCAAGGTGTCCTTTAAGGAGTCGCCAGGATATCTGATCACCGTAAGGCCCGGGGCCTTTCTCCCCCCTGATGATGCTGAAACGAGATCGGGAGAGATCGTAAAAAAGGATATGCCTGCCGATCTCGGGGAACCCCGAAGGACCTTTGTGGAATTTGTGGAAACCGGGGCCGGGGAGATTGATATCACCCAGGCAGAGCTTTTGGTCTCCATCGGGAGAGGGGTCGGCGAACAGGAGAATATACAACCCATCCAAGACCTGGCAAACAGGATGGGCGCCACGCTTTCCTGCTCCAGACCCGTGGTGGACAAGAACTGGCTCCCCAAGTTTCACCAGGTGGGTACCTCCGGGAAATCGGTCCGGCCCAAGGTCTATCTGGCCCTCGGCATCAGTGGGGCATTCCAGCACGTGGCCGGGATTACGGGCGCTGGCACAGTCATTGCGGTCAACAAAGATCGGAAGGCCCCTATTTTCAGGGTGGCGGATTATGGAGTGGCGGATGACCTCTTCAAGGTGGCCGATGCCCTGAAAGAGAAACTGAAAGGCGCATGAGGAGTGGACCGTGGATTTTAACTTGAGCAAAGAGCAGAAAGACATCATCAAGGCGGCCAAGGAATTTGCAGTCAAAGAATTCCCGGACAGGGCACAGGAATTTGACCGCAATGAGACCTTTGATCTCGATATCTGGCGCAAGGCGTGCGAACTGGGGTTTGTGGGGGTCTTTATCGATGAGGTCTATGAAGGGGCAGGCTATGGGTTTTTCGAGCACTGCCTGATTACCGAGGAGTTTTGGGCCGTGGACCCCGGGATCGGACAGGCCATCCTCGCCACCACCTTTGGCGCGGAACTCCTGGGCCTGTTCGGTTCGAAGGAGCAGAAACAGCTCGTGCTTCCGCAGTTGGTGTCAGGAGAAGCCATGATGGGGACCGCCATTACAGAACCAGACGCCGGGTGCGATGTCACCGGCGCCTCCACCACCGCGGTCAAGGACGGCGATCAGTGGGTCGTCAACGGCGCGAAGATGTTCGCCACCAATGGCAATCTGGCCAAATATATGTTACTCTATTGCCAGACCGATCCAGAAAACCCCTCACAACACAAACGGCACAGCTTTATCCTGGCGCCCACAGCGACGCCCGGATACAGCTCTGCCAAGATCCGCGGCAAACTGGGGATCCGGGCATCGGATACCGCGGAACTCTCTTTCAACAACATGCGGGTGCCCCTGGCCAACCTCGTAGGGAACGAAGGCGAAGGGTTCTATGAATTGATGGCCTTCTTCAACCGGACACGGCTTCACATCTGCGCCCAGGCCGTGGGTCTGGCCCGGGCCGCACTCGAGGAATCGATCCGGCACACCAAACAGAGATGCCAGTTCGGGGCGCCTCTCGCCTCGTTTCAGGTGACCCAGTTCAAGCTCGCCGATATGGCCACCTGGATCCGGGCCGCCCGGAACCTCTATTACGAGGCGGCCTGGTCTGTGGACCAGGGGAAGGTGGATCACGGGCTGATCGCCATGGCCAAATGGTTTTCGGCCGAGATGGCCGTCCGGTGCGCGGATGAGGCCGTCCAGATGCATGGGGGCTATGGATACATCGACGAATACAAGGTCCAGCGGCTCTACCGGGACGCCAAGATACTCGAGATCTACGAGGGGACCAAGGAGATGGAAAAGACGATCGTGGCGAGATCGATTTTAGGGTGAGGCGCGAGGCCCAAGGCTTGAGGCGCGAGGGGGAAAGAAACTCGACCATGAAGGACAATCGAGCATAGAGGAATCAGGATCCAGGATCACGTATCGAGCAACCAGTATCCAGTACAGGGAGGTATCAGAGTGGCTACAGAGGTGGAACGGATCGAACATCTTACAGACTTTGCCATGCAGGTCATTCGGGATGCCGGAGAGGTCGCTCTTTCCTACTATGGGAAGAGGCAGCCGGATGCCAGATTCGACGAAGACCTGGTGACTGAGGCAGAGCTCCGGCTCTCCAATTTTTTCCAGGACCAGCTCGCTGCCCGTTTTCCTGAACATCGCATATTCACCAATCACCAGGAAGACAGAGGCTACAGTCACGAAGGCGAGAGGTATTTATGGGTATTTGACCCCCTGGACGGGGTTGCCAATTTTCAGGGGGGCGTCCCGATCTGGGGGATGTCGCTGGCCTTGCTGGAAAATTCCTGGCCCGTTTTCGGGGCCTTCTATATGCCAGGGACAGGCGACCTGTTCCATGCCCGGGCCGGTCAGAAGGCCTACAGGGGAGACCGTGAGATACATGCCTTCAGCCACTCGGAAATCAATGACGAGAGCGTTCTCCTGACCTACTCGCGGTTTCACAACCACTTCCGGACCAATTTTCCAGGAAAGATTCGAAGCCTCGGCTGCACCGCGGCCCATCTCTGTTATGTGGCCGGAGGCCAGGCAGACGCTGCAGTCCTGGCCCATGAGACCTTCCAGGATCTGGCCGCGACCCGGGTGATTGTCGAGGCCTCAGGGGCAAAGATCTATCGAATGGACGGGGCCGGGTCCTTTGTCAATGAGAACCTGGATGGAGAGAAAATCGATGAGCACCTTCTGGTAGCGACCCCCGAGATGTCTTCCTTGATCGGCGATTATCTGAAACCGTTGTCGTAGGGGATGGTTGCTGGATACTGGATACTCGATACTGGATTTGGGATGCGGAATGAAGGTTCAGGTTCTTCTCCCTAACGCCTCGCGTCTAACGCTTTTTTTTGAAACCGGAGTTTGAGCTCGGTATGAAAAAGGTCATCAAAATGAGAGAGATGTCCGACAACCAGGGGGGCATCATTAAGAAGGTTACTGCCGGCGGCGATATGGGAAGGAGACTGAGGGAGATGGGGCTGGTCCCCGAAACCGTCATCAAGATCCAGGGCCGGGCGCCCCTCAGGGACCCTGTCGCCGTCAAACTCAGGGATTTTGTCCTGACCCTCAGGAATAACGAAGCGAGCAACATCTTTGTAGAGGTGGATGTGCCGGAAACGGATGGATTGAAGGATCGAGGAATTGGGAATTAAAAAAATCACCATCGCCCTCTCCGGGAACCCCAATGCGGGGAAGACCACGGTCTTCAACGCCATTACCGGCGCCCATCAGCATATTGCCAACTATCCCGGCGTGACGGTGGAAAAGAAGTACGGCACGGTCATTCACAAGGGGCACGAAATAGAGGTGGTGGATCTGCCGGGCACCTATTCGCTGACGGCCTACTCTCTGGAAGAACTGGTGGCCAGGAATTTCGTGATCGACGAACGACCGGACCTGGTGGTGGATATCGTGGATGCCTCCAGTCTGGAGAGGCATCTCTATCTGGCCGTACAGTTCAAGGAACTCGGGGTTCCCCTGGTGATTGCCCTCAATATGATGGACATGGCAGAGTCCAGGGGCATTGTGGTGGATGCCCAGGCCTTGTCGGAACAGTTCGGCGCGCCCGTTGTGCCTATGGTGGCCAGGTCCAACAAGGGGATTCAGGACCTTCTGGACAAGGTGGTCGCGTTAGCGGACGAAAAGCCCCGGTGGGAGCCCGCCCCCATCTCCTACGGCATGGACATCGACCAGGCCATTGAAAAGATATCTGCCATCATCGAGCGATCCAAGATCTACGACAGAAAATATCCTTCGTGGTGGCGCGCCCTCAAGTGCCTTGAAATAGACAGTGAGATTACCCAACTCCTCAAAAGGGACCCGCCCCTCGGCCTGGAAATAGAGGCCATCTGCGAGGATATCTACAAACACACCATGAGCACCCTGGAGGAAGAGCCTGAGGCGATCATTGCAGACCACCGATACGGATATATCGCGGGCATCACCAAAAAGGTGGTCAGGAGAAAAATCGAATCGCGCATCAATATGTCGGACAAGATAGACAAGGTCCTCACCAACCGAATTATCGGGCCCTTCGTCATGATCGCTGTTCTCTACGGAATGTATTCCTTCACCTTCTGGGCCAGCGAACTCCCGATCCTGTGGCTGGAGGCCTTTTTTGACGGTCTCACCAAAATCGTCCTGTGCGTGGTCCCGGAAGGCATCTTCCAGTCCCTGATCGTGTCCGGAATTATCGGCGGTGTCGGAGGGGTCCTGGGCTTTGTACCGCTTATCATGTTCATGTTTTTTGCCATTGCCATTATGGAGGATTCGGGGTATATGGCCCGAATCGCTTACATGCTCGACAGGGTCCTTCGATGGTTTGGACTCCATGGCAACTCGGTCATCGCCATGATTGTCAGCGGCGGCATCTCGGGCGGGTGCGCCGTCCCGGGCGTCATGGCGACCAGGGTCCTGAGAGACCCCAAGGAACGGTTCGCAACCCTTCTGGTGATCCCGTTCATGAACTGCGGTGCCAAACTGCCGGTCTATGCCTTGATGATAGGGGCCTTCTTCTCCGGAGACAAGGCCCGCATCATGTTTCTGCTGACCCTTCTCTCATGGCTCTTCGCCCTCTTTGCCGCCAAGGTCCTTCGAGCGACCATCCTGAAAGGCCCGAAGACATCGTTTGTCATGGAACTTCCTCCTTACCGGGCCCCCACCCTCAAGGGGCTTTTGATACATACCTGGGAGAGGACGTGGCAGTACATCAAGAAGGCAGGGACCGTTATTCTGGCATTCTCTGTCGTTCTGTGGCTCATGATGACTTTCCCGGGCCTTTCTGAAGAGCAGATTGCGGACTTTGAAAAAGAGAGAAAGGAGATGACCGAGGCATTTCTTGCGTCCTCGAATATCAAGGGGCTTATAACGAGCGAGAAAGACCTAACCGCCCTGAATGAAATGTTGTCTGAGGGGGTTGATAGAGAAACACTCCCCAAAGATTTCACGATCAGGCCTGAACTGGCTATGATGGCGCAGGTGGTCTTCGCGCTGAAGCGTGGGAAAACGGATTCAGGAAATGGGGATGAAAAATATTCAAAAGGAGCTTCTCAATATCTGGCCTTCAGGGACCAGATAGGGTATCATGAGCAACTGCAGCAGCAGGCGGCCCTAAAAGGGACCATCGCAGGCTGGATCGGAATGCGCCTGGAGACGATTACCAGACCCCTGGGGTTTGAGTACAGGACCAATATCGCGCTGGTGGGGGGCTTTGCGGCCAAAGAGGTGGTGGTATCCACCCTCGGAACGGCGTACTCCTTAGGCGAAGTAGATCCGGAAGAAACCGGGTCCCTTTCCGAACGGCTGAAGAAGGACCCGGCCTGGACCCCCCTGCAGGCATTTACGATGATTGTGTTCACCATGCTCTACGTTCCCTGCATTGCCACTGTCGTCAGTATTCGGCGGGAGACATCATGGGCGTGGGCCGCGTTTTCCATTTTCTTCAATCTGGTAGTGGCCTATGCCGTATCCCTCTCCATCCGGCAGATCGGACTGGCATTAGGCTTTTAGTTTTACATGTGAGTCCCGGCCTGTGGGGGCTGGATTCCGCATCGCTGACAACCGAATAAAAACCAAACGACAACCAAATAAAACCCAACTAACTCAAACTTTGGAGCAGATGTAGCTATGAAAAAGATGCCGATCACCCCGGAGGGTCTTGAAAAACTGAGGCAAGAACTTGCCCATCTCGAAACCGTTGAGCGACCGATGAACATCAAGGCCATTGCCGAGGCACGAAGTCATGGGGATATCAGCGAGAACGCGGAATACCACGCTGCCAAGGAAAGGCAGTCGTTCCTGGAAGGCAAGATCAATGAATTGAAAGAGGCCCTGGGTAGGGCTGAAGTGATCTCTGCCGACGACGGCCCGACCGATCGCGTTGTCTTTGGACGGACGGTCCTCTTATATGACGTCAATACCGAGGAAGAGGTGAGCTATCAACTGGTTGGGCATTATGAGTCAGCGCCTGAAAATGGCAGGATATCCATTGAATCGCCTCTTGGACGTGGACTGATCGGAAGATTTGTAGGGGATGAGGTGAAAATTCGTATACCCCGCGGCATTCAGGAATATGAAATTCTCGAAATTAAATGAGGCAACACGGGAAGATCCATGGAAACCATTCAACCAAACATGGCCGTAACTATCCGTTTCACCCTGAAAACCGAAGTTGCCCCGGGCGAATTCAAAGAGCAGCCTGAAACAGAGGCCCGATTCGTTTTCGGGGTGGAGGAGCAGGTCCCTACACTTGAAGCGGCCCTTGAGGGGGCAACGGTGGGACAGACATTTTCGCTCCACATACCCCCGTGCGATATCTACGGTGAGCATAATCCTGCCCTGATCCGGGAGATCCCCAAAGAGGGTCTGGTGAGACAGCGGATTCGAGAAGGGACCTTTTATCGGCAGATGAAAATGGGGAGTCTCGTCTCGTTCAAGATCCTGGAGGTCAGGGACGAGACGGTTCTGGTGGACTTCAACGAGCCGATGGCCGGCCTCTCTGCCTTGGTGGAAGGGGAGGTGGTGGCCATTCGACCGGCAACCGAGGACGAAATCGCCGAGGCCTACGAGAACCATCAGAAAAGAAAGATCGGGTGTGGGTAATGAGGCACTTCCTATGATCCATCGCATCTTCATTCATGGTTTGGAGAGCAGCAATCAGGGGACCAAGGCAGTCTTTTTTAGGGAAAAATTCCCGGATATGATTCTCCCCTTCTTTGAAGGACCGCTGACCGAGCGGATGGAAAGCCTGAATCGAATCCTCTCGGGAAAATCGGAGATCAGGATCGTCGGGTCCAGTTTCGGTGGGCTCATGGCTGCGCTTTTTGCCATGGAGAATCCCTCCCGAGTAGCACGGATGATCCTCCTCGCCCCGGCCATCAACATGATCGAAGCGGCCCCCGGCAAAAAGGAAAAGGTGGACATGCCGGTCTCCATCTACCACGGGACTCAAGACACGGTTATCCCCCTGTCAGAGGTTCAACACATGGCGCCCGCCTATTTTGCCGACCTCTTGTTTCATGTGGTCGATGACGACCATTTCCTGCACAGGACATTCAAGGCCCTGGACTGGCATTCCCTCCTTGCCTGAAGCGGCACAGCCACAACCGAAATGTCTCACACAAAGCCGCAGAGGCGCAAAGAGTGTTCTCTTCCTTTTCGTGACAGGATTTGAATTGAATAAGGCAGATGCGCTTTTTTTATTCGATGTTGGATGGTGGACGTTCACCGTTCGTCTTTTTGACCTGTGAGGCGTACCAGTCTATCTGACGGCAGATACCCCGAATGATCCGCACCTCCCGTGCCCTGAGCGGGAACCTGGAGAGAAACCGGCGGATATTCAGCAGCCAGTGTTCCGGATTCTGGGGATCAAGAAACCCGATCTTTGTCAGCACCTCCTTGAGATGTCCATACATCCCCTCCAATTCAAAGCTGTTGGCCAGACGGGGTTCCACCTCAGCGGGCGTGGTCTGGGCGGCCGAGAAGATCTCATAGCAAACGATCATTACCGCCTGGGCCAGGTTCAGTGAAGAAAAATGGGCAGTGGGAATCGTGACGATGGTGTGGCAGTAGCGGAGATGCTCGTTGGAAAGCCCCCGGTCTTCCGGCCCGAAGAGAATGGCCGCCAGGTTATTCTGGGAGAGCGAGACCAGCTCGCGTGCAAGGACCCGGGGCCTGGACATGGTGGGTCGCATGGCCCCGGTGCGGGCCGTGGTCCCTGCAATATGATGATACGGCGCGAGGGCCTTCTCGAGATCGTCAAAGACCTCCATCTGTTCCACCAGATCAATGGAACTCCCGGTAGCAGTCTTGAGCACCCGGCTGAGGTCGCAGTTTTTGGGGGATACCAGCACGAGCCTGCTAAGGCCCATGTTGTTCATGGCCCGGGCCGCGGCCCCGATGTTTTCAGGGATCTGGGGATTAACCAGCACGATTGCGATATGATCGAGGTTAGCCTTCATGAGGAAAAAACAAGCGACCAAAGTGAGCTAACGTTTACCCTGTAAGAGGCGAAGACTGTTTCTTCGTGGCGCCTAACGTTTAGACGTGCCTTCGGCGCTGTTAGTACCTGGTTTTCTGTAACAAAAAACAAGAAAAACTCTTTGCGCCTTTGCGTCTTTGCGGGATTGGTTGCGGTTATCCGCGTTAGTCGCTTTGATTCAGTATCTGCAGGATCTCGGCGGTCAACTCATCGCTGTCAAAAGAAAAGGTTACGGTCCCCTTGTTTACCTCAAAGGAGAGAAGCGTACACTCGTACTCCCCTGCCACACCCTCAAGGATTTCTCTGAACTGTGCGGCATACGGGTGGTCCGGGCTGTCCACCTCTTTCGGGAACAGTTCCACCTCAAAAGAACCTGGCGATATTTTCATGCTTCAGTTGTCCTTCCCTGACATGCGCCGGTCGTCAGGTTGACCGATGTTGAGATCAATACCCCGCTAAGGGAGAAAATGTCAAGAAGCATCCTCCATGCCTGCAGGGCAATCGCATGTAATAGTACCGGACAGGTTGGTCGAAGTGTCGGACAATACCTTGGCGACATCTATCCCAAGGAGGGTTTTCTATGGCGGAGACCGTTTGCACTTCGATCATCGACAATTTTTCTGAGCTGCCGGACCCACGGATCTTGTTGAAAACACGACATAAGCTGGTGGACATCGTGACCATGGCCCTGTGCGCCGTCATTGCCGGGGCTGATGACTGGGTGGAAATCGCCGGTCATGCAAAGGCCAAGGATGCCTGGTTCAGGGGTTTTCTGGAATTGCCCGGAGGCATACCCTCTCATGATACCT
>CAYLJZ010000072.1:0-13752 GCA_964384085.1 uncultured Desulfobacteraceae bacterium
CCTCCACAAGGAAACGAAGTAGGTTGTGCGAAAAAATGCAGGCCAGTAGCTCTAATGGTTAGAGCACCGGACTCCAAATCCGGGTGATGGGGGTTCGAATCCCTCCTGGCCTGCCATTTTCTTTGCTGGGCCTGCCAGGGCGGTCTTAACTGAAGATGTTTGAATTTGGGGGCAGTTACCCCAGCAACCCGATAGACGTCAGGCATTGGAAACGCATTTTGACATGAAAAAGCTGAGCGAGAAATCAAAAAACAATAAGAGCCCCAAACTAAAAAGCAATGTCTCCAAAACGAATGACGAGACTACGAAGGGGGAGTCCAGGACGCCTGTGAAAAACCAATCGGTAACTGCGAGACCCCCCCGGGCTATACAGAAAACGCCAAAGAAAACTCCTGAAGCCGGGGGCGGCGCCATAGGAAAAATCATCACCAAAATTGGACAATTTTTGAGAGAAGCCAAGGTTGAACTCAAAAAGGTCAAATGGCCGACACGAAAAGAGCTGCTGGCATCTACGGTCGTTGTTATTGTCCTGACTCTCCTGGTCGCATTTTATTTGGGACTGGTTGACTTTGGCCTCATCAAAATCATTCGAAACGTTGTCGGGTAGGGTATCTGTGTGGAACTAAAATGGTACATCATTCATGTCTATTCCGGCTTTGAGGACAAGGTAAAAAAGAACTTGCAGGAGCGGATCGAAGCGCTTGGACAGAAGGAGTTCTTTGGCAAAATTCTTGTGCCTACAGAAAAGGTGGTAGAACTCAGGAAGGGACAGAAAAAGACCTCCTCCAGAAAGTTTTATCCTGGTTACATCTTGGTTCAAATGGCTTTGAACAAAGAAACCTGGCATACGGTAAAAAACACCTCAAAGATCACCGGTTTCGTTGGGGGCGAGATCAATCCTACGCCGATTTCTGATGAGGAGGCAGAACAGATTGTTCGCCAGATGGAAGAAGGTGTCAGCCGGCCGAAACCTCGATATAGTTTTGAAGAGGGAGACGATGTGCGGGTCGTTGATGGTCCCTTTACCAATTTCCAAGGAGTTGTGGAGGAAGTAAAGCCCGAAAAGGAGAAGTTGCGTGTTTCTATAACCATATTCGGACGCCCTACGCCTGTGGAGTTGGACTTCATTCAGGTCAACAAGGTATGACGGGGATGCTGAAAGATTGAGGAACTGACGGGTTTGGGCATGCTGGAGGGCTGAGATCCAGGTATTGAGCGCTGTTTGAACTGAATTTTATAGAAGAAAACCGTAAAGCATTTTTTGTAACGCCCTGAAAACCTTTTTGGGGAAGGGATAGAAAGACTGAGTCGTGATTCAGTCGTAAGCGATTTTTTGGAGCGGCTCTATCCAGCAGTTGGATATAATAGTCGGATTGGGGAAAAGGTCAATTCCTTTATTTCCTCATTACTGAATTCGCGATTCAGGTCTGTATGAGATCGTAAATGAACACGATCCATTATATGGATGCTGTACTCCGAATATTTTCTAAAATTGAAGACTTAAGGAAGGTTAACATGGCAAAGAAGATTATTGGATCAATAAAGCTTCAGGTGAAAGGGGGGCAGGCCAATCCTTCCCCGCCCATAGGACCTGCCCTGGGTCAGCATGGTGTGAACATTGCGGAGTTTTGCAAGGCATTCAATGCCAGGACCCAAGATCAGACAGGGACCGTTATTCCCGTAATTATTACTATTTATGCGGACAGATCCTTCTCCTTTGTTACCAAGACGCCTCCTGCCGCAGTGTTGCTTAAGCAGGTTGCCAAGATTGCCAAGGGGTCGCCCGAGCCAAACCGGCAGAAGGTCGGGTCTGTTACGCGAAAACAGGTGGAAGAAATTGCAAAGGTCAAGTTCGAAGATCTCAACGCGGTCGATCTGGCCGGCGCCGTCAAAATAATCGAGGGAACTGCTAGAAGTATGGGAATTACCGTGACCTGATGGGATGTTCCGGGATTTCCGCAATCTTATGCAATTATGGATGTTTGTTGGGGCCAAGCCCGAAGTCAAGCAAAGAAGGAAATGAGATATGGCCAGGAACGGGAAAAAGTATCAAGAGATGATTCAGAAGGTCGACAAGCTGAAGCGATATGCCTTTCAAGAGGGAGTTCAGTTGGCAATCGATTGTGCCTATGCCAAGTTTGATGAGAGCATGGAATTAGCGGTTAGGTTAGGTGTGGACCCCAGACATGCCGACCAAATGGTTAGGGGAACGGTTGTACTCCCGAATGGCGTCGGGAAAACGGTCCGAGTTGCCGTTTTTGCCAAGGGTGAAAAGGCTAAAGAGGCTTTGGATGCGGGAGCGGATTATGCCGGTGCCGAAGAGCTTGTAGACCAGGTTCAGAAGGGGTGGTTGGATTTTGATAAAGCTATCGCAACACCTGACATGATGGGTTCCGTAGGAAAGCTGGGTCGAGTTTTAGGCCCCAGGGGAATGATGCCGAACGCCAAGTTGGGAACCGTTACCTTTGATGTGGCGAGGGCCGTGAGCGAAATCAAGGCCGGTAAAATTGATTTCAAGGTTGAAAAGGCTGGCATCGTACATGCTTCAATGGGGAAGGTTTCCTTCGGTGTTGAAAAACTATTGCAGAATATGGGGGCCTTTATCGAAACCCTTCAGCGACTGAAGCCTCCTGCGAGCAAGGGAACCTATTTCAAAGCGATAGCTCTCTCTTCTACAATGGGACCAGGGATCAAGATAGACCCCATCTATGTGAAGGACCTCTTAAGCCGATAAGCGTTGGTATCGCTAATTCAATACGGTAACAAGTGAGACTGTATCGAATGACAGCCGGGATATTTTGCTGGGTCAATCCGCCAAAGTCCCGGTAATTGGCGTGCTACGGAACCTTATTTTCACCAAACATAGCCATATTCAGAAACCCGTCTATCGACGAGAATTAACGTTGGAATTGTAATGAAGATCCAGGGAATTGTGTCCTTGGATCCTTTGAGGTCAGAGACAGTAGGCGCCCCGGGGAATCGGGAGGTATGCTCCTTCACATTGCCATGGGGCTTAATCACGCAAGCCTGCCGAGACTGAATCCATTGGAAGACGTGCAAGCCTGCACCTTTTGTCTTTGACGATTTAATGGTCGTTCAGAGAGGAGGTGAACATGAATAGAGACGAAAAAGTCAGTTTTATTGATAATCTTCACGGCCGGCTTGAAAAGGCCCATGGATCCTTTCTTGTGGACTATCAGGGTCTTAACGTGGAGGAGATAAACCGGCTGAGGGGCGAGCTGAGGAAGGTAAATGCCGAATTTGAGGTGGTGAAAAACAGGCTGCTGAAATTGGCTAGCCAAGGCACTGAAACCGAAGCGATTGTCGATCACATGCGTGGACCGTCTGCCATTGCCCTGACCTATGAGGACGTGGTGAGCCCCGCAAAGGCCCTGGTTGATTTCGCTAAAGAGGTCAAGAAGCTCAAAATCAAAACCGGCCAGATATCCGGGAAGGCAATCAATGAACAGGGAGTCAGGGACCTGGCGGCATTGCCAAGTCGAGACGTGTTGTTAGCCCAGACATTATCTGTTATGCAGGCCGTCCCGACATCGTTTGTAAGGGCCTTGAGTGGCGTCCTGGCCAACCTGATGAATGTGCTGAGGGCTATTTCGGAACAAAAAGAAACATCGCATTAATCTAAGTTATGCGGAGGCGAAAGGATACTTATGGCAGAGAATATCAGTAAAGAAGATGTGATTGAATTCATATCAAATATGACGGTGCTGGAGCTTTCCCAGCTCGTGAAGGAAATGGAAGAGAAGTTTGGAGTGAGCGCGGCTGCTCCTGTGGCGTTTGCTGCTGCTCCGGTCGGAGAGGCGAAGGAAGAAGCCGCCGAACAAACAGAGTTTAATGTGGTCCTGACGGCTGTTGGCGACAAGAAAATCCAGGTTATCAAGGTGGTACGCGCCATCACCGGCTTGGGCCTGAAGGAAGCGAAGGCGGTTGTGGACGGCGTGCCCGGGGCGGTGAAGGAAGGAGTTCCCAAGGAAGAGGCGGAAAGCATCAAGGCACAGCTTGAAGAGGCTGGCGCTTCAGTAGAGATCAAATAGGATCAACGAATGCAACGGTTTCATGGCATGGAAGATTCCTGCCGATAGCATGTCTGACTGTTTTCGATTTTCGCTCCTTTTTTCGTGGCGCTCAATCGTGAACAGTCAGACTTCAATATTTTAGTTAGAAGGAGATGCCATGTTAGAAATGGATGGTGTCAGAAGGCGTATCAGAAAGAGCTTCGGGAAGATTGAGAAGGTTATGGAAACCCCGAACCTGATAGATATGCAGAAAAATTCTTATGAGCGATTTCTGCAAAAGGACGTGTCGCCTGAGGAGCGTGAAGAGATCGGTTTGCAGGCGGCCTTCAAGGGCGTTTTCCCCATTCATGATTTTGCCGGCGCTTCTTCCCTTGAATTTGTCAAATATACGTTTGAGGATGTCAAACACAGTGAGGAAGATTGTCTTAACAAAGGGATGACCTACGAGTCCCCCCTCAGATTGACAGTTCGACTGGTTGTTTTTGATACGGACACCGCCAACGAATCGAAAAGCATTCGAGACATCAAAGAACAGGAAATTTATTTTGGGACCCTCCCCATGATGACGGACCGAGGAACCTTTATTATTAACGGGACCGAACGGGCTGTCGTGAGTCAACTTCACCGATCTCCAGGGGCCTTTTTCGACCATGACAAGGGTAAAACGCATTCCAGCGGCAAATTCCTTTACTCGGCGCGTATTATTCCACTGAGGGGTTCTTGGCTTGATTTTGAATTTGATCCCAAGGATTTCTTATATGTTCGCATTGACAGGAGAAGAAAATTTCCAGCCACCATCGTGCTGAAGGCCCTCGGATATTCCGCAAAGGAGATCCTGCGTCATTTCTATGAAACCGAGATGATTTATCTTGGTGAGGCGGGGGGCTGGCGAGAATGCAGTCCTGAACATCTGCTGCAGGAAAAGGTCTCAAGAGATATTGTAGATCCGGATACGGGAGAAGTACTGGCCAAGCAAGGCGTAAAGTTCACCCAACGTCTTCTTAAGACCCTCCGTTCGCATGATATGGGGCGTGTACGTATCCCATTGCTCATTCCGATTTCTGAAGATTTACTGAATGCACGATTTACTATCGCCGGCGATATCAACGATCCGGAAACGGGGGAGGTTCTTGCTGCAGACGGGCAGGCCGTTACCCGCGAATTGCTGGAGTTGATGGAAAAAAAGGGGGTTCATGACATCCGGTGCGTTGACTCTGAACGGGTCAGGATCCCTGTCGAAGACGAGGAGATCGAAGGCCGTGTTATAGCGGATGACATTGTCGATCCCGAGACAGGGGAGGTCATTTTAGAATCAAATCAGGCACTGTTTTCCGAGGCACTTGAGGTATTGAGGGAAAAAGGAAACCTTACGATCGAGGTCCTTGTCCTGAGCGGTCAAGGCGTCAGTACAAGCATCCGAGAGACCCTCCTTACGGATCGAGTCAATACCACGGATGAGGCGGTCCTGGATATCTATCGCAAGATGAGACCCAGCAGCCCGCCTACTCAGGAGGTGGCAGAGAATTTTTTTGACAAGCTCTTTTTTAATCTCGACACCTACGACCTTTCCAAGGTGGGGAGGCTTAAACTGAACTACCGCCTCAACCTGGATGTTCCGCTGGATCATCGCACGCTGCGAAAAGAGGACATATTGGCAGTCGTCAAGGAGTTGATCCGGCTGAAGAGCGTCGAGTCGGTCGTGGATGACATTGACAACCTTGGAAACCGACGGGTAAGGGCGGTCGGGGAGCTCCTCGAAAATCAATATCGGATCGGGCTTGTAAGGATGGAAAGGGCTATCAAAGAGAGAATGAGCCTCCAGGAGGTCGAGACATTGATGCCTCACGATCTCATCAATTCCAAGCCTGCATCGGCAGTGGTGAAGGAGTTTTTTGGCACCAGTCAACTCTCTCAGTTTATGGACCAGACCAACCCCTTGTCTGAAGTGACGCATAAAAGGAGACTTAGCGCCCTGGGCCCTGGCGGCCTGACCCGTGAGAGGGCAGGTTTTGAGGTCCGGGATGTACATCCTACCCATTATGGAAGAATCTGTCCCATTGAAACACCTGAAGGACCCAATATCGGGCTGATCGTTTCCTTGAGCACCTATGCAAGGGTCAATGAATTCGGATTTATAGAGACCCCGTACAGGCATGTGGAAGGGAGGCGGGCGACTGACAAGATCGAATATTTGTCGGCCCTGGATGAGAGGGATTATCCAATTGCCCAGGCCAATGCCCCTCTGGACAGCGAAGGGTTTTTCATACGGGAAGAGGCTGCAGTGCGGATAGCAGGGGAGGCAGATAAGAAGCCGATCGAGGAGGTTAAATATATGGATGTATCTCCCGATCAGCTGGTCAGCATCTCAGCCTCTCTGATTCCTTTTTTAGAACATGATGATGCCAACAGGGCGTTGATGGGTTCCAACATGCAGCGTCAGGCCGTTCCCCTTCTTAAGGCCAAGGCCCCCCTGGTCGGGACCGGGGTGGAGGCGGTTGTCGCGAGGGATTCAGGGGTATCAGTGATTGCTAAGCGGGATGGGGTGGTCGAGGACGTAGACGCCAGCCGAATCGTTATTCGATCCAGCACGTCGGAAGAGGATAATGAGCCCGAAGTAGAAATATGCAAGCTTATCAAATTCAAAAAATCGAACCAGAACAGTTGCTATACCCAGAAACCGATCGTGAAAAAGGGGGACCAGGTAAGGAAGGGTCAGGTAATCGCAGATGGGCCTGCCACGGAAATGGGAGAACTGGCCCTGGGTCGGAACGTGATGGTCGCTTTCATGTCATGGGGGGGGTATAATTTTGAGGACTCCATCCTGATAAGCGAGAGGGTGGTCAAGGAAGATATCTATACCTCTATCCATATCGAAGAATTCGAGGTCGTCTCGAGAGACACGAAATTAGGGAAGGAAGAAATTACGAGGGATATCCCCAACGTCGGTGAAGACGCGCTCAGGAACCTGGATGAAAGCGGAATCATAAAGATAGGGGCTGAAATCCAGCCCGGTGATATTTTGGTCGGGAAGATTACCCCCAAGGGCGAGACCCAGCTATCTCCGGAAGAAAAGCTCTTGAGGGCCATATTCGGAGACAAGGCAGGTGATGTGAAGGATACATCCATGAAGGTGCCTCCCGGCGTCAACGGCATTGTTATCGACGCCAAGGTCTTTTCTAGAGGTGGCGTCGAGAAGGATGAGCGGAGCCTTGCCATCGAAGCCCAGGAGACGCAGCAGCTCAGGAAGGATCTGGAGGACGAGGTGGATGGGATTGTCAGAAGCGCCAAAGAGCATCTGATAGCCATTTTACCAGGGATAAAGCTGAAATCTGACCTGCGAGACAAGAAAGACGGAGAGACCTTACTTCGCGCCAAACAGTCCATCACGCGGGAGCATATTGAAAAGCTGGCCGTCGAGATCTGGGCAGGCGCCGATCTCAAGGCATCTATGGATGACATCGAAAAGGTTGAGGCGATTGTCGAAAGTTGCACCGCCAAGGTAGCGAACGTCACCGAACTCTGCGAAGAAAGGATTGAAAACTTCGGCCTTGGAGATGAACTGGCGCCCGGTGTCATCAAGATGGTCAAGGTCTTTGTGGCGGTAAAGCGGAAGCTCTCGGTTGGGGACAAAATGGCCGGTCGTCATGGAAATAAGGGTGTTCTGTCAAGGATTCTTCCCATTGAAGATATGCCTTATTTTGCCGATGGAACCCCTTTGGACATCGTACTCAATCCCCTGGGGGTGCCCTCGAGGATGAATGTTGGGCAGGTCCTTGAAACGCACCTGGGATGGGCATCTTACGAGTTAGGCCGACAGGTGGGGCAACTCGTTGACAAGATGAAGAGCAGCGACGAGCTGAGAGGGAAGCTCAAAAAGGTGCTCACCAGCAAGGAGTATGCGGCCTTTGTCGAAAACAGGACGGATGAGCAATTGGTCAAAGACGCGAGACTGGTTTCCGAGGGACTTCCAGTGGCAACGCCTGTTTTCGATGGCGCAGGCGAGGAAGAGATCAAGGCCTTTTTGAAAGAGGCCGGGTTGCCGGTTACCGGTCAAACGACCCTTTACGACGGCCGGACCGGAGAGCCTTTTGATCAGCAGATTACCGTAGGCATGATGTATATCATGAAGCTTCACCATCTGGTCGATGATAAGCTCCACGCCCGATCCATCGGACCCTATTCACTCGTCACTCAGCAGCCTTTAGGGGGCAAGGCCCAGTTCGGGGGCCAGAGGTTGGGTGAAATGGAGGTGTGGGCCATGGAGGCTTACGGGGCCGCCTATACACTCCAAGAATTTTTGACCGTCAAGTCGGACGATGTGGCTGGAAGAACCCGCATGTATGAGAGGATCGTGAAAGGGAACAATACCCTCGAGTCAGGGCTTCCGGAGTCATTCAAGGTCCTCATGAAAGAGCTGCAGGGACTCGGCCTTGAAATCGAGCTTTTTGAAGACAGCCAGATGTAAGACCGATGAAGGTCGATTGAAACAACGCGCAAAACGCAATCGGAGAAGGCTATGGAAGAGTTGTTCAATTTTTTTGCAAAACCAAAGGATCCATCCAGTTTTAATGCCGTCAGAATATCTTTAGCATCGCCAGAAAAGATTCTGGAATGGTCCTACGGCGAGGTCAAGAAGCCTGAAACGATCAACTACAGGACCTTCAAGCCGGAGCGGGATGGTCTGTTTTGTTCGAAGATATTCGGTCCGATAAAGGACTTCGAGTGCAACTGCGGGAAATACAAGCGGATGAAGCACCGGGGCATTGTTTGCGAGAAGTGTGGGGTGGAGGTGATTCAGAGCAAGGTCCGCCGGGAACGAATGGGCCACATTACCCTTGCAGCCCCTGTTGCGCATATCTGGTTCCTGAAGGCACTTCCATCGAAGGTGGGCAATCTGCTGGATATGACCTTGAAGGATCTCGAAAGGGTCCTTTATTTTGAGGCACATGTTGTTATCGATCCCAAAGATACGCCTCTTACGAAGTGTGATGTGTTAACGGATGAACAGTTGCAGCAGGCCAGGGAAGACTACGGGGACCGGTTTGAAACGGGGATCGGAGCTGAAGCCATTCAGACCATGCTGAAAAGCTTGAATCTGGAAGAGCTTTCTGAAGAACTCAGAAAGGAAATGACCGCAACCAAGTCCGAGGCAAAGCGCAAAAAGCTGACCAAGCGGTTAAAGATCATCGACGCATTCAGAGAGTCCAAAAACCGTCCGGAATGGACTATTCTGGATGTGGTACCTGTCTTGCCGCCGGACCTTCGGCCGCTGGTTCCTCTGGATGGTGGGCGGTTTGCAACCTCTGATCTGAACGACCTGTACCGTCGGGTCATCAACCGGAATAACCGGCTGAAGAGACTCTTAGAGCTCAACGCACCTGATATCATCGTAAGGAACGAAAAACGGATGCTTCAGGAGGCCGTTGATGTTTTGTTCGATAACGGGAGAAGAGGAAAGGTCGTTACCGGCGCCAATAAGCGGCCTTTCAAGTCTCTGAGTGATATGCTGAAGGGAAAACAGGGGAGATTCAGACAGAACCTGCTCGGCAAACGGGTCGATTATTCGGGTCGCTCAGTGATTGTGGTAGGGCCGGACCTTCGCCTTCATCAATGCGGACTTCCCAAAAAAATGGCCTTGGAACTCTTTAAGCCCTTTATCTACAACAAACTGGATGAGAAGGGGATGGTCACCACCATCAAAAGTGCGAAGAAAATGGTGGAGCGGGAGACTCCTGAGGTCTGGGATGCCCTGGATGAGGTGGTGCGGGAGTACTGCATCATTCTGAACCGTGCTCCAACGTTGCATCGTCTGGGAATGCAGGCCTTTGAGCCGATTTTGATCGAGGGAAAGGCAATTCAACTCCACCCCCTCGTGTGTACTGCCTTCAACGCTGATTTTGACGGCGACCAGATGGCCGTTCATATCCCTCTTTCTCTTGAAGCCCAGATAGAGGCCAGGGTCTTGATGATGTCCACCAACAATATCCTCTCTCCTGCCAATGGAGACCCTATTATCGTACCGAGCCAAGATATTGTATTGGGTATCTATTATATGACTCGAGAAAGGCCGTTTTCAAAAGGCGAAGGAAAGATTTTTTCAAATCCTCAGGAGGTAAGGGTTGCCTACGATGCCGGAGAATTGGATTTGCATGCCGCCATCAAGGTAAGGATTGACGGAAAAATATGCCCTACGACAACAGGGCGAATACTCCTTTATGAGATTATGCCGGAGAGAACGATTCCCTTCGAATTGGTCAATAAGGTGATGACGAAAAAGGAGCTCAGGTTTTTGATCAACGAGTCGCACCGCAAGGCGGGGATCAAATCGACGGTTATCCTTGGAGACCGCCTTAAGGATATCGGATACAAATATGCCACGCTGTCCGGAATATCTATCTCCATGAAGGATATGGTGATCCCCTCTGCAAAGGGAGCCATTATTCAAGAGGCTGAAAAAGAGGTGAGAAGAATCGAAGAACAATATATAGACGGCCTGATTACAGATGGGGAGAAATATAACAAGGTCGTTGATATCTGGGCCAAGTCCACAGAAAGTGTGGCGTCGGAAATGATGAAGGAGATGGAGATCGAGGTGGTGGAAGGCCCTAAAAACCAAAAGACAGAGGTGAGTGGGTTTAATCCGGTTTACATGATGTCTGATTCAGGCGCCAGGGGTAGCAAGGACCAGATGAGGCAGTTGGCAGGGATGCGGGGTCTGATGGCAAAGCCTTCCGGTGAGATTATCGAAACGCCGATTACCTCAAATTTTAGAGAAGGTTTGACTGTCCTGCAGTACTTCATTTCGACCCACGGTGCTCGAAAGGGGTTGGCGGATACTGCTCTTAAGACAGCCAACTCCGGCTATCTGACCCGCAGGCTCGTGGATGTCTCCCAGGAGGCGATTATTACCGAGGAAGACTGCGGCACCTTGGATGGCATCTGGGTAGAGGCCCTTGTGGAGGGGGGCGAAATCCTTCAGAGGGTGGGAGAGAGAATCCTTGGCCGGGTGGCTCTTGAGGACGTTTATGATCCGGTAACAGGCGAATTGCTGGTCGGGGCCAACGGGGAGATCGGGGAGGATGAGGTCCAGAGGATAGAAGGCGCTGGTATAGAGAGGGTCAAGATAAGGTCTGTTTTGACATGCGAGGCTAGGAGAGGCGTTTGCCGTGCATGTTATGGCAGGGACTTGGCCCATGGGCATCAGGTCAATCTGGGGGAGGCTGTGGGCGTCATCGCTGCACAGTCGATTGGCGAACCGGGGACACAGCTTACCATGAGGACGTTTCATATCGGCGGCACGGCAAGCAAGCGGGTGGAGCAGTCCACCGTCCAGCCGAGAAACGAGGGCCAGGTCAGGTTTATCGGACTGAAGACGGTGGAGAGCGAGGGGGGCAACCTCGTGGCCATGAATCGAAATGGTGAGATTGCCATTCTGGGAAAGGGCCAGAGAGAGGTCGAACGATATCCGATCATATACGGAGCAAAGCTGAAGGTACGTGATGGCCAGGAAGTTAAGCCGGGCGAGGTGTTGGCCGAGTGGGATCCCTTTACCATACCGATTATCACGGAAGTCCCGGGCACTGTCAAATTCGGTGATGTGATAGAAGGACGCACCATGCAAGAAAAGCGCGACATGGTAACCGGCAAGATTAGTCGTGTCATCGTCGAATCTCGCGATCTGGACGTCAGGCCACGGATTTCCATTAAAGACACCAGCGGAAAAACTGCCAGTCTTGCCGAGAGTAAAAGGGCCAAGGCCCGTTACTATTTTCCGGTTGGCGCGATTATCATGGTGAACGAGGGGGATCATGTGGGCCCTGGAGCAGTTTTGGGGAAAATCCCCAGAGAAACCACAAAGACAAAGGATATTACCGGCGGGTTGCCGCGGGTTGCTGAACTATTTGAAGTCAGAAAGCCGAAAGAGACGGCTATTATCAGCGAGATCGACGGTGTGGTGTCATTTGGAAAATATACCAAAGGGAAGCGAAAAATGACAATTACGCCTGAGGTGGGTGAGCAGGTCCATTACTTTGTTCCGAGGGGGAAACATGTAAGCGTTCTGGATGGGGATTATGTGAGGGCTGGCGAGGCATTAATGGACGGCTCTGCCGATCCGCACGATATCCTGAAGATCAGGGGACTCAAGGAGCTGGCAAAATACTTGGTTAACGAGGTGCAGGAGGTCTATCGACTCCAGGGCGTCAAGATAAATGACAAGCATATCGAGGTCATTGTCAGACAAATGGTTCGGCAGGTAAGTGTGACAGATCCTGGTGATTCTCAGTTTCTCCTTGGGGATAGTGTTGAGAAGTGGCGCTTTGAGGAAGAGAACCTGGAAATTATTGAAAAGGGCGGAAGGGCAGCGCTTGCACGGCCTCTTCTGTTGGGAATCACCAAGGCCTCTCTCAATACGGAAAGCTTCATATCCGCCGCATCCTTCCAGGAGACGACAAAGGTCCTGTCCGATGCCAGCATCGCCGGAAAGGTGGATTTCCTGAAAGGGTTGAAGGAAAACGTGATTATGGGTCGCCTGATTCCGGCAGGGACCGGGCTGAAGGACTATAGAAGTGTTGAAATAGGGGTTAGAAATTAATTTTTTCGAAACAGGCTAAAATTGGCTTGACAATTGGTCTCTGAAGAAATATAAAAATGAGTTCTATGCTTTCCGATTTTTCGGAAGGCAATGTATTGCTGATTGAGTTGTACGAAGGAGATCCCATGACGACGATTAACCAGCTTGTGCGTAAAGGTCGCAGCAAACCCAAAAAGAAGGTCGCTACGCGCGCATTGCAGGGTGCACCCCAGAAGAGAGGTGTATGTGTTCGTGTATACACCTCAACGCCCAAGAAACCGAATTCAGCACTGCGAAAGGTGGCAAGGGTCCGGTTGACCAACGGGATAGAGGTAACCTCCTATATTCCAGGGATGGGACACAATCTTCAAGAACACTCCGTAGTTCTCATTCGGGGAGGTCGTGTCAAGGATTTACCCGGTGTCAGATATCATATCATTAGGGGCACCATGGATACGACGGGTGTAGATGATCGCCGGCAAGGACGATCCAAGTACGGCGCAAAAAGGCCAAAGGGACTTCGGTCGCACGGTTCATAATGAAAGAACAGGGAAGCTAAAACCAGACCTTTCGGGTTTGGATTTTTTTTAATTCCTGCTTTGGAGAGCATATATGTCCAGAAAGAGGGTGGCTGCTAAGCGAAAGATAGCCCCAGACCCAAGATTCAAGAGCGTGCTGGTCGCAAAATTTGTCAATAATCTGATGAAAAAGGGGAAAAAGAGCACTGCTCAATCGATTCTCTACGGCGCGTTTGACATAATAGAAGAAAAAATCAAAAAGGATCCATTAACTGCATTTCAATCTGCACTCGAAAATGTCAGACCGATTGTGGAGGTTAAATCGCGGCGAGTGGGCGGTTCTACTTACCAGGTTCCTACGGAAGTCAGGCCGTCCAGGAGGCAGGCCTTGAGCATGCGGTGGATTATCGCCTTTGCCAAGGCAAGGGGTGAGAAGACAATGGCCGCCAAATTGGCCGGAGAGCTGATTGATGCGGCCAATGAACGAGGCGCCGCTATCAAGAAGAAAGAAGACACTCACAGGATGGCCGAGGCCAATAAGGCGTTCGCACACTATCGTTGGTAAGCGTCCTATGTAGTGGGTGTTATGAGTAGGGTATTGGTGTGAGCTTATCGGTTTGTTTCTGCT
>CAYLJZ010000073.1:0-12770 GCA_964384085.1 uncultured Desulfobacteraceae bacterium
TTTGGTAGCATGAAAACATTATAAACGGTAAATTAGCATTTGCCAAGTCCCTTATCGTTTCAATTCCGGTGAACTCCGCTCCATCCGTCGTGTAACCGACCAGTGTCAGCTTATTCTCGCCGGGGACAACTAACTCACCTAAATCAGCCAGAGCCTTGACCTCACTCATCAAGAACTTTGCCACAAAATTGCCCTGGTTATCGGCTTTCCACCAGTCTATGGATATTCCATTCAAGGATACGGTTCCGCCGTTGACGCTGCTATAGGCAATGCTGGTGTGGACGGTCACCACCTGGCCTTGGCTCTGAATGTTCAGTGTGCTCGGCGCCACCTCAATGGTGATGTCAAAGCCATGACACTTGGCGGGGGCCTGGAAAAAGATTAGCGCAAGGGCCAGACAACACAACACGGGGAAAAATTTGACTTTAATTAGGTCCAATGTTTCTCCTTTCAATGATATTGTGGTCTTGTAGAAATTTGTTGATTTATCTATTTACCATTGCCAGTGGTCTGAGTTCTGACCACGGTTCCCTTGCCTTTATCGCCACGATTTTTGTCGCCGCCGGCAAAAGCGATAGATGTCACTGAAAACATAACCAAAATAATGATGCCTAAGATTTTACTTTTCATGATAGTCTCCTTATTCAATTTTTTGGTTAAATCTATTATCCATATTCGCCACTAACTTCAGACTGAACACTTTTTTGTTGCTTGCAGTATAACCAGTTGGAAAGGCATTGTAAATCAGACGGAGGCCCTTTTTCGTGTCGGTTTTTGTCCTACAAAAACCAGTCCTGTCAACTTGGTCCCCCGGCAAAACCCTATTTTACCAGACCATGTTTTATAGCATAATAAGTTATTTCAGCACTGTTTTTCATCCCCATCTTCCTCAGGATACGCGCACGATTCGTGCTGATGGTTTTAACGCTGAGCGACAGTTCGTTTGCGATTTCCGTTACGGTTTTCCCCGAAGCGATCATGAGCATCACCTGGTATTCGCGATCTGAAAGGGTTTCGTGAAGAGGCTTTTCAGGATTCGTCCCTACGCGGGATGCAAGGCTTTCGGCAAGGGTTGAGCTGATGTATTTGCCTCCTCGGGAGACCTTTCGTATGGCTTCAATCAACTCTTCGGGGGCGCTCTCCTTTGTCAGATATCCGGCTGCCCCCGCCTTCAATGCACGAATGGCGTACTGCTCTTCAGGGTACATGCTGAGCACCAGGACCGGGAGCTTGGGCTTTTCGATCTTCAAGTCCTTCAGGATGTCGATGCCGCCCCTGCCCGGCATGGAAATATCCAATAATATCAGGTCCCAGGCTTCTTTTCGCACCAGAGCAAGAACTTCCGGACCATCCACCGCTTCCCCCGCTACGACCATATCGGATGTATCCGCCACGATTTGTTTGAGGCCTTCACGGACGATGGCGTGGTCATCGGCCACCAGTATCTTTATCATTAACGTCTCCTTCCTGGCGGACGGGGATGGTCACATTCACGGTGGTCCCATTTCGGTCCCCGCTGATGCACAGGCTGCCGTCAAGATAATGAACCCGCTCCCGCATCCCTGTAATACCGAATGATCTGGCATCCAGGATTTGCCCGTCTGAAATCCCTTTACCATTATCGCTGACACACATCCCAACCATCTCTGGTTCCCTCTTGAGATGGATTTCAACCTTTGTCGCGTTTGCGTGCCGCGCAATATTGGTCAATGTTTCCTGAAAGATGCGAAAAATCGCCGTGGAAATCACTTTGGGGAGGATCACGTCTTCAGGGTCTGACACGATGTGACATTTGATGTCCGTCCGTTTTGAGAATTCCTCCGCCTCCCATTCCATGGCAGCCGAAAGACCAAAATCATCCAGCAATCCAGGCCTTAATTCCGAACAGATCCGCCTCACCGACTGAACGGTTCTGTCGATAAGCCTTGACATCAGATGGGTTTTGTCAATGAGTGATGGTTCGTATTCTTTCAACCGGCGACGCAGCCAGTGTACGTCCATTTTCAGGGCTGTCAAGGCCTGGCCCAACTCGTCGTGGATCTCGCGGGCGATGAGGGTCCGCTCTTCTTCTCTGACAACCTGGAGGTGCGATGTGAGGTCGCGCAAGCGTTCGTGAGACTGTAAAAGCTCCTTCTCCGATTCTTTTCGCTCTGAAATATCCTTAAAGTCTTCGACGATGCCGATGAGCTCTCCGTCAGGCCCTCGAAAGGGTGTCGCTGAAACAATACAGGGAATTCTGACGCCGTCCTTCCGTACCTTTTCCGAGTCATATTCCACTCGGTCTTCGTCATCAAGAATTCGGATCAAAGGACAGTCCTCGGTGTGACACAGGGGGCCCCAAAATGCCTCGTGGCATTTCATCCCGATCGCCTTTTCCTTTTGCATTCCCGACAACGTTGCAAAGGTCTCGTTCACACGAAGCATATTAAAGTCCCTGTCAACGACTCGCATGCCATCGGCCGCCGTGTCAAATATCTGGGCGAGTTTTGTAGTTGCATGGATTGCAGCCATTTCAGCGCGCCACCGGGCATCGACAATCCACTGGGCGTAAATTCCAAAACCGATAAACATGCCCACGATCATCAGGCGCATCCAGGCTTCGTGGGGCTCTGGATGGAGCACCTGTTCCAAAAACCCCATATCGTGGAAGACGAGGACATGAACCGCCGATTCCAACATCCAGAAAACCGCGCCAAGTCCGATCGCTATCAAAATAAATCGGGCATGCGATGGAGAGGCCTTTTCAGTCTTCTCCTCTTTCATCTTCGAGTCCCTTTGGTCATTTCTGTTGCGTATCTGGCCGTGTTCGCCAGGAGATATTTCTTCCCCCCTTTTTTGGGCATGGGAGAACAACATCAAACCTGGCCCCTGGATTCTTTGATTCTATCGTACCTTTGGGAGAGAGAGACGTGCCAGCCTGTCTAATTCCCTGTCACAGGTCAAATCGTAATGAATAGGCGTGATGGTAATATAATTCTGTTTCAGGGCTACGGAATCGTTGTGAGGATTCCCGTTTTCAATGAAAGATTCACCCATGAGCCAGTAGTAGACATTTCCCCTTGGGTCGCTGCGCCGGTCAAACCGCTCCTCGAAGCGGGAGGTCCCTTGTCTTGCCAGAACCACCCCCTTGATGGATTCAGGCGGTAGTGCGGGGATGTTTACGTTCAGGGCGGTCCCGTCGCTCAGATCGCACTCTGTCATAAACCGGATAATCTCCCTGCTGAACCGGGCGGCAAACCGAAAATCCGGGTCTTTCAGGGCGGCAAGGGAGATGGCGGCAGAGCGGATACCCAAAAATGCCCCCTCCGTAGCCGCAGATACCGTCCCTGAATAGAGGATATTGACCCCCACGTTGGCGCCCACATTGATCCCGGAAAGGACCACATTCGGGGGGGAACTCAAAAGCTCCTGCACCGCTATTTTGACGCAATCCGCTGGGGTTCCTTTTACTGAATAGCCAAAAAAGAGGCCCTTTTTCCACACCTCCTGGACGCGAATGGGCGACGTGAGCGTAATGGCGTGTCCCACTGCACTCATCTCTGTTTCAGGCGCCACGATATGGACCTCATGGTCCGCATTCAAGGCATCATAGAGGGCGAAAAGCCCTGGCGCATGGATACCGTCATCGTTGGTTAGAAGGATCTTCATGGGTTCAGATGTGACATCGCATGAAAAGGGTTATTGGCCATTCCTTTTACCTCTTACCTCCCTGTGAGACACCAAATTTCTCCTTCGATGCAACCGGTTTCAGGCCAGTCGGAGGCCAACCCCTTGATTCCGCTCCAGCGGGAGGCTTCGAGCACGGAACATCATATTTGTTTGCATTTTAGTCCTATTTTTTTTATATGTACTCTATTTATCCCTGTTTGCAAAAGGAATTTGAACCCTGATTGGGAGGCTTCCATGAGAGAAATACCCGCCCAGACCATTGTCGACGCTGTCAGAGATGCGTGCATAAGGGCCAACATTGAATTAGGGAACGACGTCGTGGAGGCCCTGAAGCGGGCAGTGGACGATGAAGAATCGGACGTGGGGAAAGACATCCTGAGAAAACTCCTGGAAAATGCCACGATCGCCAGGGAGGAAAGGATTCCCATATGCCAGGACACCGGTGTCGCAGTTCTCTTTGTGGAACTGGGCCAGGGGGCAACCGCAACGGGCGATCTGTACCAGGCCCTGGAGGAGGGGGTTCGAAAGGGGTATCAGGAAGGATTCCTTCGAAAATCCGTCTGCGATCCCTTTACCCGGAAAAATACCGGAGACAATACTCCGATTATTGTTCACCTAAGCCTGGTCCCTGGAGACCGGCTCAGAATCTGGGTGGTCCCCAAAGGCGGGGGGAGCGAAAATATGAGCCGCCTCTTCATGCTGCCCCCTGCTGCCGGGTGGGCTGGGGTCAAGGAAAAAATCGTACAGACCGTGGCCGAGGCAGGTCCCAATCCGTGCCCGCCCACCATTATCGGCGTGGGGATTGGCGGAAATTTCGAACAATCAGCGATCCTGGCCAAAAAGTCCCTGCTTCGGCCGTTAGGGACCCCCAACCCGAATCCCCGGTTGGACCCGATGGAGAAGGAACTCCTGACGGAGATCAACAAAACAGGGGTCGGACCTCAGGGTCTGGGCGGAAGGGTCACGTCCTTAGCCGTTCATATCCTGCTGATGCCCTGCCATATTGCCAGCCTTCCAGTGGCCGTCAATATCCAGTGTCACGCCAGCCGACATGTGGAGATCGTGCTGTGATCTGTGTGCTGGGTGGCGGATACCGGATGCTCGATAATGGCATGCTGTTAGCGTTGAGCCTCAACTGATCACATACTCAGGGAGAATTTTATGGACGCCGAATATCATCTGACAACCCCCCTCTCGGTTAAAGACGTTGAATCCCTCAGGTCCGGGGATCGCGTCACCCTAACCGGAATCGTTTACACGGCCAGAGACGCGGCCCACCGAAAACTCCTGGAGCTGATAGAGAAAGGGGAAGAACTCCCTATCCCGATCGAGGGCCAGGTCATCTATTACGTGGGTCCCTCTCCGGCCCCCCCGGGGCGCGTCATCGGGGCCGCCGGTCCCACTACCAGCTACCGAATGGACCCGTTTGCACCCAGACTCCTGGAACTGGGTCTCAAAGGGATGATCGGCAAGGGGAAACGATCCAAAGAGGTCATCGAGGCCATGGTGCGATACAAGGCCGTTTACATGGCCGCTATCGGCGGCGCCGGGGCCCTTATGGCAAAGGCCATCAAAGCGGCCCGAGTGGTGGCCTATGAGGAATTGGGGCCGGAGGCGATTCGGGAGCTGAAGGTGGAAAAGCTTCCCGTCGTTGTCGTCAACGATACGATCGGAAACGATTTGTATCAGGAGGGGCAGGAAAAATACCGAATAGTGAGCGCCTGACGCGGGATGCCTGGTGATATCTCATGGCTCATGATTGACGGTTGACGTCCGACAAGCCCATCCGCTGATAAACGTAACAGGTCAATAGCGTATCAGCTCACCAGTTGAATAACCTGCAGGAGAAAATGGTATGGCTACGAATAAAGGAAGCCACCTCTGGTGGTGGATCATCTCGGCGATGGTAATACTGGTAGGCCTCGGATACTACTGGTACATAAAAAACGGACCGGAGACCTTAAAGACCCTCATAACCGGAGAGGCATCTCCTGACCGGAAAGGGGACGTCTCCGGCGGCGTCCAGGGGACCGGGGCCAGCCCCGGAATTATAGTGGGGCCGGTGCCCGGGTCGAAGGCGCCGGAGCAGGCTTCACCTGAAACCCCTTCGGAAGAAGGGCCGGTTGGCGAAAGGTTCCCAATTGAGAAGGAGGGAACTTCCAAGTCATCGGAGATGGCAGCCGAGGGTCCGATAGAAGAACTCTTTGTCAATGCAGATAAGCTTTCCGCGGCGAGGGAAGGAGCAGCGGAAAAGGGAGAATACTGTACCATCATCCGTGATGAAGTGCTGGATTTTTTTCACTCCTTAGATTCAAAGGCCTATTTCCAGGGATTCAAACTGGAAAAGGACGCCTATGCCTATTTTACAGAAATCCTCAAAAAGTTGACGGCCCAGCCGCCCCAGCCAGCCGGCGAGGGAATGCAGGCGACCACGATGCTGGCGAATATCTATTTTTTTTCCCGTGCTCTGAAACCGAAGGATCTGCTCGTGATCAAGGCGGTCATGGAGAATGAGAGCGACACCATGGAGTTCAATCTGGAGACATTCTACCGGTGGCTCATGTTGGGGAAAGGCTGCTCCAACCCCGGAAATGTCCGCCCGCCATTTGACGTAATCTATAAATATGCTGGCTTTTTTATCAACACCACGGGGGGGAGAGCCTATCTCTTCCGCCGGCCGCTGCGCCTGAGACTCCTTTTAAGCTACTATTGTGTTCTCATCGTTTACCAGGCAGACAGGCTTGGCAACAACCGGGATGGACTCAACATCGTGCCTTACATCCAGCCCCTGAAAGATGAGCTATCGCATCATCCCGAGCTTGAATTTCAAGACCAATACCTCGACACCTTAAAAAGGGTCGAGAACTACTATCTCCAAAGGCGCTGACTAAAACTTCACCTTGGGGGCCTCCTGCCGCTCTTTTGGCACCTCAAAAAAGGTGGCCTTTTCGAACCCGAACATGCCCGCAATGATGTTTGTGGGGAAATGCCGTATCGTGATGTTATAGGTCTTGACCGCTTCGTTGAACCGCATGCGCTCGACGGCGATACGGTTTTCCGTACCGGACAGTTCATCCTGCAGACGGATAAAATTGGTATTGGCCTTGAGATCGGGGTACTGTTCCACCACCAGCAGCAACCGGCTAAGGGCAGACGACAATTGATTGTTGGCGTCGATTTTTTCGTCGACAGTGGCAGCTCCCCCAACCTTTGCCCGGGCCTCGGTGACCTGCACCAGTACATCCTTTTCGTGCGCCGCATAACCCTTGACCGTCTCCACGTAATTGGGGATCAGATCGTAGCGCCGCTGAAGCTGGTTTTCGACCTGGGCCCAGGCCGCCTTGACCCCTTCGTCCAGGCTTACAAGGCTGTTGTAGGCTCCTTTTAGATAGGAGTACATTCCTATAGCGATGACCAGCAGTATACCTAAAACAATGATCAAGCCTTTCATTCCCCTGCCCATATGCCCTCCTAAGTGATTGAATCTATTCTATTGGAAAGCCGTTGCATCTCGTTGAGAAAGCCCTTAAAGAGCGCAACAAGCTCTCCATCCCGAAGCCTGGAACTGCCTCGCCAAATGTCGAAGATGCCCTCAAAGACGCCCGCCTCGCTTTCAAACGCACCTGCTGCGGCCCGAATAATCTCCCGCCTGGTTGGAGGAATAGCATCCCCCCTGAGGTGGAGCAGTGCCTCAGAAATAGCGATCAGGGCCGGGAATGCCTCCTTAAGAATGGCCTTTAAGGCCTTTGGCCTTCCGTTGCTTTCCATGAAGGCCTCCCGCAGAAGGAGAAGTTTGCCCTTGACCTCCCGCTCACTCTGGAGCCGAAGAAATTCCGTCTTGAATTGGAGGTCCTTAAGGATCTCCTTGCCAAAAACCGGAACATGATGGCGCTGAAAACCGAGGTACTCGATAGGGAATACATCCAGAGAGCTTCTCACATACGCTTCTGTCAGGAAGAGCGGCAGGGCCACCCCTCGCCTGCGCCATTTGGTTACCACGCCAAAGGCCTGGTCGATCTGTTCGATGCCGTTTTCCGTCAGCACTACCATAAAGTTGATATTCGACAAGCCAGGCTGAAAATCCTGACCGGCCGCGCTCCCGTAGAGAATGATGCTGACAAGATCATCCCCAAAAATGGCCTTGTAGTCAGCCGTCACCTCGGAAAAGATGGCCTTTGGATCCTGTATGTGTCTTCCCATATTCCCTCCTTCGGGGCATTCATGCAGGTCTGATTCAGAAACTCCCGCCTGCGCCCCCGCCGCCGCTCATACCGCCGCCAAATCCCCCGAATCCGCCCCCGAATCCGCCAAAGTTTCCCCCCGACCCGCCGTAGCGGGTCCCATGGCTGCCGCCTGAGCCAAAGAGGAAGGGAAGGAAAAAAAGCCAGGAACCGCCTCGGCGTTTGGATATGAGCATAAAGATAAAGATAATGATGAGAATCGGAAGGAGAGTAAATCCCGTCCCCTTTTTTGCCCCCGACTTTTCCGGCATTCGGCCGGCCAGCTCGACCCCCGCATCTTTGGCAATGATCTGCGACACGGCCAGGGCGCCGGCATAGAGTCCCTCTCCGAACTGGTTCTCCTTGAGATAGGGGAGCATATACCGGTCACGGATCTCTCCGACCAGGCCGTCCGGGAGGATCCCCTCTACCCCGTACCCGGTCTCGATCCGCATTTTTCTCTCCGTGACAGCGACAAAGATCAGGACACCCTTGTCTTGCCCCTTTTTTCCGATGCCCCAGTCGCTGTAGAGGCGATTTGCATACTCGTTATAGTCGGCCCCCCCGATGTTCGGCATGGTGACAACGACCACAGGGATCTCGGTTTTCTGAAGGAGTTCCCCTGTGACAGCGGCAATCTTTTCCCTGTATGTCGAGTCAATCACCCCGGCAAAGTCATTGACCAGTCCTTGAGGCTTGGGGACAGGGACTTCAGCCCGGGCTGAAAAAAGAGGGAGCAGGCAGAGGATGAAAACACCCGCCACACGCAGATACGCGCTGCGGGTTCTGAAAATCGGTATATGGCGAAAGGCCTCAGGCATGGGAATTCAGGTTGTGGGTCGCTTTTTTTTGGGGGATTCCTCAGTCGTTTGATCGGGTTGGACGCAGGCTTTCCCTTCCTGGTCCCCGTTACCCTTTGTTTTATATGTGTATCACATGCATTCCATGGCGGTCAACAGGTGAGGCACAGGGCCATCAATTCTCCATTCGGAAAAATAGCCTTGCGAGACCGGCTTTCCAGCCCCGCTCTACGGGCGGGATGGCAAGATGCCACTCGCAGCGCATGTTGACTGAAGAATCCGGATTGAATTCCGATTCTGGGGACGTTAACCGAGGTTGACGCCCCCACGGTCTGGAGAACGCTCCGCGTCGAGAAGGAATTTGGAGGCATGGAGTATGCGTTCAAGAAGGTCCGGCCCAGGATTCGCGTTTTCAATCAGACGCACAAAGGGACCTAACGGCGCCCACTGTGCGGCGTCGCTTCCTTTGAAAAGGGTCACCGTCGGGACGCAGCGCATGGCCGAGAGATGGGTGACGCCGCTGTCATGGCCCAGAAACAGTGCCGCTTGGTCGAGCGTCCGGACAAGGGTTTCATTGTCTGCGCTGGGCACCGAGCGTATAGCCCCCGCCTCGATTGCATCTCTGAAATGAGGGTGAAGGGGCGCTTCCGCGGGTCCCGTCAACAGAACCAGCTCTAAATCGGCGAAGCTGGCCTCACTGGAGAGCCTGATCATGAGGTCCAGCCAGAAACCGGGGGGGTGATTCTTCTTCAGAGAGCCCGATCCCGGGTGCAATACGATGCTGTTTCCACTCGCGGAAAAAGCTGTCTTCTTACACAGGGCGCCGTCTCTTACCGCGCGTATGGATTGAACAGGATCCACCGGAAGACCTGCGCATGCCAGGCATCGGGCCAGGTACTCGGCCACGTGGACAGGTTCGCCCTTAACAGGAAATGAACCAAAGACATGCACATCGGCATGGGGGAGTGATGCCTGCAGATTGCGACGAATCACCCCATCCGGATCGCTGAAAAATGCAGTGACTATCTTCGCGTCCTTTTCCGAGACAGGGAGCGGCCCCCCGTCCGGTGGGTCCAGGAAAAGCCGATGCCACGCCGATCCCTCCAGATCCATGGCGCGATCCACATAGGGCCGAATGAACTCAAGGCCAGGCTGTCTCCCCACAAAGGTGACAGCGGCCTTGCCTGTGAGATCGCTGAGCGCCGGAAGGAGCATCAGGGTATCCCCCAGGGCGCCCGGTCGAATAATCAGGATCCGCTGCACGCGCAGGCCCCTACCATGCAGGAGATGCCACGACCAGGACGATGCAATCCTCGTCGCCATCATTATAGAGCGCATGACTGTCGCCGGTGGGGATCCAGACGGCATCCCCCGGCTTGACGGCACGCGCCTCCCCGCCTACCCGCATTTCACCGGACCCGCTGAGTATAAAATAAATTTCTTCCATCGGGTCCACATGGGCCTCGATCTCCTTGCCCGGTTTGAGACTCGCTATGGCCAGAAACCCGATCTCTTTCAAGGTCCGCCGGTCCAGGATCATCTGGGCGACGGCCCCGCCGTGGGCACGATAGGTGGTCTCGATCACTTCCTTGTCATTCAGATTGCGTACAATCAACGGTGTCTCCTTTCTAAATGCTGGGTACTGGATAATGAGGTTTATTTAGTTTATTTAATTATTTGATTTTGTTCAGTTTTTTTTGGTTTTTTGGACCTTGAGCTTGGAGCTTCGAGCTTCGAGCTTCGAGCTTCGAGCTTTTGCCCTTACTTGACGCCTCCCGCCTTCCGCCTTGCGCCTCATAAAGGTGGTTGACTTTTAGGCCCCATTCAGTAAAATCGAGCACATGTGTCCTGGGTGAGCCAATCTTATAATTGAAATCGGAGAGGATGCCAAATGGAAAAAGGTAAACTGGACCCCCGCCTGAGGGTGATGCAGCAGAGCGACATGAAAGGGAAGGTCGTCCTTTTAAGGGTCGATCACAACGTGGTCAAGAAGGGCCGTATCAAAGATCCCTACCGCATCGACGCCACCATCGGGACCCTCTACGCCATTGCTGCGGCCGGGGGGAAGCCGATCCTGATGACCCATGTGGGAAGGCCCAAGGACAAGAAGACGGGCCGCATCTTATGCAAGGAGGATGAGGCCGTAGGACCGATCGTTGCCTATCTGGAACAGAAACTGCCCGTAAAAATTCATATTCCCGAATTTCGCGCAGACCCTGAAAAGGGGATTACGCACATCGACAAATCCATCGAGCCGGCGATTGGTGACCTGAAAGAGGGAAAGATCGGGATGATTTATCTCCCCAATACCCGCTGGTTTCAGGGCGAACAGGCGAAGGGACCCGAGCGGGAAAGTCTGGCGAGCGAACTGGCGTCTCTGGCGGACCTCTATGTCAATGATGCCTTTGGTTCATGGCAGGCCCATTGCTCCACGGTTGACGTGGCAAAAAAACTCCCCTCCTTTGCAGGTATTCTTCTGCAGAAGGAACTGATGAATCTTCACAGGGTCCTGGAGCCGCAGCGGCCCTTTGTGGCGGTTGTGGCCGGCGCCAAATACGACACCAAGATCGGACCCCTCAAGGCCCTTTACGAGCGGGTGGATCATCTGATTCTGGGCGGGCTGATGTACAACACCTTTCTGGCCGCCAAGTACGGGACACGGATTGCCGGGGTAACCGACGAGGACAGGAAGCTCGCAGCGGAACTCGTTGAACTCGACAGGGCCGCAAAAAAGGTTGTCGAATTGCCTTATCTCGTGGAGTCCGAGACCATGGAGGAGCGGGTCGAGGGAAAATGCCGTTCCATTGGAATCGAAGACTTGACATCGGGCCGGAATATCGACTATCTCCTGGATATCGATCCGAAATCGTTTCAGGACAAGAAAACGGTGGATATTATCGGCTCTGCAAAGACGATTTTTGTGAATGCGGTCATGGGGTTTATGCCCCTCTTTTACGAAGGCTCCGAGGCCATTTACCGACAAATCGGCGCCAATGGCTTAGCGGCCAAGCTCTTTGCCGGGGGCGATACCCTTCAGGAGCTTCGGAATCTCTGTCCCGGAATCTATATGGCGGGACTGGACGATCCAAACACCTATTATTTTACCGGCGGAGGGAGCGTACTGACGGCCCTGGAACAGGGGACGCCCTACCAATTGAAGCCGGTCGAGGCCCTTATGGAAGGCGGGCCTGCATGAGTATCACGCCTATTTTTGATCCTGTCAGTGCAGGGAGGCCGATGCGGGTGGCCGGCTTTATGTCGGGTTCGGGCACCAACATCAGGCGGCTCTTGGCGCACGAACAGGAACTGGGGGCGGGCGCCGACGGATCTCCTTTTGAGACGGTTTTCATCTTCAGCGACCGCTCGGATGGACGGTGCGCCGGGGAACGGATTGCCCTTGAAAATGGCCTCCCCTATTTCAGCTACGACATTCGGGCCTTCCATCGCAGGGGCGGGCTCAACCGATCGGTGGCGACAGCCGAGGGACTGGCCGCCCGGCGTGACTATGACCGGGTCGCCAGGCGCCTGGTCGAGGCATTTCAGATCGACGTCATCGCCCTGGGTGGGTACATGAGTTTTACCACCCTCGACCGGTGTGTGAATGTCCACCCTGCGGACCTTTCCCTATGTCTCCCCGACGGTCGTAGAAAATATGTGGGCGACGATGCGGTGAGGGACGCCATCGTTGCAGGAGAGACGAGCCTGCGGGCCTCGACCCTTTGGACCGACCAGGGCGTGGACACCGGTCCACTTCTGATGGTGTCGAACCCCATTCCTGTCGCACTCCCTGAATCCCTCGACGCGCTTGTCAGGGATCCCGATCGGCTTCGAAAGGCGGCGGACGACCATCAGGAGCGGCTCAAGGAGGCGGGGGACTGGAAGATTTTTCCCAAGACCATCGAGATGATCGCAAGAGGCCGGTTCGCCCTCGATGATGAAATGCGGGTTTATGTGGATGGCCGTCCGGTGCCGAAAGGTTACCGGGAGTGATAAAGAAAAAATGGATCAGCCTTCTGATAGAAACGATGGCAATGGACCGGCCCGTGGGGGTCTCTTTCCCAAAGGACGCAACAAAGAATTT
>CAYLJZ010000074.1:0-12761 GCA_964384085.1 uncultured Desulfobacteraceae bacterium
CCCTTTATATAATCGATGATCTCGGTGGTGGTCGTCCCGGGACCGAAGATCTCGGAAATGCCCGCCGCCTTGAGAGTAGGAATATCCTCATCCGGAATGATCCCGCCGCCGACCACCAGCATGTCGGTTACGCCTTTCTCCCTCAACAGTTCCATAACCTTTGGAAAGAGATAATCATGTGCCCCGGAAAGGATGCTCATGGCAATGACGTCCACATCCTCCTGAACGGCCGACGCGACAATCTGCATGGGCGTCTGCCTCAGGCCGGTATAAACCACCTCCATGCCCGCATCCATCAGGGCCGAGGCCACCACCTTGATTCCCCTGTCATGCCCGTCCAGTCCCGGCTTTGCCGCCAATACCCTGATTTTTTTGTCTTTGTTCATGTCCCACCTCTCCCGTTTTCCGATCCGCAGATTTCGCAGATTGACACGCATGATCGCCATGGTTAGCCAGCGCGGCCCCTATCCCCGCATCCAGTATCCAGCCTACCCCAGGGTATTGACCGGCTGATATTCACCGAAGACCCCCCTGAATACGTCACAGATTTCCCCGAGGGTGGCGTAGGCCTTGACGGCCTCCAGGATGAGGGGCATCAGATTCCGGTCCGTTTCTGCCCCGTGCTTCAGGTCGGCCAGGCATGTTTCCACTTTTTTGCCATCCCTTTCCGATCGAAGCCGCTTGAGACGATCGACCTGGGATGTGCGGACCGCCGGGTCTACTCTCAGGAGATTTTTCGGTTTCTCTTCCGCTACGTGGAATCGATTGAGCCCTACCACGATCCGTTCCTTCTTTTCGATCTCCCGCTGGTATCGGTAGGCGCTGTCCTGGATTTCCCTCTGCACAAAGCCCTTTTCAATCGCCTCCGCTGCCCCCCCCAGCTCGTCGATCTTCCGGATATAATCCCCGGCCCGCTCATAGATCTCGCGGGTCAGCGCTTCCAGATAGTAGGACCCGCCCAAGGGATCGACCGTGTCGGCGACGCCCGTCTCATAGGCGATCAACTGCTGGGTTCGAAGGGCGATCTGAACGGCCTCCTCTGAAGGGAGACAGAGTGCCTCGTCCATGGAATTGGTATGAAGCGACTGGGTGCCCCCAAGGACCGCAGAGAGGGCCTGGAACGCCACCCGCACGATATTGTTCTTGGGCTGCTGGGCCGTGAGGGTGCAGCCGGCGGTCTGGGTGTGAAACCGGATCATCATGGACTTGGGGTTTTTGGCCTTGAACCGATCCCTCATGATCTCGGCCCACAATCGCCGCGCGGCCCGGTACTTGGCGATCTCTTCCAAAAAATCCACATGGGCGTTGAAGAAGAACGAGAGCCTCGGCCCAAAGGTATCCACCTCCAGACCGGCGTCCAGGGCCGCCTGAACATAGGCAATCCCGTTGGCCAGGGTGAAAGCCACCTCCTGAACGGCCGTGGAGCCCGCCTCCCGGATATGATACCCGCTGATGCTGATGGTGTTCCACTGGGGGACATGACCCCCGCAATAGGAAAAGATGTCCGTAATGATCCTCATAGACGGTTTGGGCGGAAAGATATAGGTACCCCGGGATGAGTATTCCTTCAGGATATCGTTCTGGATGGTGCCCGTTAGCCTCTCGGCTGAAACGCCCTGCTTTTCCGCCACGGCAATGTACATGGCCAACAACACGGCCGCCGGCGCGTTGATGGTCATGGAGGTGCTCACCTTGTCCAGGGGGATCTGATCGAAAAGGATCTCCATATCCTTGAGCGAGTCGATGGCCACACCCACCTTACCCACCTCGCCGATGGCCATTTCATTGTCCGAATCATACCCGATCTGGGTGGGCAGGTCGAAGGCCACGGACAGACCGGTCTGTCCCTGGTCCAGCAGGAACCGGTACCGCCGGTTGGATTCCTCGGCCGAGGCAAACCCGGCATACTGCCGCATAGTCCAGTACCGTCCCCTGTACATGGTGGGCTGTACCCCCCTGGCAAAAGGGTATTCCCCGGGGAGACCCACCTCCGACAGATAGTCGGCATCGTCCCTGTCAAGGGGGGTATAGAGTCGCTTGACCGGAATGTCCGAGGTATTGACAAATGCAGCCTTCCGTTCCGGCCGCTTGCTCACGGTCTTTTCCACCGCCTCCGACCACCGCTTCAGGGCGGCCTGCAAATCCTCATGACCTTTTTGATCCGTCATCTAAGCCTCCTGATTGTCATCTGAATACCGCTCGCAGAACTTCCGGGTTTTGAGAGAAACTATTTCAAGACCCCGACATCTGTCAAGTCATTTTTAACCAGCACCCCACAAACGGCTTTTCGGCCCAGGGCCTTGATTTTGGTCTTGACAACGGTCCATGGCTTCATTATAGCTACAAGCGGCCCTGTTGACCAGTGGCACTGTTTAGCCCATAAGACAGCCGAGTTCTAACATATTCTGGAGAGGATGTTGCCATGACAGCGAATGAAATATTGGACCTGCTGTACGGGACCCTCCGTACAACCGGCATTTACAATTTCCAATGGAATATAATTATCATGTGGGGTATAGGATGCCTGTTCATCTATCTGGCCATTGCCAAGAAGTATGAACCCCTCCTCCTCCTTCCCATCGGTTTCGGGATCTTTATCGTCAACTTCCCCCTGGTCCCCTTGATGGGCTATTCCCACGGCCATGCCCAGCTCCTCCAGGTATTTTACCACTATGGGCTGGAATGGGAGGTCATCCCCTGCATCATCTTCCTGGGACTGGGCGCCATGACCGACTTCGGCCCCCTCATTGCCAACCCCAAGACCCTCCTGATCGGGGCCGGCGCACAATTAGGGGTCTTCATCACCTTTACAGGCACGGTCCTGGTAGGATTCACCCTCAAGGAGGCGGCCTCCGTCAGCATTATCGGGGGCGCAGACGGCCCCACCACCATTTATCTGACCCAGCATCTGGCCCCCCAGCTCTTAGGTCCCAATGCCCTGGCCGCCTATTCCTACATGGCCATGGTGCCGCTTCTCCAGCCTCCCATCATGCGGATGATGACCAATGAAAAGGAGAGAAAGATCCGGATGCACCAGTTGCGACCGGTCTCGAGGCAGGAGAAAATCCTCTTTCCGCTGGTCACCTCGGGCATCATCGCCCTTTTGGTCCCCTCTGTCATCCCCCTCATGGGAATGTTCATGCTGGGCAATCTGATGAAGGAAAGCGGCGTCGTGGGCAGGCTGACGGAAACCGCCCAGGGCGCCCTCATGAATATTGTCACCATATTCTTGGGAATTTCAGTGGGGGCCACCATGCATGCGGACAAATTCCTGAGCTGGAAACCCCTCTTCATCTTCAGCCTGGGTCTCGTCGATTTTGCGGTCTGCACCATCGGCGGGATTGCCACCGTAAAAATCATGAATCTCTTTCTCAAGGAGAAGATCAACCCTCTTATCGGCTCAGCCGGCGTCTCCGCAGTGCCCATGGCGGCCCGAGTGTCCCAGATGCAGGGACTCAAATATGACAAGACCAATCACCTTCTGATGCACGCGGTCGGCCCGAACCTGGCAGGGGTTATCGGATCCGCCGCCGCCGCAGGGATGTTTATCGCCATGTTTGATTAGCGAATTCGCTCCTGAATAATGAGGTGGATGCAACCGTTCAACCTATAGTGTAAAGGTGGTGCCCCATGAAACAATGGATGCTGTTATTTTGGATCGTGATCTTTTTACCCGGCTCCTCCTATGGCGAAGACTTCCTTGGTGCCCCGGTTATTCCCCAGGGAAAACCTACCCAAAAGACCGATGACCGATTGGAGATGAAGACCAGTCTGTCCCATGACGAGGTCATCTCGTTCTACAGGGAGGCCTTGAAGGACTTTCACGATATCAAATTCAGGGAGTGGAAAGAGGCTACCTATATCGAAGACGACGGCAAGATGCCATGGCATTCGATCACAGTCTCAAAAGGCGGAGAAAATGGGACAGAGATCACTATCGTGAAAGACAACTGGTCGTGGATTATCGGAACCCTGGTCCTTCGATATATAGGAGTCTTTGTAGTCCTGATGGTGCTCCTCATCGGGATGTCTGTTTCCGGTAGGATTATCTCCAGCTCAGTGGCGAAAATGGAGGCCAAAAAGGCCGGTTAACAAAAGCTGAACGAAACAAAAGCCTTTGCGGCGGGCAAGGGAAAAAAATATGCCGGAGAAGATATCCCCTCCCCGGCATGAATTTATCGAGAGCGGGAATGCCCCGCAGGGGGCATTCCCGACAGAATCGCTACCCCAGTACGATCAGGACGCCATCTGCTTCAACCGTGTCGCCCTTCTTGCATTTGACCTCTTTAACCGTTCCGGATGCCTCGGCCGAAATGGGCAGTTCCATCTTCATGGCCTCGATGATCACAACCTCGTCGCCTTCATTTACAGCGTCGCCCACCTTCACCTTTACATCGATAACCTTTCCTCCCATGGGAGCAAGAATGTCGCTCACGTCCAATACCTCCTTGATTTAATGATATGTTGATTAATAAAACTGAATTTAATTTACCCTCAACAATAAGCCAATTTCGTCCCGGCATCGGGTGTCACCCCTATCTGTGCATCTCAACACCGCGGCGGTGTTACCCATACTCTGGTGTCCGCAACATATATAACATTTTACCGGCCCGCCTTGTCAAGAACAATATCCCCCAGACGCGGCCGGTTATCCCTTCTCCATGATTCGCACATCGACCTTTCCATCAAGGGCCGCTTTAAAACGGACCGCATCCTGTGCATCCCCTACAATCGAACCGTAATGCATGGGAATGGCCAGTTTGGGCCTGATGGCGAGAGCTGCCTTGACAGCCTGCTCGGCGGTCATGACATACGTCCCGGATACCGGCAGAAAGGCGATATCCACCTTCAGGTCTTTCATTTCCGGGATAAAGTCGGTATCGCCTGCGTGATAGACCCGGATCCCTTCCGTCTCCACGACAAATCCCAGCCACCCCTTCTTTTTCGGATGAAAATCCTTGTCAACATTATACGAGGGAACGGCCTCGATTTTTACCTCTCCCAGATCGAGGATATCACCGGCCTTCATCACCCTAATATCTCCGGCAAGCTTTTTTGCGCAATCCTTTTCCGTGACAATGATGGTCTTAGGTCCCTGAATTTTTAAGATATCCTCAGACGAGCAATGATCGAAATGATCATGCGAGACCAGAATCAGATCCGCTACAGGACCCCCAGCGATCTGATACGGATCAAAATAGATCGTCTTGCCCGCATGAATGCGAAATCCGTCATGCCCCAGCCACGTAATTTTGTCAGCAATCGATGGTATCATCCCAACCTCCCTAAAAAAACGCCGAAATCCTGTTATTGAGGCTCAAGAACGATCCTGTGATCCACCAAAGAAAAGCGCTTAACCCTGGCGCGGATGGCCTTTTCCTCTCCGAATATACTGACCAGCTTTACCTCGCCGTCGCTGTTCTCCAGGGAGTCGATGTCCTCGAAAAAAACCTCTTCCTTACCGTCTCTCAAAATATAGGCCGTTGATTGACACATAATTACATCATCTCCTTTACCATTTCAATGACCTGATTGACCAAATGGGGCAAGGGATCGCCAGAAACCCCGACGAGTCGAACCTTTTCTTGCGTGAGGGGAATCAGAATCTTTACTGCGCTGCTTGAACTTACGGATGAAGCCATTTCAGCGGTCACCTCGCCCATCATGGCATTGGTCATGAGGATGCCGAGCGGCCCGATGATCACATCGGCGATTCGGCTCATGCACAGAATGGCGTTTTCCCCGGTCCCGCCACGGTTCGCCCCTGCCTTCATCATCTTCGATGTTGCAACCGAATTGGTCCCGAGCGCCAATATCTCGGGATCAAGCCCAATGGATTCCCTCAACCCCTTGATGACGGCTGCGCCGATTCCCCCCCCCTGTCCATCCATCACCATCAGTTTCATACATACCCCTATCTAACGGGGGCCGCCCCCGCCCAAAAAAGAATTTGCATCACCATCAAAAAAAATATATGTAACCCTTCATGGATTCGATGGCCTGATATTTGAAGATCACCCCCACGCGCCTTCGAATCCTTTGAGGTTTCCATTCTCAGATTCAGGGGTTCAGGAGTGACAAGCATCCAGTGTGGGTTGCACGTTTTTTACTCCTCCATCGTGAATCGTCAATCCAAAGAGGGCCTCTAATGGCATATGCTTCTGTTTTCTTTGCGATCGCGGCCTATATCATCGGCTCCATCCCCTTTGGAAAACTGATTGCAGCGTATGTGGCCCATATCGACATCACCCGCCGAGGGAGCGGCAATATCGGGGCAACCAACGTCGCACGGGAGATCGGCATGAAATGGGGAATTATCACCCTTATTCTGGATATGCTCAAGGGCTTCCTCCCGATGGCCGCTTTCTCTCTTTACGCCTCCGGATCTGGGACAGCACACGAAGCCGCCCTTGCCTGTATCGGCCTGTGCGCCCTGCTGGGTCACATGTTCCCCTTGTTTCTCAAATTTCGAGGCGGAAAAGGCGTCGCGACTGCCCTGGGCGTTTACTTGGCCATCTCCCCGCTATCGATACTCTTTGGCCTTATCCTGTTTGTTCTGGTGGTGGCCATAGGGAAATTCGTCTCTTTAGGTTCCATGATCGGCGCCTGCGCCATTCCCTTCTTTCTCATCCTCTTTGAGAAACCCGCTCCCTTCATCGCCGCCTCGGTCATCATGGCGCTCCTTATCTGCTGGAAACACAAAGAGAATATCCATCGGCTCCTTCGAGGAGAGGAGCCGAAATGGAAAGACCCTAAATAATAGGCCCTGTTGGCCTTGATAGGGACAACCAGTACGCACCTGGAATTTCAGATTTCAGCGTTCTCGGTTCGAAAACCCAGAAGCACAGGGGCCGTCCATCCTTTCTGAGTTCTTCTACTTCCCTGGGGAATTACCCCTACATCTTGAAATGCTACACAGAGCCCAGCAATTCTCGTTATGGAAAAACAGCCATGTGGGAGCGGCTTCCGAGTCCCGCCTAACATCGGGCGGGATGGCAGGATGCCACTCACACAGGTTTGGGACTCCAAGGCTTCTTCATAATGAGAATTGCTGCGCGGGGCCACAAAAAACGGAAAGAAAGGGCTTATTCCCGTCTCTTTAAAAAAATCCTTTGTGTGCTTCGTGTCTTTGTGTGAGTCCCGCCGTAGCGGGATTGGCTGTGGGCATCCTCCTTAGACGAGAAGCTCCATCAGTCTGTCCAATTCGTCATCCGAGTAAAAGTGTACCGTGATCTGGCCCCTCCCCCCCCTTGTTTTGATCTCGACCTTGGTTCCAAGGGACCGCTTGAGCCTGTCCTCCAGGGATTGAACATACGGGTCCCTGGATGCCCTCGCTTCCCCAAGGGCTGGGGATCTCTTCGTTCTTTTTGCCAGTGCCTCCGCCTGCCTGACAGAGAGCCCTTTTCCGACGATAGCATCCCGCAGGGCTTTTTGAGCGCCAATGTCCTTGATCCCGGCCAGAAGCCGGGCATGTCCCATGCTGAGACGGCCATCCATCACGTCTTCCTGAATGCCTGCCGGAAGCCTTAGAAGCCGCAGAAGATTCGTTACAGAAGAACGTTCCTTGCCCAGTCTTTTGGCCAGTTCCTCCTGGGTCACCCCAGTCTGTTCCAAAAGGTTGCTGTATGCCGCCGCCTCCTCAATGGGATTCAAATCCGTCCTGTGGATATTTTCAATGAGCGCCAGTTCCAGGGCCTCAACAGGCGTTACCTCCCTGACCACTACCGGCACGCGATCGAGGCCTGCCTTCTGTGCCGCCCGCCACCGCCGCTCCCCCGCGATGAGCTGATACCCATCCCCTGTCCGGCTGACCAGAAGGGGGGTTATAACCCCCTTTTCCCTCACCGAAGCTGCCATTTCATCCAGCTCATGGGGCGAAAATCGCTGCCTGGGCTGATTGGGGTTCGGCGAAATGGTCTCTATGGGGCACTGAAAGAAATGCCCTTCCCCCTCATCGAGGCGGTCCGCCTCCGGGATCAGTGCTGATAAGCCCTTTCCAAGGGCCTTCCTTTGGGTCATGACGCCTTATCCCCTCTCGATCAGCTCCCGCGCAAGTTCGAGATAGCTCTGCGCCCCTTTGGAGCTGATATCATACAAAATGATTGGTTTCCCATAGCTGGGGGCCTCGCTCAATCGGACATTCCGCGGGATTACCGTCTTGAAGACCCGCTCTTTGAAGAGTGACCTTGCCTCCTCCTCCACCTGGCGAGACAGATTGTTCCGCCTATCGTACATTGTGAGGAGGATGTCCGGATGACGAAGTCCTGGATTCAGGCCCCTTTTCGCCGCCTTGACCGTCGTCAGAAGCTGCGAAAGCCCTTCCAGGGCATAGTATTCGCATTGGAGAGGGACAAGAACGGATTCGGATGCCGTGAGGGCATTCACCGTTAAAAAGCCCAGAGAGGGGGGGCAATCAAGAAATATATACTCAAATTCATTTCTGATTCCTGCAATGGCATTACGGAGGAGGAATTCTTTCCCTTTTATGGAGGCCATCTCCACTTCAGCCCCAATCATATGGCGGGTAGCGCAAATGAGATGGAGCCTCGGGAGGAGCGTGGATGTTACCGCTGCACGCGCTGGCAGATCCCCGATCAGGACATCGTAAAGACCTTGTTTGAGGCCAGCCAGGTCGACGCCCAAACCTGTCGTGGCATTTCCCTGCGGGTCGCAGTCGATCAGAAGGCAATTCTTCTCCCCTGCCGCAACGGAAGCGGAGAGGTTGATCGCGGTAGTGGTTTTTCCTACGCCACCTTTTTGGTTGGAGATGGAGATGACATGTCCCATAACTAAAAAAGGGTCGTCTCTTGTTGGTGTTGGGTTTACCCCCGGCAGATGCGGTGCCCGTGGCTCGCATGAGGTCCGCGGTGCAGACGCCGGGGAAGATACTGAGATAGATAACACAAAGCCTGGAGATTGAAAAGGCAAAACAATGGTAAGCGCTCACAGGGTCCAGGTTGAGGGCAAAAACAGCCACAGCGACCTGATTCGAACCTGACGCAAGATTTGTTTGACAATGAGCGTCCATCCGAGGGCCTATTCCGCTGTTGCAAGCGACGAATACGTTCTGGCTGATGGCATATTGATGTTTAGACAGGAACGGAAGGATCTGAGAAACAACCCTAAACCCCTGAACCTCTGAACGGTTACAAACAATGTTTCACGTGAAACATTGCCCCCCAGGCCATCGCTCAGGAGCGGGTGGGTTGATAATAATTGCCAAGCACGCATCTTCAAGGGCTTTCAGGGCGCCTTTTCCGGGGTGGTCACCAGGACCTCCATGTTGTTGTCATGCAGGGCCAGGGGGACAATCGCGATCTGGTTTTCCTTGTCCACAAATCGTGATCTTTGCGGCCTGTCGGGCCGAAATGTCGCGTGCGCGAAATGGGGCGAATCAGGATCTGCGTCCATGATTCGGACGGTGCCCGCCCCTTCTAAAGCGTCCGGATTGACTTTCAGAATCAGGATGCCAGCGTCGGGCATGACGCGGTCATAGCCGATGGGCTGACGGTTCTCCACGAGTAAATACGTATTCCCTTTGAGGGGGATCTTCACCGCCAGGGTGGTCCCTCCTCCCTTGGCCAGCGGCTCCAGGACGACCCGTTTTTCTTCTCCTGCTGTGATGAGGACTACCTGACTCTCTGATATCCAACCCAGACGGATCCGGGTAAATGAGGAAAGGCCGGGAGGCGGCTCATCCCTCTTGATAAGGTGAGAAGACATCACATCCCATGGGCCCATGTAGGTCGTACAGTCTTTCCAGTTTATCCTTGCCGATGCGTCAGCCTGACGCTCGAAATTGTAGAGTCAGGGGACCAGGCGCTGGTTCTGGTATACGCCTCCGAGGGCATGAAAGAAGTCATGGGCAAACATACCGATGTGGGCATTTTCTGTTCCGACAAACACCCCTCCTGAAAATTCCTTTCCGCCCGCTGAATGGAGGGTCACATAGTGTGGATTTCTCCGTACGCCTGTGAGCATGCCCGGATTGGCGCAATAGCATACCATGCCGTATCCCTTATCCGACTGGGTAAAGACCCCAGGAACAATGAGCATATGCTGGTAAGCGGAAAAATCCACATGGCCCTCAAGTCCGGTCATGGTGTCCTCAATGAGCTTTCTCACCCGATTTCGGTCCACCTTGAAATTGTTCGAGCTGACCCGATACTGTGCGATGGGATCGGGCAGGGAGACCCAATCGGTCAGGTGAGCCTGAATCCATGCAGCGCCATAAGATTGCGCCTTGACATAGTCATTGAGCCGGGTCACGGCCTTTGACTCGATTTGACGCAAGGACAGTTTTGGGGTTACATCCGGGAAACGGACAGGGACTACCAGAAGGCGGATTTCCCCCCTTGCCTGCTGGGACTGGGGGCCCAGCAATTCCGAGACCCGGGCGGTACTCGCCTGCGAAACTGACAGATCAGACAGATCAGTTTGTCGCGGCCCTGAGGCCTTTGGCGTCTGGCACGCCGACAAGGCCAGCATTACCATAAGAAGGCTTACCCATGTCTGCATAGAAGTTCCTCCTTTCACGCCTCTTCCTCCTATTAACTGTCTCCTGATACAATTACCATTTTCATCATGCCGAATACGAATGCCTCCTCCCCCTGTCGCCGGTCGGGTGATTGTACGGATACCATGACACATGGGTTTCGGTCAAGATGGGTAGAGGAATTCTCAGCCTTTTGGGAGCGGATTTCCAGTCCCGACTACGGGCGGGATGGCAAGATGCCACTCACACAGCCTTTCGACTCCAGCGTCACTTCAGAATGAGAGTTACTGAGAGGGGTAATTATGTGATGATATTTTAGGACAATTGGGGTATAGGTTTGGTTCAGACGTTGATGCAGCCCAGTCAAAACGGACGCGCAACGGTTGGGCGGAGGCACATGGCCGCCTCCATGAAACCGACGAAGCGGGAAGCAACGATATGAAGTCACTGATGGATGAGATTGTGATAAAGGGGTTGAGGCTGCGGAACAGGATCGTCCTGCCGCCATTGACCACAAACTATGGTAGTCTGGAGGGGCAGGTAACGGATGCGGTGATACGGTTTTACACCGAGCGGGCCAGGGATGTGGGTCTGGTTATTGTGGAAGCCACAGCCGTGCAGGCCGACGGCCGCATCGTGCCGGGGAGCCTGGGACTGTGGGAAGACGGACAGATTGGTGGCATGCGCCGTCTTGCAGCAGCCATCAAGGGATTGGGAGCGGCTGCGGTGGTACAGCTTAACCACGCCGGTGCGCGATGCACGCCTCCGGGCGGCGAGCTGCAGGGGGCCTCGCCATCGGGCGTTGCCTTCAGGCCGGATGTGGCGCCCTTCCCCATGAGCCAGCGACAAATCGACACTATGGCAATGGCTTTTGCCAGTGCCGCAGAGAGAGCCAGCCAGGCCGGATTTGACGGGGTGGAGATCCATGGCGCCCATATGTACCTGATCAGCCAGTTCTTGTCGCCGTTCACCAATCACCGGGATGATCGATATGGAGGAGATGCGGCTGCACGGGCCACATTCGCTCGAGACGTGGTGAGGGCCTCAAGCGAGAGACTCGGAAAAGAATACCCTATCGTGTTTCGCCTCAATGCCATCGAGAACATAGAGGGCGGTCAGACCCTGGCCGACGCGCTCGTGGTGAGCCGTATTCTGGCTGATGAAGGCGTGGATGCACTGGACGTTTCTCTGGTCTCGGGATGCGCCTGGCGGGAAGTGGACGGTCGGCGGTTTCCCGTCTGTACTTCGGCCTTTTCAAAAAAACAGCCTTCCGGAGCGAACGTTTCGGTCACGGCAGCGCTCAAGACTGCGGCCAAACTTCCTGTGATCGCTGTGGGCAAGTTGGGGGATAGCATGGCGGCGCAGGAAGCCGTCAGCACGTCCGAGATCGATATGATCGCCATAGGCCGACAGATGATTGCAGATCCAAATGCAGCAGGAAAGATCCTTTCTGGAAGGAGCGGCGAGATCGACCGATGCGAGGAGTGCATGACCTGCTTTGCCAGTCTTGGCCACGGGAAGCCTTTGGCCTGCAAAGTCAACAAAGGTCTTCCGCGAATCCATGAGTCATGAGGGGGGCTTTGTGGCCTGATCGTCGCAGCAATTTTTCCGCCAAGCCCGCATCACTGTCCGTCTGAAAGCCCCTCGAACCCGCAACTTCTCAAGATGAATGATGCGGCCCGCAGGCGTGCAAGGCCTCGGCCTGGACGCATATCTCACGCAAACCAATTCATTTGGGTCTAACCTCTTTTTTGCTCTAGACCAGTAACGACCCTGCATGGACACACAGGTCCACCGAGAAAGGGTTACACTCAATCCATTTCTTATCAATCGAAGTCAAAGAGTTCTCCGAGAAAACCATGTTTCTTTTTTTTGTAATGGTGATCATATCCCCTGCGATCATCCCGATGTCTGTATTTATCGGACTCATGGTACTCTTTGGCATCGGGTCTGACATACTGCCGTGGCACTTCACGATCGAGCGGCTCGGTGCTTTGTGATGCCCGTTCGATGATTTTATCCAGTTCTCCGCGGTCCAGCCAAACCCCTCGACAAGTGGGGCAATAATCAATCTCTATCCCCTGACGTTCAGACATCAGAAGGTCCACATTGTTGCACACAGGACATTTCATGGACAGCCCTCCATTGGATTCACTGAAAATCCATTTGTTATTCTTTGACGTTTTTGACACGGGAACATGTTTTGTCGTATCAGCCTTCTGATAGAAGCGATGACAACCAACTGGTCCGTGGGGGTCTCTTTCCC
>CAYLJZ010000075.1:0-5379 GCA_964384085.1 uncultured Desulfobacteraceae bacterium
TTGTGTGAGTCCCGCTGTAGCGGGATTGGTTGCGGCTATGCCGTGTTAGCTCTATTCTTTGCCCCTCATGAAACATACAGAGCGGACCATGTCGAGTGGGAATAGGATTCGTGAGCCTGCCGGAAAAGAACGGCCGAGACTGGACCGCCTTCTGGTTGACAGGGGCCTTGCGGGAAGTCGGGAAAAGGCAAGGGCCATGATCATGGCCGGTCTCGTTGAGGTGAATGGAATACGGGTAGACAAGCCGGGACATGCTATTTCGAATGAAGCGGCCATCTCTCTGAAGGAATCCCGTCTCCCGTTTGTCAGCCGGGGGGGCCAGAAACTGGCGGCGGCACTCGATCACTTCTCAGTAGGCGTTCAGTCCCTTACCCTCCTGGATGTAGGGGCCTCCACCGGTGGTTTTACCGACTGTCTCCTCAAACGGGGGGCCGGCAGGGTCGTCGCCATCGATGTGGGCTACGGCCAGTTGGAATGGAGCCTTCGGCAGGACCCGAGGGTGGAGGTCCTCGAAAAGACAAACATACGGTACCTGAAACCGGAGCGTCTGACATCACTCGCCCATGGGGCCGTCATCGATGTCTCGTTTATCTCGCTCAAACAGGTGGTGCCCGCCGTTTCCCAGCTTCTGGTGGATAACGCCTTTATCATTGCCCTGATCAAGCCCCAGTTCGAGGTGGGGAAGGGGCGGGTGGGCAAAGGGGGAGTGGTTCGCGACCCTCTCCTTCATCAGGGGGTCATCGAAGATCTGACCCGTTTCTTTAAAGAGTCCGGATGGGAGATTCGAGGGCATATTCCCTCGCCCCTCCTGGGGCCCAAAGGGAACCGGGAGTTTCTGATATACCTGACGAGAGGGTGAGTGGGAACTGGAAACTGGATGAAACCCTGAAAGGGCGGATGATTGGATGGGTGGATGATGTCTGTTGATCGGTTATTGGAAATCATCGAGGAGATAGCCGCAGGAAGGTACTCCAACGATATTATGGATCTGACCCGGGAGGATCAGCCCCAAGAGGTGCGGGCCATCGCCGAGGCTATGGGCCTGATGATGGTGAAGGTGGAGGCCAGGGAATACCGGTTGGAGTTGATGGTGAAAGAACTCGAGGACCTTAACGAGCAGATCCGCCAGAACACCATCAACGCGGTTTCGGCCATGGCCAATGCCCTGGGCGCCAGAGATGCCTACACCGAGGGTCATGGGGAAAGGGTCGCGCTCTTTGCCGTTCAGATCGCACGGGAGCTGGGGATGACGGAAAAAGAAGTGGAATACATCCGATTGGGGGGGATTTTGCACGATATCGGCAAAATTGGATTTTCGGACCGGCTTTTCAGCCCTCATGAGGTCAAAAACGCCCCTGATATGGTCAAGGAGATTGTGAGTCATCCATCCACGGGCATCAAGATCCTTCAGACACTCGATTTCCTCGGACCGGCCCTCAGTTATGTCCACTGCCACCACGAAAGGCCTGACGGCAAGGGCTATCCCCGCGGCCTCACGGACAAAGAAATCCCTTTAGGCGCCAAGATACTGGCCGTGGCCGATGCCTATGACGCCATGACGACGGATAGACCCTATCAAAAAGGGAAATCCCCGTACGTTGCCCTCGGCATACTGAAAGAACATGCAGGGACAAAATGGGACAGGGAATGCGTGGCGGCCTTTGAGGCAGTCCTGAATGCCTCCCGACAGGCCCCTTAACGCTTTTCTATCTGTCCATAATCTGGGCCAGTTTAGTGGGCCGCGCGCTTGGAAGCCTTGAGCGGGTTTACCTTTGCAGCTTCTTTCTTGGGAGCCGCCTGCAGATGGGTCGCCATATTGCAGCGACCCGTGCGCCACTTGGCGGCGGGATCAGGGAATACCATGCAGTATTTGCCGGTGGGATATTCTGCGACCTTCTGGCACCCCTCGCATGCCTCGACAATAATATGGCAGGTGCCGCCATTGAATCCGCAGCCTTTTTTGGTCATGAAAAAGCATTCCTGACCTTGTTTTACAGTTGTGCAAACCATGATAACCACATCCTTTCCATATGCCTTCCCACGCAGGAAGGTGAGAACGATAAAGATTCTAATTTTGAACCGCGTTTTATGCCTGATCGCTTTCTGTTTGTCAAGCAAAATAGACACGCCGCAGGCGTTTTCAAGATAAAAAACAACGCCGCTGCAAAAATGAATGGTGCGGTCAACGTCATCGGCCGAGCCAGGAGCCAGCAACCCGCATCAGAAACCCTCATTCCTGAGCAACCAAACCGAGGCCCAGTTCCCTGAGTTGTTGCGGGTCCACACGGGAGGGAGCGTCGGTCATCAGGCAGGCCGCGCTGGTGGTCTTTGGAAATGCGATGACCTCCCGGATCGATTGGACCCCCGTCATCAGGGCCACCAGCCGGTCAAATCCCAGGGCCATTCCGCCATGGGGAGGAGCCCCATACCGTAACGCCTCAAGCAGGAATCCAAATTTCAGTTGGGCCTCTTCCGGGGGGATGCCCAGTGCATGGAAGATCTTTTCCTGAACGGAGATGGTGTGGATTCGAATGCTTCCACCGCCGATCTCCGATCCATTTAGGACGAGATCGTAGGCCCTCGCCCTGACCCGTTCGGGGCTTTCCGCGAGAAGATCCAGATCCTCTTCAAAGGGGGAGGTAAAGGGATGGTGGACGGCTGCCAGTCTCCCTTCAGCCTCATCATACTCGAATAAGGGAAATTGCGTGATCCATACAAAGGAATAGGCATCTTGCGATATCAGATTCCGTTGCCGGGCCACGTGAAGCCGCAGGGCCCCCAGCGCCTGATTGACGACTTGCGGCTGATCCGCAGCCATCAGGATCAGGTCTTCCGGCCGGGCGGCAAGCCTCTGGTTGAGGGCGTGCTGGACTTCCTCCTCAAAAAACTTGGTCAGAGAGGACTGCCAGCCCTCCTCGGTCACCTTGATCCAGGAGAGCCCTTTGGCCCCGGCGGCCTTTGCTGCCTCAGACAGCGCATCGATCCCTTTTCTGGAATAGGCAGGACCTCCCTTTTCCACACGGATCGCCTTTACCGCCCCCCCGGATGCGACCGCATCCTTAAAGACCCTGAAATCCGATCGCTCCGCCAGATCGCTCACATCACACAACTCCATGCCGAAGCGGAGGTCCGGTCTGTCGGTCCCGAATCGCTCCATGGCATCCCGGTAGGTCAGGCGCTGAATGGGCTGAGGGATCTCATGGTTCAGAATTTGCTGAAAGAGCTCGACCACCATCTGCTCAAAAACCCCCATGACCTGCTCTTCGTCGACAAAGGCCATCTCCACGTCCACCTGGGTAAATTCAGGCTGGCGGTCGGCCCTGAGGTCTTCGTCCCGAAAGCAGCGGACGATCTGGTAATAGCGGTCGAACCCGGCCATCATGAGAAGCTGCTTGAAAAGCTGAGGCGACTGGGGCAGGGCATAAAACATCCCTTTGTTGACCCGGCTCGGGACCAGATAATCCCGGGCCCCTTCGGGCGTGCTCTTGGTGAGAAACGGCGTTTCAACCTCAATGAATCCTTTTTGGTCCAGAAACTGCCGAATGGAGGAGGCAATGGCGTGGCGCTTACGGAAATTGTGAAAAAGCTGGGGTCTTCTCAGTTCCAGATAGCGGTACTTCAGTCTCAGGGTTTCGGAGGCGTCCACCGCGCCGTCCACCTGGAAAGGAGGCGTTTCGGTAAGATTCAGGATCTTCATCTCCGTCACCCGTACCTCGATGTCGCCGGTCGCCATCTGGCTGTTTTCCTGCCCCTCGAGTCGGGGCGTTACCTCTCCTCGAATCGCCACGACCCACTCGTTTCTCAGAACGTGCGCCCGTTCATGGGGTTCACGGTTTACCTGGGGATCCAAAACCGCCTGGGTGATTCCCTCCCGGTCCCGGAGGTCGATAAAAATCAGATTCCCCAGGTCCCGCCGGCTGTTGATCCATCCCATCAGAATCACTTCCCGGCCCGCATCCTCTTTCCTCAGCGCCCCGCAGTCATGGGTGCGCGTCCAGTTTCCTAACGAATCAATCCCTTTCATGCTGTTCTCTCTCATTCTTCAGAATTTCTTTCAAAGCATTTACGGCATCCTTCAATTCCACGTCCATCTGCTCTTTGGTGAGCATATTTCTCAGGGCGCCTCTGCTGGTCTTCAGTTCATCGTCCCCCACGATCAAAACATGTCTGGCGCCAAGTCGATCCGCCTTTTTCATCTGTGATTTCAACCCGGCCGAACCGTAATCGATTTCGGCCCAGAGGCCGTTTCTTCGAAGGCCCACAGACCATGTGAAGGCGGCCCTGGCGGCCGCGGCCCCCAATGCGGCGATGAAGAGATCGGGTCGTCTATCCTGAAGAGGATGTTCATTTCCAACCAGGGCCGCCACCCGTTCCACCCCCAGCGCAAAACCGATGGCCGAATGATCCGGCCCCCCCAGAAGTTTTACCAGACCGTCGTACCGGCCCCCGCCGGCTACAGCGTTCTGAGCGCCGAGATGTTCGGTCTGGATCTCAAAAGTGGTCCGGTTGTAGTAATCAAGCCCCCTGACAAGCCGGCTGTTCAGAACAAACGGGATCTCCAGGTCGCTGAGGCAATCCTTGAGAGAACCGAAGTGTTCCTGGCAGGCCTCGCAGAGAAATCCGTCGATGGAGGGGGCTTTCGAGACCACCTCCTTACAGGAATCCACCTTGCAGTCAAACACTCGAAGGGGGTTGGCGTCGGCCCGTCGCTGACAGTCCTCACAGAGCCGGTCCCTCTTGTCGGCCAGGTAGTCCTTGAGCTCTTCCTTGAACCGGGGTCTGCAATCGGGACACCCCAGGGAGTTGAGGTTGAGGGTCACGTCATCAAGACCGATTGACCGAAACAGCAAAACGGCCATGGCGATGATGTCGGCATCGCTCCTGGGGCCAGGATCTCCAAACAGTTCGGCATTTATCTGATGAAACTGTCTGAACCGTCCCTTTTGAGGACGTTCATGCCGGAACATGGGACCGATGCTGTAAAATTTCTGTACCGGGTAGGTCTGATAGGGCTTATTCTGGATGTAGGCCCTCACCACCGAGGCAGTGGCCTCGGGCCGCAGGGTGAGGCTTCGACCCTTGACGTCGTCGAAGGTGTACATCTCCTTGGATACGATGTCGGTCTCCTGCCCAATGCTGCGACTGAAGAGTTCGGTCTTCTCAAGGATTGGGGTCCTGATCTCCTGAAAGCCAAAGTCTTCAAATACGCGTCTCGCTTCGGCCTCAATCCACTGCCAAACGCGTGTTTCTTCAGGAAGAATGTCTCTGAATCCTTTGATGCTGGCAATTTCCAATGGTTTTACATCCTCTCTTTCGATGTGGTCCAACGTTCAAGCGGTTGCAGGTTGCTTGGGTTCTTTGAGTTTGCTGGGTTTGTAC
>CAYLJZ010000075.1:5479-9349 GCA_964384085.1 uncultured Desulfobacteraceae bacterium
TGCGGAAAGACTTCTCAAGCCTTAGAATGAATCTGCCCACAGGGCATGCCATCTGCTCGCTCCTGTCATCACTTTTTGCCTTTGCCATGGTTACCTCCATTTCAACCCGCTCATCAGGGTTCGAACTGAACCGACAGATCCGCCCCGTCGAGTTTGGCACTCACCGATTTTGAGGCGGCCACCTGTCTGGGGAGGAGGATATGCCGCTTGAAGCCTCCGACCCGAATAATCAGTTCGTCCGATATTTTATTGAGATCGACATCCTTCTTCTCGATAAAGGGGAGTTTGATCGTTAATTGATATTTGCCGTTGACCTTGACCAGAGAGTAGGGCTCCCCGTCAAAAAAGCGTTCCAGGGGGTCCCTGTCGCCGTAGATCTCTTGAGCCAGCGAGGCGAGGCGGTCCGTGCCCAATATCTCGCCCCTGAATAGATTGACGGGGAATAGCGGAATCGGACTGAAATAGGTCTCTGCCTGACGGATATATTCAGCTTGCCGCACCCTCCAGTCCTCGAAATAGTCATCATGAATGCTCTGCGGCAGAATGCGATTCATGATGATGGCATCTGTGCTCATTTTATAAAGAGAAAAATACATGAAGGCCCGCTGGGTTTCCTTGAGCACGATCTTTTCCGGGTTGGTGACAAGACGGACCGTCGTTGTCTTGGGATCCACCAGGATCTCATCCACCCCCTGAAGGCGCTGGAACAGTAATTCAATAGCATCAAAATAATCTTCACCCGGAAGCGGAACATCATAGATGCGCTTGGCGATGGGACGGGCGTACCTGGCAATGGTCCTCTCCATCTTGAATATCTTTTTGATGTACCACTCCAGGGTGGTCGGAATGCTGATGAACCGGAGCGATTCCCCCGTAGGGGCGCAATCCAGGAGGATAACGTCGAATTTTTTTGTCCGGACATACCGATTGATGTAGAGAAGGAGGCTGACCTCCTCCATTCCGGGAAGGATGGCCAGTTCCTCGGCCAGAATCTCATCCAGTCCGGTGGTGTTCAGAAGGGTGGAGAGGTACTTGTGGATATCTCCCCAGTTCTTCTCGATCTCTTCCTGGATATCCAGTTCCTGAATCCAGAGATTATTCCTGACCTTGATCGGTTGTCCTCGGTTTTTGTCCACCAGGCCCCTGTCCAGGTCAAAAATATCCACCAGGCTGTGGGCCACATCCAGAGACATCACCAGGGTCCTGTTCCCCGACTGGGCTGCCTTGATTCCCGTGGCAGCAGCAACGCTGGTCTTCCCGACCCCGCCTTTTCCGGCAAAAAATATGATTCTCATTTGATTTCGAGTTAGATCATGTTACTGTTTCAGGCCAACGCCTTCCCGTCGTGCACCATAAAACATGATAACACACCCAGCAGAAGTTTAAAAGGAGTAACCGTTCATGCCACAAGGAGAGAGATGAGATGGACTTGATATTTCTGGGAACCGGCGGAGCCTGGGGAATCCCTGAAGTGAACTGCGACTGCCTCATCTGCCGTGAGATGCGGCGGATAGGGGAAAAGAGGGATCGGACTTCTCTTCTCTTAAGGAACGAGACCACGCTATTGGTAGACTGCGGCCCGGATGCAAGGGCCCAGCTTTTGAGAAATGACGTTGACGCCATCGATGGGGTCCTGATCACCCATGAACACAGCGACCACTACATCGGTCTCGACGAGCTCTTTGCGTTCAAAAGAAACAGGCCGAGAGGGGCATTCACCCCCATACCGGTCTATCTAACGTCCAAAAGTCACGAGGTGATTCGAAAACGGTTTGATTATCTGGAAGAGATGGCGGTGATTCGATTTTGCGCCATCGACCCCGGACACTGGTTGAGCGTCAATGAGTTCGAGGTCCTACCGTTTGGCACTTTTCACGGGGAGTTTGCACAGGGGTCGGTGGGGTTCCTTTTTAAGGTCACGGGCATTTCCGGGGAGGAGGTGCGGATCGTCTATACGTCCGATTTTTCGGACATCGTCAACCCGCCCGCGGATCTCTTTGAACCCGATTACCTGGTTATTCAATCCTTCTGGCTCAATGAGCCGGTTCATAACCGGCCCAACCACATGAGCTTTCAGAGGGCCATCCAGTTCATCGAGCGTCTCAAGCCCCAAAAAGAGACCTTTCTGGTCCACATCGGGGATGCCGATCGAGTGGCGAACGACCCGGCCAACACCCTCCTCAAGAAATACGAGCCCAAAGACCCCATGCGGCCCCCCGTTGAAGGGGATCCGTACCCCATCCCCCTCAACCAGGCCCAGTGGCAGGAGACCGTCAACCGTATCCTTTCCGACAGGCGAATCCCCTATCGTGTCACCGTTGCCTGTGACGACCTTTGTATCAGGATTTGAACAGTATCCAGGGGAACACTCATACTTGCCTAAAGAGGAAAAACGGATTGTCCTGACTGCCAACAGCCGACCGGCGACCATTCTGACCGGTGTGGTATCACTATTTGATGCGTTAGGAGCATGTTATGACTCACACAGAATGGTGACACCGATCCTGCCTTATAATGGGAATTGCGCTCCGCGAGCCGAGGTTCCATGCCGTAAAGGGGCTCGCGAAATTTTGATTTTGCCTTTTTTCAGGCCTTGGAGTAATATCCAACATTCTGTTATCATAGATGGATCTTGAGTCGTTTATCCTTGTAGAAGGAGTGCTGAGTGATGCAGGAATTCAGGAGGATGAGCCGTCTTCCCCCCTATGTCTTTGCCACGGTCAACAAGATCAAGATGGAGGCGAGGCACAGGGGAGAGGATATCGTGGATCTTGGCATGGGAAACCCGGATATTCCTACGCCCAAGCATATTGTCGACAAGCTGGTGGAGGCCGCAGAAAAGGGACATAACCACCGGTATTCGGCCTCTATGGGCATCACCAAGCTGCGCCACGCCATCTGCGACTGGTACAAACGCCGCTACAATGTGGACCTGGACCCGGACGAGGAGGCGATCGTGACGATCGGCGCCAAAGAGGGGCTTTCCCATCTGGTCCTGGCCACCATCAGTCCGGGGGACGTGGTCTTCGCTCCGAATCCTACCTATCCGATACACCCCTATTCGGTCATTATTGCCGGGGGCGACTTGAGGAGCATCCCGATCGGGCCGGACCGGGATTTTTTCGAGGACCTCCTCGTTGCCGTGAAGCAGACATGGCCGGCCCCTAAGATGCTGATTATCTCCTACCCCCACAATCCCACCACTGCGGTGGTGGACCGTGCGTTTTTTGAGAAGATCGTGGAATTCTGCCGGGAACACAACATGGTGGTTATTCACGACTTTGCCTATGCAGACCTCGTGTTTGACGGTTATGAGCCGCCCAGCTTTCTCCAGATTCCGGGGGCCAAGGAGATTGGCGTGGAGTTTTTCAGCCTCTCCAAGAGCTATTCCATGCCCGGATGGCGGGTGGGGTTTTGTGTAGGGAATCCTGAACTGGTAGGAGCACTGCGGCGGATCAAGAGCTACCTCGATTACGGCGTTTTCCAGCCCATCCAGATTGCAGCCATCATCGCCCTCAACGGACCGTATGACTGCGTTCAAGAAATTGTGGAGATCTACCGGGAACGGCGCGACGTGCTGATCGATGGCCTGGACCGTGTGGGCTGGCATATCGAGAGACCCAAAGGGACCATGTTCGTATGGGGCAAAATCCCCGATAAATACCTCCATATGGGTTCGGTGGAATTTTCCAAGATGCTCATCGAAAAGGCCAAGGTGGCGGTCTCTCCCGGCATCGGCTTCGGGGAATACGGAGACGACCACGTCCGGTTCGCCCTGGTTGAAAACCCCCACCGCACGCGTCAGGCCATCAAAGGGATCAAGGCCATATTGTGATTGAGGGATTAATGAATTGAGGGATTAATGAATTG
>CAYLJZ010000075.1:9449-12045 GCA_964384085.1 uncultured Desulfobacteraceae bacterium
GATGTCGGAGATCAACGTAGGGATTATCGGATTTGGGACGGTGGGGGCCGGGGCCTATGAGGTCCTCTGCGCCAACCGGGAAATTATCGCCAGCCGGGTGGGGGCGGAGGTGGTTGTCAAGCGGATCGCGGATCTGGATATCACAACCGACCGGGGCATCTCGTTTCAGCCGGACAGGTCCCTCTTTACCCGTGACGCCATGGACGTGGTCCGTGACCCGAAGATAGACATCGTGGTCGAACTGATGGGCGGCCTCGATACAGCCAAGACCGTGATCCTGGAGGCCATGAAAAACGGGAAGGACGTGGTGACGGCCAACAAGGCCCTCCTGGCAGAATGCGGTCCCGAGATATACCGGGCCGCTGAGGAATACGGCGTCGGTCTTCGATTCGAGGCCAGTGTGGGGGGCGGGATCCCTGTCATCGGCGCCTTGAAAAACGGGCTTTCCGCAAACCGCATTCAGACCTGTATTGGCATTCTGAACGGGACCTCCAACTATATCCTGACCAAAATGACCCAGGAGGGACTTCCCTTCGACAAGGCAGTGGAGGCGGCGGTCCGTCTGGGCTTTGCAGAAGACCCGCCCACTCTGGATGTGGGCGGCGCCGATGCGGCCCACAAACTGGCCATCATCATCTCTCTTGCCTTCGGCGCCCCCGTGTCGTTCAAGGATATCTACCGTGAAGGGATCGTGGAGGTGACCCCGGACGACATTCGATTCGCCGACGAATTCGGGTACCGCATCAAGCTTCTGGCCATTGCAAAGGACCTGGGAGACACCATCGAGGCCCGTGTCCACGCGGCCATGATCCCCAAGGACCATATTCTGGCCAATGTCAGCGACGCATTCAACGCCATTTATCTTGAAGGCGACTTTGTGGGGCCCAATCTCTACTATGGTCTGGGGGCCGGAAGGAGACCCACCGGAAGCGCAGTGGTGTCAGACATCATCGGTCTGGCACGGGATATTCGGTGTGGAAACAGGGTCAGAATGCCTCCCCTGGCCCATGTGCAGGCCCCGGTGAGGCAGATCGTCATAAAACCCATAGAGGCCCTGGTAACCCCTTATTATTTCAGGGTAACAGCCCTGGACAGACCCGGGGTCCTGTCGCGGATCGCCGGAATTCTGTCGGACCACCGGATCAGCATATCGTCTGTGATCCAGAAGGGCCGCGGCCGAAAAGGCCCGGTACAGATTGTCATGCTCACCCACGAGGCACGGGAGAGTGACGCTCAGAAAGCCATTTCGCGCATCGACGACCTGGACGTGGTGGCCGAGAAGACCATGGTGATCCGTGTGGAAGGGGACCAGCCATGACCAGCGGCCGGGACATCGGATGCAAATATGTTCTTTTGGTAGGCGACGGCATGGGCGATTATCCCCTCGCCGATCTGGACGGAAGGACTCCCCTCGAGGCCGCCCATACCCCGAATATGGATCGAATTGCCGCGTGCCGGGTCGGACTCGTCAAGACCATTCCGGCGGGGTTGTCCCCGGGAAGCGATGTGGCCAACCTCTCTCTTCTGGGATATGACCCGACCCTGTGCGTCACCGGCCGGGCCCCCTTTGAAGCGGCCAGCATGGGCATCCCCTTAGGGGAGAAGGATGTCGCCTTTCGTATGAACCTGGTGACCCTCGACCGTCGGTCCGAGAAAGAGATGGTGATGGTCAGCCACAGTTCGGGCGACATCTCGACTCCAGAGGGAAGGTCCATCGTCGCGACCCTTCAAAAGGACCTTGTCCTGCCGGGGGTAAGGATTCATCCCGGCGTTGCATACCGGCACCTCCTGGTCTGGGAGGAAGGCCCCCTCACGGCCGAGACCATTCCGCCCCACGATGTCCTGGATCAGAACATGGTTTCCTATCTCAACCCCGAGCGGGGGGATGCGGTAGCCGATCTCATTCGACGATCATGGGACATCCTGAAGGACCACCCGGTCAATCTGGCGCGGCGACGGGAAGGGTTGAACGAGGCCAACTCCATCTGGCTGTGGGGCCAGGGGAAGGCGCTCCGCATTCCGCTGTTCAGGGATCGATTCGGTTTGGAGGGGGGGGTGATTTCGGCAGTGGATCTCCTGAAGGGGATCGGGGTCTATGCGGGGCTCAGACCGATCGTTGTGGAGGGGGCGACCGGCTATCTGGACACCAACTACGCGGGAAAGGCACGTGAGGCCTTAGCGGCCTTGAATGACCTCGACTTCATGTTTGTCCATGTGGAGGCCCCGGACGAGGCGAGCCACAACGGGGATATTCATGAAAAGCTCCAGGCCATCGAGTCATTTGACGAAAAGGTGGTGGGCCCTATGCTTGCAGGCCTGGAGGCGTTCCCTGACTACCGGGTCATGGTCGCCAGCGATCATTTTACCCCGATTTTCATCAAGACCCATGCCAGAGATCCTGCCCCGTTTGCATGGGCCGCCAAGGGGGAACTCGCTTCAGGAAAAAGGGGGGGGGCATTCACCGAGGCGGCTGCAAAGGCGTCGGGGCTTTATTTTGGCAAGGGGTTCGAGCTGATGCCCTCTTTTCTGGGGCGTTCATAATATCGTTCCGAATCCCTTGACACGGTTGTGGTTTTGAAATAGGTTTTAAATTGAA
>CAYLJZ010000076.1:0-12017 GCA_964384085.1 uncultured Desulfobacteraceae bacterium
ATCGCAATAATTCTGTCGGTTGTCTTTCGGACATCTTCCGTCGGCTCTCCCGCCACGGAAACGGATGCCGCAGCAGCCAGTATCACAAGGATAAACACACTCATTATCAAACGGTTGCAAAGCATACAGCCCTCCAGCATCGAAAATTTCAACGGCCAGGAATTAATCGAAACCCATCCAACATCCATCTCTCAGATCTTTCCGTAACACTTTAGGTGTGAAAAAGGGTCCGGTTTGTTGTTATCGCTCCTTTCAGAAGGCTAAACAGTTATATCTTTCCAAAGACATAATTGGAGATCAGTTCTTCAAAATCGACCGCAGACTGGGTGTCCCGGATCCGCCCGCCCGGTTGAACGAGCTCATCAGCCCCCCCCGGTGTGATCTCCACATACTTTTCACCGATCAGGCCCTTGGTCTTGATGGAGGCGATGGAATCCTCCTGTATCTTTACAGTGAACGGAAGGTTGATAACGATCCTGGACTGGTAATCATCCAGACGAACCTCTTTCACCCGTCCGACATCCACTCCTGCAATAACAACCGAAGAACCGGTCTTCAATCCTCCGCTATTGGAAAAGATGGCCTCGATCTCATACCCTTTGTCGCCCAAGATCTCCATCTCTCCCAACTTGACGGAGATATACCCCAAGCAGAGGATCCCGATGATCATAAAAAGGCCTACGGCGAACTCAAGGTCAAACTTTTTCATTCATTCCTCCTCTCAGAGCCGGTTGAGTCATCAAGCAATCAAGTCGTCGAGTTGGCAAAAAAACTTTCACTCATTATGCTGATACGCAACAGCTCAACTCCTCCATTTTGACGCATCCCCAAGAAAAGCCCTTACAACCGGATCTTCGAAAGAAAAAAACTCGGAAGGTGTTCCCTGTGCCCATACCACCCCCTCATGGAGCATGGCTATCCGGTCAACGATAGGAGAAATTCTCGAGATCTCATGGGTCACGATGATTCCGGTGAAATGGAGACGCTGGTGGCACGCGTCAATGAGTTCGATGATCGACTGGCCCGTTACCGGATCCAGGCCTGTGGTCGGTTCGTCAAAGAGCATAATCTCCGGATCGCCGACCAGAGACCTGGCCAGGGCCGCCCGCTTGACCATCCCCCCGCTGATCTGTGACGGATACTTGTATTCCGAACCGGACAGACCTACATTTTCCAATTCCTTCAAGACCCTTGCCTGTATCAGGGGGTGGCTGAGCCGGGTCTTTTCCTTGAGAGGAAACGCTACGTTTTCAAATACATTCAAGGAGTCAAAGAGCGCCCCTCCCTGAAACAGGAAACCCAGACGATCCCTCAGTGCCCTTAAAGCCTTTCCCCTATCCTTCCCCATCTCTTTACCGTCCACCACCACACGGCCCTTCTCCGGTTTAATCAACCCGGCCACGTGCTTCAGGAGAACGCTCTTGCCGCAGCCGCTTAGCCCGATAAGGGCGAGAACCAACCCTTTGGGGATCTCAAGAGAAATTCCCTTGAAGACCTCGTGCCCATCAAAGGACTTATGAAGGTTTTCGATCTGGATCATATGCAATTCATTAAAACAAGATGGACGTCATGAAATAATCCCACACAAGGATCAGCACCGACGACAAGACGACCGCCTGGGTGGTCGCCCTGCTCACGCCCTCTGAACCGAAACCTGTAAATATCCCGGCGTAATATCCTTTGAAACAGCAAACCCACGCGATAATGATACCAAAACTGAACGATTTATAGATACCTTCCCGAACATCCTGCATTTCCACATAGCTGGCCATTTCGCCGAAGTACGTTCCCGCCCCGACCCCGAGGAGCTTCCCCCCGATGAGATACCCGCCGAAGATCCCGACCACATCAAAGATGGCGGTCAAGAGGGGGAGCGATATCATGGCCGCCAGGAGATTGGGGACCACCAGATAACGGTAGGGATTGAGGCCCATCAGTTCGAGGGCATCGATCTGTTCGCTCATACGCATAATGCCGATTTCGGCAGCTATGGCGGAGCCTGCCCGGCCCGTGACCATGAGGGCCGATATGACCGGTCCCAGCTCCTTGATAAGGGCAAGCCCCACCATAGGCCCCAAAAACGCATCGGATCCGAACCGGCTCAGGCTGTAAAACCCTTGAAACCCTAAGACCATCCCGGAAAACGCTCCGGTAAGAAGGATCACAACCACCGATTGCAGCCCTATAAAACGAATCTGCTTGAGGAATCTGAAAAACTTGAGGGGCGGAATAACCATGAACACGATCGCCTTGAACAGGAAAAGACCCATCACTCCCATTCTGCGTATATATTCTATGGTTAAAGCGCCAAATCTTTTGATGAGGTCAAACATGGAGCGCAGTTTTGCAGAACTGACTCCATATGTCAAAATCTTTCTATAAGCCGTGCGCCAAAACGAAGGGCTCAGGATATTTCAAAATGACATCCTTTGGGCTTCCATTGCCTCGGTGAGATTATCTTCCGTTTGTATATCAAATAGTTGAGATATGCAGATCCAGCTTGGGATGAAAATTTTCCAGGAACTCCCCTGTTGAATTTTTATCCTGTTTATACTATCAAGGGGTTCTGCTGACAGAGAAAAAACACGAACATCTATGCGAACAGGAGCCTCCCATTGTCTAAGATCAAATTTATAGTGGTCGGCAACACCCGATCGTCTTTTCTGAAACAGGGAGAGGCTTTTTATCTGGAAAGGCTTCGGCGCTACGCATCTACGGAATGGATCGAGGTAAGACCTCAAAAGGTGAGCAAGGGATGGTCCAGAGAGGAAATTCTGAGAGTTGAAGGACTCTCGATCGAAAAGAAATATCTCCCTGACGACCATATCATCGCCCTGGATCTAAAGGGGAAGGAATATGACTCGGAGGGCCTTGCGGGCCTGGTTCAAAACCTTTTGCAGACCCCGAAACGACTCTGTTTTGTGGTCGGTGGACCGTTAGGCCTGTCAAAAAAGGTCCTTGACACAGCATTCGACATTATTTCGCTCTCGAGAATGACCCTGACGCATGAAATGAGCCGACTGATTCTCCTCGAACAGATCTACAGGGCACATACCATCATTAAGGGCGAAAAGTACCATAAATAGAGACAGCCCCCACCTACTCCTTACCGGCACTCGCCTCCAGGGCCATAGCGATTTTGTTCTTGAGTTCGGAAAGGTCAAATGATTTGATCACATAATAGTCGGCGGCAATCGACTTCATATCCTCTTTGAAGGTGTCATAGGCCGTACAGAGCACCACAGGAAGGTCATAGAACTTATTGCGGATATCCTGCAGCAGATCCAGTCCATTGTAATCCACCATCTTGATATCCAGGACGACCAGGTCAGGCTTCTCTTTTTCTATTCTTTCCAGCAGGCGATGACCGTTTTCTGCTGTAATCACCTCGTAGCCGGCATCGCTCAGTTCTTCTGAATACAGGTAGCGGATATGTTCCTCGTCATCCACAATCAGTATTTTTGCCATAATTTCCCCTCCATGATAGAATGCCCCTGCAGAGAGACCTCCTACTCGGGCATCGGCATCTGATGACCTTGCAACAAATTGAAACCATTCCCAACCTGAAACACCGTATCAGAAGATGGGGTGATTTGCAAGTGGCCCGAAACCAGCTTTGACCTCACCATCAGACTAAAGCGCCATCATTCTTATACACGCGACAGGTCAGCCCGCTTTAGCCACTTCGTGCCTTCTCAATAAACAGGGGATACCGGACAGCTGGCCCTGTTTATTGAGATATTGCATCATTCCTTAATATTGATAAAATCCCCTTCCCGTCTTTCTGCCAAGCCACCCCGCGTCCACATATTTTCGCAACAGCGGACAGGCCCGGTATTTGCTGTCCCCTAATCCCCGGTGAAGGACATCCATAATCGCCAGGCAGGTATCCAGTCCGATCAGATCGGCCAGCGTCAGAGGTCCCATGGGGTGGTTCATTCCCAGTTTCATGATCTGGTCAATATCCTCTGGTTTTCCGACACCCTCAAACAGGGCGTAAACAGCCTCGTTGATCATCGGCATCAGTATCCGGTTGGCCACAAACCCTGGAAAATCATTGGCCGGGACAGGGGTCTTGTCCAGACTGACGGCCAGTTCCCGGGTGGTCTGGAATGTATCCTCGGATGTGGCCAGGCCGTTGATGATCTCGACCAGTTTCATCATCGGGACCGGATTCATAAAATGCATTCCAATCACCTTCTCGGGCCTTTTGGTGGCCGCCGCGATCTTGGTAATGGAGATGGAAGAGGTGTTGGAAGAAAGAATGATCCCCTCCCGGCATTGGCTGTCCAACTCAGTAAAAATTTTCAGCTTCAACACCTCGTTTTCGGTAGCCGCCTCTACCACAAAATCGGCCTTCGCCATGTCCCCCAGGGAGGTAGACCCCTCTATCCTACCTAAAACAGCCCCTTTCTCCGCCTCCGACATTTTTTCTTTCTTAACCATGCGAGCGAGGCTTCCTTCAATGGTAGAAAACCCTCTTTCCACAAACTCATCTTTGATATCGTTCATGATCACCGACAGCCCGGAGACCGCACCCACCTGAGCGATCCCGGAACCCATCTGTCCGGCGCCCACAACACCCAGAACTTTAATTTCCATCCTTGATATTCCTCCTTATTTATAGTTCAGCTCGTTTTATGAAAACTGTAACAGCTCGATAAGTGGGACGAACCCGGGAAGTTTGTGGAGAAGGTGGTCGCCCCGATTCATTGAGAAGACACCAAAAACTTACATCGAAATTGGTCAGATCACAAGCATAAACTGATTGGCATGAAACAACCATTGCCGGTCCGCATCCGTTCAGAGCCGGACACTGTGCCGTATGGAAGTCTGTCTGGGAAGGATTTCGCTCGACACGGACTCGCTGACCCGGCAGCTTCCGCCCTCGTGAACCGAGAATACAGAGGACGACCGGGACGCCTTCTGCCTCACTGGATGAGATCCGGTATGGTCAGGAGCAGGCCCGCTGCACAGGTGATATACTTGTCCTTGTAATATTCCTTGAAGAATTCCCTGGCTTCATCGCCGCTGCAATGACAGGGGGCGATCTTTTCCACCTTGAGATCATCCAGTCTCTTGGCGATTTTCTTTAACTCCGGGCGAGAATGGCCCATCAGGTGAAAGCCCCCAATAAGGAGGTAAACGCTCTCTTGAAAAACCGCTGTGGCATGTTCAACGATCTCCACGATACCAGGATGGGCGCAGCCGGTGATGATGACCAGACCGCGACGGGTTTTCAGGACCAGCGACTGCTCCTTCAAACCATATCCCAGTTCCCCCGTGGTGTAGACGCCGGGATGTATCATTCGAGGGCCGCCTATCTCCTCGACAGCCGTCCCCATTCGGCGGAGAGCTTCTTTGAAGTTTCTTGGAAATGATCTCGGAAGATATACGGTAATATCCTGTCGTTGCTGAAGAAATCCCGAAAGGCCACCTACATGATCCCCGTGTGCATGGGAGAGGGCCACGGCGTCTATCTTCTGAAAATCGATGTCGAGTGCTTGCATATTCCTGATGAGTATCGAGGGATCGCCGCCCGTATCGAAGAGGATCTGATACTGGGCGAGAAGGATGAGGCAGGAAAAGCCCCAGGCGGGGGTCAAGGTCTTTTTTGAGGTGTAGTTGTCATAGACGATGAAGAGCTGATTGGCAGGTTCATTCATGGGGTTCCTTCCTCCGTAAACGGTCTGGAATGACATGATGATCACTGCGAGAGAAATCACAGCCCGGCATACCCACCCGGCTGCGATTCTCCCCATTCGAGGTTGGACGTTCACTGTTTGATATTGCGGGTTCATATGTGGTGTCTCCCGCGCCTCCTGGCGAATTGGGTTCGTACCTGTCGCCGGAAACACGGGAGTCTCTTCTAGGCCTGTTAAGACGCCATTGGTTTTGACTCGAGCTCTCCAATCCGCTTGTTGATGGCGTCGAGTTCATTCTTGATGGCGTTCGCCTCATCTCTCAGCATGTTCATTTCCTCATTGGGATTTATGGGATATGAACTTCCGTAAGGCGGGGCGTAGGCAGGCCCATACGATCCTCCTACCGGGGCATACGCCCCCCGCCAGCCAAAGCCTCCTCCATATACCCGCATCCCTCTTAAGCCAAATCCGCGACCAAAGCCCCCTCTGAAGCCTCGGCCCAGGCCATAGCGGGGCGCGCCATAATACCTTCCGGAAGGATTGCAGTTGCCCCAGCCTCCTCCAGTCATGGGCCCTGCGCCCATCGGTCCTGTTCCATCGAATCCTGGCATCGCTATACCTCCTCAATCCATAAAGGTTGATCTGTTTACGCGGTCGAGATGGGGTTATCACACCCGAGCATGATCGAACCCCACCTCATGCCGCACTCCGTTGTGTCTATTATCCCGAAACAGGGCCGGCCTACACTTTAGAGCGGCCGATTATCGGGTGTTAGCGAGCGGTTACCGGTTCCCTCGCGCTCCGTAATACCTTCTTTGGCCGGAGGCTCTGCCGAGGCCTCTTCCAAGGCCTCGACCCTGCCCCTGACCCCGGCCGGCACCGAGCCCGCGTCCGTAGCCAGCTCCCGGATTTCCAAAACCGGATGCCGTGTTCGGGCCAAAGCCAGCCTGAGAAGGATTGCAGGAACCCCGGCCCCGTCCCGTCATGGGGCCCATACCATTAGGGCCTGTTCCATCGAATCTTGGCATATCGTACACCTCCTCTCTTTTAAAATGCACCGCCTCTACCCCTGCGGTGTCGTCCCCTTCCCATGGGCGGCATGTCAAAATGACCGCCCTCGATTCGAAGCACCTTTCCCATAACCAGGGCGTCGGCCACAATGGCCCTCGCCTCGGCCAGGATCCTCCCAAATGTCGGACGCGAAACATTCATCATTCCCGCAGCCGCCTCCTGATCCATCCTCTGATAGTCGATCAGGCGGATGGCCTCGAGACCCTCGACGGAAAGGGTCACTTCCTCCCTTCCCCAGGGCGGTACGCTGTTCGGAATAAAGGCGTCCACAATGGGATGTCCCTGAACAAATCTAAGTTTTCTCGGTCTTGGCATCCGTCCCTCCTGTTATGAGCGTGCGTTCATAATATAATCCCCCATTCTCCTGTGTCAAGAATTTTTTTGAGCATACGCTCAAAAACAAAAGCCCGAACCCCAAGTCGACTTCCCGGCTTTCGGGTCGCCCAAATCAGGCTACCGTTTCATTCAGCCTCTCTCAAAAAATCTGCGTGCATGCAGGTCTGAAGAAAACAGGGGAGCATTCGGCATGTCACCGTAATTGTCATGAGAAAGTCTGCCTCAATCCGGCCAGGCACCACAGACGGGACGGTTCCTATTTCTTGACTAACCAACCGAAAACCGATATGGTTGTTATCGTAACGATCAAGGTCTACCTTCTTGCCTCCTTTCCTGGCAGAGCCCTTCCGTCCTCACATGAATTTCAGGAAAGAATAAGCACTGCGCGCGGTATTGGCTCAGACCGCTGCCAGCGCCAGGCCCAAACAGATTTAGATCCCAAATGGCAATAGGATATGGATGAGTAGGGGATTCAGAAGTGCCTAACACCCTAAAAAGTAGGTTATATGTATTCGCCCTCATGGCCCTCTGTTTACTGATCGGATGCGGGAAAGAGGAAGCCGGCATCACAAACCTCTCCATGCTGGCAGGGGGGAAGACGTTCGCCGTTCCAACGGGAACGGTTGCCGACCAGTTTGTTTACCGCCGGTTTCCGGAGGCCAAAATAGAGTATTACAACACCGTGCTCGACTGTGCCATGGCCGTCAAGAAGGGAAAGGCGGATGCCGCAGTTTACGATATGCCGGTCCTGAAGAACATAGCGGCCAAAAACGATGGACTCATGGTCTTGCCCCAGTTCCTGGAGGCTGACAATTACGGGTTTGCCGTGCAGATCGACAATATCGCTCTCAAGACCGCCATCGATGAGACCCTCGCCGAACTGAAATCCAACCGCGGCTACGACGATATGATGAAACGCTGGTTCCCTCCTAAAGGGGCCCCCGCACCCATGCCCGCGATCGACCTGTCGGGAGATAACGGGATATTGAGATTCGGGACAGCGGCAATCCTTGAACCCATGTCCTTCCACGACGCCAACCGAAACATCGTGGGGTTCGACGTGGAGTTGGCCACTCGAGTGGCCTTTCGACTCAACAAGACGATCGAGATCACGGATATGGAGTTCGGGGCCCTGCTCCCCGCACTCATTTCAGGCAAGGTGGACATAATCGGCGCGGCCATGTCCATTACTGATGAGAGGGCAAAAAGGGTGCTCTTTTCCGAAAGCTACTATCCCAGCGGCATCTCTGTGCTGGTCAAGGGAAACGCCCCGGTCCCCGGGAGCCCGGGGGGCAGGAAGATGAAAACCGTTGACGACATCCGCGATAAGACCATCGGGGTGGTGTTGGGATCGGTCTACGACACCTATGTTGCACGCACCAATCCTGACGCAACGATCCTCCAGTACAATTCCCTTTCCGATCTCCTCATCGCCCTCAACTCGGGCAAGGTCGATGTCACCTTTTACGATCAGGCTGCCGTGCCCGAAATGCTGAAGGTAAATCCCGATCTGGGCATACTGGCCAGGGATGTTTTCCGCATCCCCATCGGCGCAGGCTTCAACCGGGATAATGACGCCCTTCGCGAACAGTTCAACGCCTTTCTGAAGGAAATCCGATCGAACGGCGTGTATCAGGACATGGTCAGCCGCTGGATGGAGAAGGGAATCATGGAGATGCCTGTGATTGAAGGTGGCCCTGCCAATGGGGTCCTGCGAGCCGGGGTGGTCAACGACCTGGGCATGCCCTTCGGCCTGGTCCGCGAGGGTCAGCTCATCGGGTTCGACATCGAACTCTCATCGCGCTTCGCCGCATATCTTGGCCGTGAATATGTCCCGGTGCCCCTCCAGTTCGGAAGCCTCATCGCCTCCCTCTCCACCAGCAAGATCGATATCATTACGGCCTCCATGTTCATCACCGAGGAACGGGGCAAGATGATTGATTTTGGCGATCCCTATTTTGAATGCGGCGCGAGCCTGATCGCCCGCAAGGATGCCATGGACCCCACGGTTGCCGGCGTAGCCGACGGTCCTCCCCCCCGAAAGCCATTTCTCGAAAGGGCGGCAGAGAGCTTCTACATCAATATCATTCTGGAAAAGAGATACGAGCTGATCCTCGAAGGGCTGCTGGCCACCATTGTCATCTCCATTTTTTCAGCCATTCTGGGGACCCTCCTGGGCGGGGTGATCTGCTTCATGAGAATGTCACGCCGAAAACTCCTTTCCGTGACTGCCGGCCTGTACATCTCGCTGCTTCGAGGGACCCCTGTGCTGGTGTTGCTGATGATCATTTACTATATCGTCTTCGCTTCGGTGGACATCAATCCGATCGTGGTTTCCATTATAGCGTTCAGCCTGAACTTCGGCGCCTATGTATCCGAGATGTTCCGGACCTCCATCCAGAGCATCGACAACGGTCAGAGGGAGGCAGGCATCGCCGGAGGCTTTACCAAAGTTCAAACCTTTCTCTGTATTATTGCCCCCCAGGCCTTGCGCCACCTCCTTCCGGTCTACAAAGGGGAATTCATTTCCCTGGTCAAGATGACCTCCATTGTCGGGTATATCGCCGTTCAGGACCTGACCAAGGCCAGCGATATCATCCGCAGCCGCACCTTCGACGCCTTTTTCCCACTCATCATGGCGGCCGTCATCTATTTGGTGCTCGCATGGCTGTTGACCTGGGCCCTGGGCTATATGGAGATTTCAGTGGACCCAAAAAGAAGACGCAGGATGACTTCAGCGAAGGCATACGGATGATACAGATCAGGCATCTTTCAAAGCGATTTGGGGATCTCGTGGTCCTCAGGGACGTCAGCGCGGATATCAAAAAGGGAGAAATCATTTCCATCATCGGTCCTTCGGGAACCGGAAAGAGCACCTTTCTCCGCTGTCTCAACCTCCTGGACACCCCGACCGCCGGCGCCATTCGTATCGACGGCATCCCCCTGCTGAATAAGGGGACAAATGTTCCGAAGGTGCGCCAAAAAATGGGGATGGTCTTTCAATCCTTCAACCTCTACGCCCACCTTTCGGTAATGGACAACCTCACGCTGGGGCCGGTCAAACTCCTGGGGAAGAAAAGGACCGAGGCCAACCAGAAGGCCATGGACCTCCTTAAACTGGTGGGGCTTGCCGAAAAGGCGCACGCCTTTCCGGACGAACTCTCCGGCGGGCAGAAACAGCGGGTGGCCATTGCCCGCTGCATGGCCATGGTGATCGTCACCCACGAGATGGAATTTGCCCGCAACCTGTCCAGCCGGGTCTTTTATATGGATGAAGGGGGGATCTATGAAGAAGGGACCCCTGAGCAGATATTTGACCATCCGCAAAAAGAAAAGACGAAGGCATTCATTCAACGGATACGCAGTTTTCATTACCGGATCACCAGCAGGGAGTATGACCTGTATGCGATGCAGGCCGAGATGGAGGATTTTTGCGACAAGCATATGCTGCCAAAGAAGGTGACCGGTTATGTGCTCCATATGGCGGAGGAGGTGTTATGCCTGCAGCAGGATTTTTCCGATATCCAGGTCAGCCTCTCCTATTCGGAAAAAGACGGGGGCGTTGAACTCGTCTGCGTGAGCGGCGGAGCGCCGGTGAATCCCCTGGAAGAAGGGGCTGCGAAGGATGAGTTTGGGATCAAGCTGATCAAGGCCAGAAGCAGGAGCGTGGAGTACCGGTATGAGAACGGGAAAAATGTCCTGATATTGAGAATCAGGGGGGAATAGCTGGTGTTGCGATCTCCGCGGTTATGCCTGACCCATCCGATTTGAGGCCTTGTTCGGATTCATGATGATTTGGTTAAAAATATATTGAAATGTGGGTATACCCAGAAGGAGGCCCCAGAATCCAAAGAGATTTCCTGCGACCAGAAGAATGATGAGCACGGCAAGGAAATGAATGTGCATGACGGCGCCCATGATCTTCGGATTAAGGACATATGCCTCCATTAAATGGATGCCGATGATGAACAGCGCCAATTTCAAAACGAGGGCAAAGCCTCCCGTCTGAAGGCCCAACATACAAATGGGCAGACTCGACAGAAAAATGCCAAGGATGGGAATGAAACTGCAGATAAAAACGATCAGTGAGAGAAAAATGGGGGATGGGACATTAAAGAAAACAAGCCCCAGAAAGGTCAGGAGCGTATTGCAGATGGCAATAAACGCCTGGGCCTGAAAAGCCCTTCCGATGCTCCTCCCGAATCCGATAATATCAGGGACGATCTCTTCATAAAAGCGGGAGAGCCGGCTGTTTTCGAGCCTGGAAAAACCCGTCTTGAGCGACGGGAGTTGCAGCACAATGATGAAACTGAAAAGGATCGAAATCAGAAAATCACTGATTCCCTTGAAGAGAAACAGGATGATCAGGGGAATATGTTTGAAGAAGCCAGGAGAACTCTGAACGATCCATTCCTTGAGCTTTTCCGTGATCTTATTGAGGGCCTCCCGATATTCGGGCGTCTCTTTCAAATCGGCAAAATGAGCTTCTCCAAGGACTTTTTCCAGAAGGTCCTCTGCGTAGTCGATCAGGGTAGGCTGGGTGGACGTCTGTTCGGCGCCCACCGCGTCATCCTCTTTTCCATAAAGCGCCTTTCGGACCGGAACCGGGAGCAATACCTGGACCGATGTGACGAATCCTCGAACTTGATCAACAATTCGCGGAAAGATGTAACTTCCTGCGCTGCACATCAACGAAAGGAAACCAACAAAGACAATCGTGGTTACCAGCCAGCGGAGACGCTTTTCTATGGAAGGAAGATGGATCTTCGAACAGATCCCTTTGACGATATTGGAGGCGATGTAGCTGATGACAAAGGTGATAAACAGAATGCCGAAAAAAGATCGAAGGGTATAGATACACAAAAAAAAGACAAGCCAGATCAGGATCTTTTCCCAGGGGAACTTTCGAATGAATTGGGTGCAGTTACTGTTATCTCCCATGTTGACTTCCATGTTTAGTTGACA
>CAYLJZ010000077.1:0-2478 GCA_964384085.1 uncultured Desulfobacteraceae bacterium
TCGGCGGTCCCGGCCATTCCAAGCGGGGAGGTCGTCAAAAATGGTTACAGTCAAATCGCTTTTTAGAGCCTTCGCTTGCTTGAAGCCAGTGTCAACGCTTTGAAACCATGGAAACACTCCGGATTTGTCTTTGACACGCTTTGAGGGAAGGTGCTATTATTTTTTGAATGAGGATGCTTTTTTTGTGTACTCGAAGCACAGATAGACGACGCTTTGAAATGAAGGAGATAGTTACGTGAAAGGATGCGTTGGAGGCGAAAAAGGGCGCATAGGTTGGCGGTTGCCGTCAACGTGGTGCTTTTTTCTGCTGGTCGCTTTTTTCTTATTCGCATGGGGCTCCTCTTTTGCCCAGGATCCAGGAAACAAGCCCGTGACCTCTGGTCCCGTGACCATCGAGGGCAAGGGCGAGGGGGGGATTGTCATCGCCGGGCAGCGGTACAGGGTAGGGGAATCGGCCGTGATTTTAGACGCAACAGGCAACGCCATCTCGCTATGCGATCTGCCGTTGCCCTGTGAGGCGAGGGTGGAATGCCGGCTGACAGAAAATCACGAGCCACTGTGTCTCAGGATAGAGGTCATTCGGGCCCACAAGGCCCGACCCGATTTTGTGATTGCGGATGATTCGGGTTGATAGACGATACAGGGGCCATAAGGTTATGGCCGCGATCCGTGGGAGGTTTGCCGGGCCGAGGTTTCGCTTTTTTCATCGATATAGAGGGGGCTTCAACAGATTTCGGTTGCCCCTTGAGGGGTATTGGAATCGAACGGGTTGCGCCTTTCTCATGCCGCAGCACGCAATCCGCAACTGCAAATAGTCAGTTTCGTCGTCAGCGCCGGGTGCATGATGCTTGTCAACCTTGTTATTACCGATTTCGCTATCATTAAACACCTGGATCTCTCCCTGAAGGGGGGACTCACCATCCTTTCAGGCGAAACCGGCGCAGGCAAATCGATCATCATCAACGCCATCAATCTAATTTTGGGGGGGAGGTCCTCGGCCGACCTCATTCGAACCGGATGCACCGAGGCCGTGGTGGAAGGGCTTTTTGTCCTTCCTCAACACCCGGGGCTCATTGATCTACTGGAAGAAGCGGGCATATCCTTTGACGGTGAACTATTAATAAAAAGAACCATCTCCCGTGAGGGCCGGAACAGGGTTTTTATCAACGGTTCATTGGCCACCCTCCAGATATTGTCGCGACTGGGACCAATGCTGATCAGTATCTCGGGCCAGTATGCGCATCAGCTCCTCCTGAGACCGGAAAATCATCTCTATCTTCTGGATGACTTCAGCGGCCTCGAAGATGAACGGGTGGAGCTGGGTACGCTGTTCGACAGGTATCACGCCCTGAAAGGGGAGATGACGTCCCTGGAAGGAGAGATTCGGTCACAGAAGGAGAGGGAAGAGCTGGCCCGGTTTCAGATCCAGGAGATCGATTTGGCCGCACCCACCCCAGGGGAAGACGATCTTTTGGAAGAGGAGAGGCGGCGTCTTCAACACGCAGAGGAGCTTCTGGAGATTGCATCGAATGGATATCAGACCCTCTACGAAAAACAGGATTCTGTTCTTTCCTCCGTGGCCCTCTGTGTCAAGGCACTGGATAAGGGGTCGAGAATAGCGCCTGAACTGGCCGCTGTAAAGGGCTCTCTATCAGACATCGAGGCGCAGATCGAGGATATCTCTTTTACCCTTCGGGATTTTCGAGAATCGGTACGGATAGATCCGCAGCGGCTGAGTCAGGTTGTGGAAAGACTGGACCTTCTGAAGCGGCTCAAGCGAAAATACGGGGCCGCCATTGAAGATATCCTCAACTTTAAAGACGCCCTGGCCTCAAAGATATTCGATTTGGAAGGAAAGGTCCAGGATCTCAGCCAGATGACCCATGAACTGGAGCAAATGGAATTTGAACTTCTGAAAAAGGCCCGGGCCCTTTCTCAAAAACGACAAGAAGGGGCTGAAGGTTTCAGGAGGGCTGTTGAAATGGAGCTCCGCCAGCTTCAGATGAAAGACATCCAGTTCAGTGTGGCCTTCAAAGACCTTCGGCGTGAGGACGGGAGCCTGGCGCAGGCAACGGTGGAGGATATGCGGCCCGAAGGACTCGACCGGATCGAGTTTATGATTTCCCCAAATCCAGGCGAGGAGTTAAGGCCCCTGTCAAGAATCGCATCGGGCGGCGAGCTTTCGAGAATCATGCTGGCCATTCGGACGATCCTTTCAAGGACCGCGTCCGTGGAAAGCGTTGTTTTCGATGAGGTCGACGCCGGAATCAGCGGGGCCACCGCCGAGGTGGTCGGGGAGAAAATTGCCTCTTTGGCTGCATACCATCAGATTGTGTGCATCACCCACCTTCCACAGATCGCCTCACAGGGAGCAACCCATTTTGTGGTCAGCAAAGAGGTTATGGACGGCCGTACCGAAGCGACAATCTCGGAACTGGACCCCGAGGCGAGGGTCCAGGAGATTGCCAGACTGTTGGG
>CAYLJZ010000077.1:2578-7449 GCA_964384085.1 uncultured Desulfobacteraceae bacterium
GATGGAAGAGATCGCCATTACGGATATTGAGGGGATCAGCGTCGGTCATGCCCAGGACCTGAAGGCCGCGACCGGGTGTACGGTGGTTATCGGCCGGGAAGGGGTGACGGCGGGGGTGGATGTTCGGGGCGGGGCGCCCGGAACAAGAGAAACCGATCTGCTGGACCCCGTCAACCTGGTCCAGCAGATCCACGCGGTGGTCCTGAGCGGCGGCAGTTCCTTCGGACTTGATGCCGCCGGCGGCGTCATGCAGTATCTGGAGGAGGAAGGAATCGGGTTTGACGCCATGGTTACCAAGATCCCAATCGTGTGCGCCGCGGTCCTGTTCGATCTGCCGGTTGGGGATTACACGGTAAGGCCTGACCGAAAGATGGGCTATTCGGCCTGCCTGGATGCCAGTCTTCCCGGGTGTGCAGAAGGGTGTGTGGGGGCTGGGGCCGGGGCCACGGTGGGAAAAATCCTCGGAATGGAGAGGTGTATGAAAAGCGGGTTGGGCGCATTCTGTGTTCGAACAGGCCATCTTGAGATCGGGGCGATCGTGGCGGTCAACTGCCTGGGGGATGTGATCGATCCGGAAACAGGGGAGACCCTGGCAGGGGTATTGGATGAAGACGCAAAGGGATGTCTTAACACAGAGGACATCATGATTCGGCGATTTGCCGACTGCAGGATGACGTTCGGAGGAAATACCACCATCGGCGTTGTCGTCACCAATGCCAGGCTCACCAAATCAGAGGCTAAGAAGCTGGCATCCATGGCTCATAATGGATATGGAAGGACCTTGCGCCCGGCCCATTCCATGTTTGACGGGGATACCATTTTTGCGATGGCAACGGGGAGGGTTGACGCGGACGTGAGCGTGGTCGGCCTGCTGGCTGCACGGACGATGGAACGGGCCGTGGTCAGGGCCGTTAAACTGGCAAGGCCTCTTTGTGGTCTTAAATGCTATTCGGATATCATACCGTAATTACGGATTCGTCCGTGGCCGTAGTCGTGACCGGGAGCGACCTTTAAGGGTTTGACAAGGGGCGCCTCCCTGGGATATTCTTTGCCATCCCTCAACCCATTATCGTCCAAGGCGGTATATGCCCATGTCCCAAGATTTTTACGAGCTTCTGGGCGTCTCCAAAGACGCCTCTCAAGACAAGATAAAAAAGGCCTATCGTAAGCTGGCCCGAAAATGGCATCCGGACATCAATCCCGGAAACAAGGATGCGGAGCAGAAGTTCAAAGAGATATCGCACGCCTACGAATGTCTCGGTAATGAACAGAAACGGAAGTTGTATGACGAATTCGGGGAGCAGGGACTTCAGGCCGGTTTTGACGCGGAAAAGGCAAGGGAATATTCCAAATGGAGTTCCTTTCAGAAGGGAGCTGGGGGGCCCGGCGCGGAAGGATTCGGCCGGTATGAAAGCTACGAAGACATCTTTGGTGATTTATTCGGTTCCGGCATGGGGCGGGGCGATTTTAAATCCACTGTTGCGGCCAGGGGGAGGGATGTCCATCATGACATGACCATTGACGTTGTCTCGGCCCTGAAGGGCTTTGAGACGGAGCTGGCAATGCAACATGCAAGCCCCTGTCCTGTGTGCCACGGTACCGGAATCGATTCGAGCGCTGGCATGACGACCTGCCCCATCTGTGGCGGTTCGGGCCGGCAGGAGGTGGCCCAGGGTCCCATGCATTTTACCAAGCCCTGTCCCCATTGTCACGGGCACGGGCAGATAGGAAAACCCTGCTCGAGGTGCCACGGGAGCGGGCAAATTCTTGGAACGGAGAAAATCCGAGTCGTCATCCCGCAAGGTGTGCGCGAAGGGTCCAAGGTCCGTGTAGCGGGTAAGGGGGAGCCAGGCCTCAATGGCGGCGAGCCTGGGGACCTTTACTTGATTATCCATCTGAAACCACATCCCTTTTTGAAGAGAGAGGGGGACGATCTTCTCATGGAGGTGCCGGTAACGGTCGGAGAGGCCATGGCCGGCGGGACAATTAACGTCCCGACAATTGACGGTCCGGTCAAGGTCAAGGTGCCCGTGGGGAGCCAGAGCGGACAGACGCTGAGGCTGAAAGGGAAGGGAGCGACCAACATTAAAACGCGGCAGCGCGGGAACCTTCTAATTAAATTGGCTGTAAAGGTGCCGAAGACAAACGACCCGGAAATCATCGAGACAGTCAAAAAAATGGACAGCCTTTATGAACAGGATGTGAGGAGCGGCATCAGCATCTAACTCGCGGCAGGACAGGGATCTGTTTATGCCTTGCTCATGATTTCGTTGAGCTGACTGGCCAGATCTTCCAGGATGGCGTCGAATTGTTTTCTCATGTCAATCATGTTCTGGCGCATTCGAAGGATGACCTCCACGCCCGACAAATTGACGTCCATTTCCTCCATCAGAATTTTTGCAATCCGCAGCTTTTCCAGTTCGTGGATGTGAAACAGACGAGTCGGAAGTCCTTCATTGCAGGCCGGACAGATGATCTCTTCTTCCTCCAGGTCACTGAGAAGGCCCTCCTCTACCTGAAAGAATTCCAACACCTCGGTAACTGACCACAATTCCTTTGTCATGCATTTGTCCCTTTCACATAGCGGAACCTTCCATTTTTTGCCACTCTATCATCCCGATAAGTAATTTGCAACCACTAACGCGGGCCATGCGCGCAACCCAACGGCGGCCTAGTTTCGGGTTTAAAAGTTCAGAGGTTCAGGGTTTAACCGGGAACCCTGAAAGGGGAACTCGGAACCTGTGAGCGCTTACTGATTTCTTGTTTTTTGTGACAGAAAAGCTGGCAATAGGGCACTAATCAGCAGGCATTCAGGTCTCCCTTTTGGATCGGGTAAGGGGGTCGCGGGTGCCCCAAATTATGGTGGACATCCTTCGGGTATCGTGCTAATTTGCCAGATTCGATTTTCGAACAAGGCTCGGGAAGTCTCGAACGAACAGGATAAGACAACAGGAGGGGATGCTTAATGGTATTGAGTATCATGAGAAAACACGCCAAGTCCTGGCTGATAAAATTTCTGATAGGCATTATTGCCGTGGTCTTTGTCTTTTATTTCGGCTATTCATTCACCTCGGATCAGGCGCTGAAAATCGCCTATGTCAACGGGGAGGTCATTAGTGGTCCGGAGTATGAAAAGGCCTACCGGGACATGGTTTCCGCATATCAAGCAAGGTACAAGGATATGTGGAATGAAAATATGATAAAGATGCTCGATCTAAGAACAAGGGCATTGAACGCGCTTGTCGATCAGAGGCTAATGACCCAGGCCGCAAAACGCTTAGGCATCGAGGTGACGGAAAGCGAGTGCCAGAAGGCGATCTTGAGTTACCCCGCATTTCAAATCAACGGCCAGTTCGACATGGGTCGTTACCAGTCTCTTCTGAGCCAGAATCATATGACCCCGGAGAATTTTGAGGCATCGATTACCCAAGAGCTTCTGGACAAGAAACTGCAGCAGTTTCTGTTCGCCTTCCTGGGCGTGACCGATCAGGAGATCCTGGAACACTACACGTTCATCAACGAAAAGATCAAGCTCGCTTTTGTTGAGTTTAAGCCGCAGGATTTTCGAAAATCCGTCACGGTTGATGATGCTGCACTCACGTCCTATTTTGAAAAAAATAAGGAGAACTATCGTATCCAGAAGAATATAAAGGTGTCCTATATCGAAATGGACCCTGCTTCCTTCAAAGATGGCGTGAGCATTACTGAAAAGGAGATCCAATCCTTTTATGAATATAATCATGCCTCCTACAGCCAGCCCCATCAGGTAAAGGCAAGGCATATTCTGTTTGAGCTTGCCGAGGACGCCGCGAAAGAGGCAGATCAAGAGGTCAGGAAGGCGGCTGAAGCGGTATTGGCAAAGGTACGCAAGGGGGAGGACTTCGCCAGTCTCGCAGCCCAGCACTCCAGCTGCCCGAGCAAATCAAAGGGGGGAGATCTGGGCTATTTTGAGAAGGGCCGTATGACGCCGGCCTTTGAGGAGGTGGCTTTCAATCTGAAAAAGGGGGAGATCAGCGATCTGGTCCGGACGCCATTTGGGTATCATATCATCCAGGTAGAGGATATCAAGGAGGCCCGTACGCAATCTCTGGAGGAGGTGCGTGATCAGATTGTGGATTCCCTGACCATGAGCGCTGCTTCAGAACTCGCCCATGAGAAGGGCCTCTCTATCGTAGACCAGATGCCCTATGATATCGAGCTGAGTGTCTATGCTAAACAGCAAGGCGTCGAGGCAAAGGAGTCGAGCTTTTTTCCAAAGACCGAGCCGGTTTCAGGGATCGTCGGAAGTGAAAGGATCACAGAGAACCTCTTTGCGCTGGATAAGGGTGAAACGACCGATCTGATTGAATTAGGAGGCAAATTTTTTATTTTTCAGGTGGTGGGGACCAGGGAATCTTATCTGCCGGAATTGAAAGATGTGGCTGAAAAGGTAAGGGAGAATTACACGAATTATCTGGCAGCCCAGGATGCTGCCGCTGCCGCAACCAGCTATTTGAAAGCGCTTAAAGAGGGCAAGCCTTGGGATCAATTGGCCAAGGAGAAGGGGCTCACCCCGAAACAAACCAACTTTTTTAGCAGACGGGGTCCAATTCCGGAAATTGGAGATGCACCGGAGCTGATTGAGACCGCCTTCAGGCTCAACGCGAAAGAACCATTACCCGATAAGCCCTTTGTCAACGAAAAAGGCGCATTTGTCACCAGGTGGTTGGAGAGACAGGGGATCGACGAAACAGCCTTCAACAAGGAAAAAAAGGAGTATGGCGAATCGTTGGTTCAGGCCAAGCATCAACGCATATTTCAAAACTGGCTCGAAAACCTTCGAAAAAATGCCAAGATTGAAATGGTAACCCCGGTGAAGGGGGAGTCGTGAT
>CAYLJZ010000077.1:7549-8849 GCA_964384085.1 uncultured Desulfobacteraceae bacterium
CGTCTTCTTCAATAAATTCGGCCAGTTGATAGTATGCGGCCCGGGTAAAGCGTGCGGGGAAGGCGTCTGATTTGACCTTGCAGTAAAGGACATGATCCTTTCCCACTTGAAGGGTGTCGGGCGCCAGGACTTCCTGTGTGTCGTCGCTCAGGCTGATCTCGAGCCGGGATGGCTGGTGTCCGCTTCCACGCTCAAGTGAAACCCGTGTCACCACAAAGGCGGTATCCTCCACATCGACATAACACCGGGTATCGCCCCATGTAATCAGGTATCTTCCCTCTCCATCCAGCTCCATATTCTGATAAAAGAGCCGGACGAATTCCCGGCGGATCATCTCGACGCCCTGGTGATACCAGCGGCCTTCCTTATCAATAAGCATGAGGCATGGGGGTATGAGGTCCTGTTCTTCCGCCATCTTTGCCTTCCTCCTTTGGCAAGCTCGTTTGCTTGAGTTTTCCCGTAATAGATCTGGGGGCCTCTGTCCCTCCTTCACGGAGCCATTTTCAGGGCGTGTGGGTGCATCTCTATCCCGCGCAACAGGCGATTCCGGTTTTTGTGAATGCCCGCATACCCTTTCGCAATCTGACGGTTATCCATTGTGAGGCCTCTCTATCATCCTATACATCGCTGGCGGTAACCACGTCAAGAGGGGTCCGAACAGACGTTCGATAGGTGATGGATAATTGCGTGCCTGCATCGAAATCCGAAATTCATCTATCGAGGCGAGCGTTTTACCTTGCAAAACTGTCCACGGATTTGATAATCAGTCTGAAGCGATGCTGCCCTGCGAGGACATGCCACCCCACGGCTTTTTCAGTGCTCGACCCAAAATTTGGAGGTTTTATGAAACAGACGCTAATCAGCTCTTTCTTCTTTTTCGTGTTTGTCGCCCTCGCGGTCCCAGGGTGTAAGACGTTGAGCCTCCCCACGGGGGCGGGATACACTCAACTGTGTCAGGAGTACATGGGGCGTGATGCACGGAGACTCACCGATGAATGGGGGTATCCCGGCAGGACGTTTGATGCCGCTGACCAAAGCAAGGTATTGGTGTACGTCGAGACGAGGGATGAATACACCCTCAACCCATTGTCCCATTCGGCCCTCATCGAATACCCCCCCCGTGTGGACCCCCGAAGCGGCCGGACCGGTGAAAGCGTCGGCAATGTCACTGGACAGACCGTTACTTCAATGGACTATTGCATTACGTATTTTGAAGTGGACAAAGACAATAAGATTGTCCGCGCATTCTGGAAAGGCGATTGCAAGTCATTAGAACGGAAAGATCGCCAACCAAATTAGT
>CAYLJZ010000077.1:8949-11974 GCA_964384085.1 uncultured Desulfobacteraceae bacterium
GGTGATTGTTTCGTCCTTCGAAGCTCTTGCCCGAAAATTCGGGTGTTCAGTCAAGCACGCATGTAGATGTTTCCGGATCAAGGGGGAATGACGTGAAGATCAGCACTGTCTCCGAGATGAGAGACCTCGACCAGACCGCCATCAGGGTATTCGGCATCAAGGATGAACTATTGATGGAGAATGCCGGCGGTGCCGTCTATTCTGTTATCGCAACTGAGGTTGCCGTCAATGGAAAGACCTTCATCGTCTGTTGCGGCATCGGGAATAACGGCGGCGACGGATTGGTGATTGCCAGGAAAATTTACTCCAATGGGGGAAACGTCACGGTATTTGTGTTAGGCGACAGGGCGAAATACAAAGGTGCGGCAAGGCTGAACCTTGAGATTGTCTCAAAACTGGGGATCCTCATTCGAGAGGTGACATCCGTGGATGCCGTCAGAACGGATATCGCACACGCAGACGCCATTGTGGACGCCATCTTTGGGACAGGGCTGATGCGAGAGGTGAGAGGGGTCTACCGGGATGTCATCGAGCTGATCAATGCCAGCGGAAAGACGGTTTTCAGCGCCGACATCCCCTCGGGGGTGTCGGGCGACAGCGGAGAGGTGATGGGGATCGCTGTTCGGGCCGACTATACCGTAACCTTCGGTCTTCCAAAGCTTGGCAATATCCTGTTTCCGGGTAATGAATTCTGCGGAAGACTGTATGTTACGCACATCTCCTTTCCCCCCAGCATATATGACTCGAATGCACTCAAGGTTGAGGTCAACCTCCCCAAAATGCTGCCGGCCAGGGACCGAAATGCCCATAAGGGGAGCGTTGGCCAGGTCCTTTTCATCGCAGGCGCGTCCAGCTATTTCGGGGCGCCCTATTTCTCTGCGCTCTCTTTTTTAAAGGCAGGCGGCGGGTATTCGCGACTTGCAGCCCCCGCATCTGTTATCCCGTTTATTGCAGCTAAAGGGAGTGAGATCGTCTTTCTCCCTCAGAAAGAGACAGATATGGGGACTATCTCCCTTGAAAACAAGGATTCCCTGGTAGATCTGGCAATGAAAATGGACATGGTTGTTCTGGGCCCCGGACTGTCATTGAATGAAGAGACTCAGCGGCTGGTGAGGGCGCTGGTTAAGGAGATTCATCGGCCAATTCTGATCGACGGTGACGGGATTACCGCTGTCTCTGGGGATCTGAAGCTCCTGAAAAAACGGAAAGCCGAGACTGTGTTGACCCCCCATTCGGGTGAAATGTCGAGACTGACCGGATTGAGCATTCAGGAAGTCAATGCAGACAAAATCGGCACCCTTAAACAAACCTCAAAAGATCTGAACGCAATGGTTGTGTTGAAGGGAGGCCGTTCTCTGATAGGATTTCCCGATGGGGAGGTTTTTGTCAATATGTCCGGGAATCCCGGCATGGCAAGTGCCGGGTCCGGGGATGTCCTGACCGGGACCGTGGCCGCCATGTTTGGCCTGGGCCTTTCTTTGAGGGATGCAGTTTTGAAGGGGGTTTTCATTCATGGGTTTGCCGGGGATCTGGCTGCCGAGGAAAAGGGCGAGGACGGAATGACGGCCCAGGATATTCTGGAACATCTCCCGCTTGCCATGAAAATGGACAGGGCTGGCCTGAGTGAAACCTATAAGGGCTGTTACCTGGGCGCCCAGCGGATATAGTTCAAGGGGGGCCCCTTCGATTGGATTCTACCCGATCTCGATCTGCACCTCTGGATGGTGTTGCTTAAATTCACACTATGTGGCATTTTCGATACGATTTTGGGTGTGATTCCGATTTTGGGTGGGCTATCTGTTCCTGATCCATTCGTAAAAGCGGTATGCATCGAATTTTGTTTGCCACAACATGTTGGGGTTATCCGCTAAATTCCTTGAACAGAACGCCATGATTGAATCACCCTGAGATGACGCCATGTGGGCGTGTCTTTAGTTGCTTTAGCGGTCTCTCATTAATGGAGCATAGAGATATCAATAGGTTAGCCCATTGCTTGTCACGCTTTTGGGCGAAATGACATCTGCCTCAGCCGCTTAATCTAAATCCGCGCTCAGCCTTGGGCAGACAATGTGAATTAGAAATATGGCAGATATTTTGCATATATATGAAGTAAAATTAAAGCGAAGAAAAAGGCTTCTCGGATGTTCGTGCATCTTTTGTCCCGGGATCTTAAACCACTTAGGAGGGAAGATTTATAAGGGGCAGAATAACGGCATCTTGGGAAGCCTTTTTTGACAGCTCTTCTCCCCGATACTCACTGCTCAGCCTCTTCACCTTCTCGGCAAGGCCCTTGCCGGCCATTATGACACAGCGATCTCATGCCCCTCTATACTAAACGAACCTACAGAAAGCGGCTCAGACCCAAAGGTTTTTTCTCCTTCCAGGTAGGGGTCAGGGAAACGGACCTATGGGTCTGCGCGGGGAGACCTTTGCAAACGGAAACAAGGGACCTGGTTTTTTTGTCGAGACACCAGATTGAAACCTATATTGAATCTCACCCGAATTTTTCACATTCCCTCGTCCCCGTGAAGGAAGACCCCTATGCGCCTCCTATCGTAAGAGAGATGATGCGTGCAGCAGGGAAGGTTGGCGTCGGGCCGATGGCTGCTGTCGCCGGCGCTATCGCCCAGCAGGTGGGAGAAGGGCTCTTGAATCTGACGGATCAGGTGATCGTCGAGAATGGCGGAGATACTTTTCTGAAGGCCGACCGACCTCTTACCCTAACGATTTTTGCAGGAACCTCGCCCCTCAGCGAGAAATTTGGAATCCTGGTTCCCACGCGCCAAATGCCTTTGGGAGTTTGTACTTCATCGGGGACCATCGGTCACTCCCTGAGTCAGGGGATTGCAGATGCAGTCTGCCTCCTGTCATCATGGACCGCCTTGGCTGATAGTGCGGCGACGGCCCTGGGAAACAGGATCAAAAAAAAGAAGGATCTTGACAAGGCCGCCGAGTGGGCCGGTCAGATCGAAGGGATACTGGGCGGTGTGGTCATAGTGGGCGACGCTATGACCGCATGGGGGGA
>CAYLJZ010000078.1:0-11868 GCA_964384085.1 uncultured Desulfobacteraceae bacterium
TCGGCGAGTGGGTCAGCATCATGAAGTCTTTGGCGGATCGATGGCTCGCGGCCGGATAGCAGGGCGCTGAAAAGGTCCTTCATGTAATCGTTTGGTCCAACCTTCATGCCCTTCTCAATCATCGAGCGATTGGCCCGGAACAACCTGCCCTCACAGAACAGTTAACCAACGCGAGACCTAAAGAGTTACCATCAAATTAACGAAGCTGCGATGGTCCATTTAGGTCAGGGCCAAGCTCATAACACACCTTTGGACCTTATAGGTGAATCCAGCAAAGACAGCATACCTTAGAAAAGGCGAATAATTACAGCCTATACCCCATTGTTTCGATCCCGTCCATCTGTTAGAAACACTTCCAATAAGAGAATGTTACACAGGCCCGAATTTTTAACGTCATTTGCTCGCCAGTGGCCGAAATTCTCAAGCGAGGAAATGATTAGGTTTATACGGTAGCCTCAGGCGGCCGAGCATGAGTCCGTCCAGCGGTACCACATATCTGCTCGACTCCTTTGATGATGAAGAATCAGTCCCGGCCTTTTAAAAAAGGCTCAGTATCGGGAGGTTCGGTGATCGACCAACGGCCGACGCATGTTACGTCATTTTTACAAGGGCTTACACCAACGGATTGTCTCCTGAAGGAATGCATTCGCCTGTCTCTGGGCTATACGCCATCTCAGGCGAGCAATGGGTAACGATGCAGTATACCAGGTTCGCGAATAGGAATTCAGGTTGTCAGACGACCGGGTCTATTTTAGAGGAGGGAACACGTTTGTCTATAGAAACAATGACCCTAATGGAAACTAAACCAGAGAAGGCCAGGAGTACATTGAAAATCCTTTTGGTGGAAGATGATGAGGACGACTATGTTATCATAAGGGAGTTACTTTCAAATATCGTGACGCTGGATTTATCGCTAGACTGGGTAACCGGATGGGAGGAGGCCGTAGCTGCACTGGAGGGCGGAAGTCATGACCTCTGTTTGCTCGATTATCGGCTGGGCATTCATGACGGATTGGAGTTATTGAGCGAGGCCCGGAAAAAGGGTTGGAAGACACCCATCATCTTCTTGACCGGCCAGGGAGAATATGAAGTCGATGTCCGGGCCATGAGGTTAGGCGCAGCGGATTATCTTGTTAAAGACCATCTGACGACATCCGTCCTTGAACGTTCCCTTCGTTATACCCACGAAAGAGAGAGGTCGAGGAAGCTACTGCAAGAGGCTTATGAGAGTCTTGAAGCGCGTGTGCAGGAAAAGACCGCTGATTTGGCCGAGGCCAACATGGAACTACAGCGGGAATCAGAGAAGGTTAAGCTGTTTGCCTATTCGGTTTATCATGACCTTAAGAACCCGGCCATCAGTATCTACGGGCTGGCAAAACGTCTTGTCGAGAATTATGAAAAGGACTTCGATGAGAAGGGACGGGCCTGCTGCAAACATCTCATGCAGGCAGCCCAACAGATTGCGACCTTCACTGAAATGATCAATACGTTTATCGCCTGCAAGGAGGCGCCGATAAACATCGAAGACCTGGACCTTAAAGAGGCCCTCGAGTGCATCAGGGAGGGGTTTTCGGACCAGCTAAAATTGCGTCATATCAAATGGTCAGAGCCTGAACACCTCCCTGTCATTCGCGCCGACGGGGTATCCCTGGGAAGGGTCTTTAGAAACCTGGTGGAAAACGCCTTGAAATACGGTGGAACTGGGCTCAAGGAGATCAGGATCGGATACAGGGAAACTGAGCTTTTCCATATACTCTCGGTGAGCGATGACGGTATCGGCATCAAGACGGAAAATCCAGACAGGGTATTTGGACCTTTCAGAAGGACCGGGGACTGGCAGAAGACCGAGGGACTGGGTCTGGGGCTGGCGATTGTAAAGGAGATCGCAGACAGACACGACGGAAAGGCCTGGATCGAGCAGGGGCCCTTGGGGGGCGCCAGTATTTCCGTATCCTTCCCAAAGGGAATTTAGGCGATGAGCTCAGTGACAATTACGCCGCAGAGGGGCTGTAAATCCTCCCGTCCCGCAGCTCGATAATTCTGTCGGCTCTTTCGGCCAAGGCCGGATTGTGGGTCACGAGAATGATCGTAAGTCCCTCTTTTTGATTCAGTCCCTTGAGCAGGTCTCCGATCTCCTGGCTCCTTCTCGTGTCCAGGTTCCCCGTAGGTTCATCAGCGAGAACAATTTTGGGCCGGTTGACCAGCGCTCTGGCAATCGCCACCCGCTGCATTTCACCTCCCGATATCTGGCCGGGCAGGTGGTCCTTGCGCTGATCGATCTCCATCAACTTTAGGATTTTTTCCACCCCGTTTTCCGCACCGGGCTTTTTGTAAAACGTGAAGGGAAGCATCACATTCTCGATTACCGTGAGTGTAGGAATGAGGTAGAACTTTTGAAAAACATACCCGAAGATTTCCCGCCGGATCTTTGTGAGAGTCGCCTCGGATAAAGCCTCACCGTTTTCCACCACCGTGCGGCCTGCAAGGACGAGCTTGCCGGAGGAGGGGTTGTCCAGGCACCCGAGGATGTTGATCAGTGTTGTCTTTCCGGACCCCGAGGGCCCGACAAAAGAAATGAACTCCCCGACCTTGACAGAGAGGGAGATATCGTTGACTGCCGCGATCTCCTCACTTCCTCTGCGATAGATCTTGATCAGATGATCCGCCTCGATGACCTTTTGGCCATTTTCTTTCATCATTCCACCTGACTTCTTATCGCTTCAAGAGGACGCACTCTTCCTGCTTTCCACGAAGGATACACCCCGCTCAGCAGTCCAATCAGGATCACCACCCCAAAGGTCAGGATGATGAGGGGCAAGTTAATTTGCACCAGCCCACCGCTCGGCGCGTAGGGCAGGAGCTGGCGGACCAGAACTTCCGTGAGTTTGGCAGTCGCCATGGCCATAGCCGCGCCGATGATGCCACCACTGATGCACAGGATCAGGGTCTCAATCCAGATCAATTTGAAGATATCCCACGCCGTGGCGCCCATGGACTTCAGGATCCCTATCTCCTGGAGCCTTTCCATAACCGACATGAGAATGGTGTTGATGACGCCCACCACAGAGATCAAGATGGCGATGAGAGCGATCGAGAAAACCATCACCTTGGCAGTGGAAACCAGCGTCATGATCGTCTGCTTGACCTGGGAAAGGCTGACCACCTGCACGTCCGGCAGCTTGTACATTCTCTCTTCGAATTGGGCCATGTCAGCTTCTTTCTTGACCTTGATCCCCACGCCGGTAAGCTCATCCTTCACGCCGAAGATCTTCTGGACCGACTTCAAAGGAAGAAAAATGGTGCCGTCGTCCTGCGTTCCCGTTCGCTTGAGGATACCAACCACCTTCACCTCGACATTCTTCTCGGTAATGAGGAGGAGATCCCCCACCTCTCTCTGCTCCAGCTCCGCCGCTTCATAACCGAGCACCGCCTCCATAGCGTCAGGATCGGTGAACCAGTTTCCCTGCTTGAACTCCAGGAAGCTTTTCATCCGTGGAAAAGTGGCGGGGTCAACCCCCAGGTAGGCGCTGTACCCTCCGCTTTCGCCCTTGTTGGGATCGAACACGGCCTGCATGAGCATTGCGGTGACCCCCTCCACCTCAGGTTCCTTGGTGATCTGTTCCGCAACGCTCTCGGGCATATAGCGAAGACCAGTTCCACCCTTGAGCATAAGTGTAGCCGCTTCGTAAGGACACCCTTTGGCGGTCACGATCATCTGAAAGCCCAGGTTGTCGATGTCACGGTTGAGCGAAGACTCATAGCCCTTGTTGAAGCCCAGGAGGCTGACGAGCACCCAGGCCGCCAGCGCAATACCGATGATCGTCAGCCCGCTTCGGGCCTTTTTACGAAGCAGGTTTTTGTACGCCACTTTCAGAATCTTGATCACTTATTCTCCTCTCCGCCGGACTGATGGTATTGGAGGTACTGGTTGCCCAGGATAAATTCATCCACAAGGATGAGATTTTTCTTGGTTCCACGAAGGGCCGCCCTGAAATCAGGCTCTGCCTCAGGCACAGGATTTTTGATATTCGCAACTCCGCTTGCGCCGATTGTTTTGCCGGTCCGAACGTCGTAACTGTAAAAATCCTTCAACGTCAGCCCGATGAACTGCTCGCCGAATCTCGGATTCCGCAGCTCTTTGCCGTACCTGGACGTCAGTTTCTGGAAATAGAAACTCTTGATGACTCCTTCAAGATCCAGGACCAAGAAGACCTGGATGCCGCCATACTGGCCTTTTTCATTCACTCCATGGATGTATCCGATCTTGTCCTTGCCCTTGAAAACTTCGTAAAGGGTGTAGGGCACGTCTATGGTCTCATAAAGCCCTTTAAATTTATCCCCGAGCCTATCCTCGATCTGCGAGAGAAGGCTTGGCCCCCCCCTTTGGTCAATAGCCACGTAGTTTGTTTTGTACCCGGTGGAGCCAGGAAAGAGCCGAGCTACATCGCGGTCAGGATCGTTGAGGTCACACCCCACTGCTCCAAAAAGAGGTCCGGCCGGCATCAAAAGGATTGTTCCAACAACGAGCATCACGAATATCAGAGGGATTTTTTTCATCATGGCCACACTTGACCTCACAATAATTTGTAATACCAATAGACCTGAAAAACGACCCGATTGTCGTTCATTTGTCCGTCATAAGGGTACATGGTCCGCAGCGTGAAATCAGATGTCAATTTGTAAGACAGTCCTGCCGCGATTTCGTAAAGCCATTCGTCACCGCTCTTCCAATAAACCGGCTGCGCCTCCAGTTTCAAGCGGTCTTCATCTAGAAAATTGATTCCTATTCTCCACAGAAATGCGTAGGTATCTTCATCCATTTGCTCCCCGGCCGCTGCTTCAAACCGGGTCTCAATGTTGTTCCAAAAATAGGTGAAATCCGTGCCTACAAGGAATGTTTTGATCGGATCAGGCATGATCTTTTCATATCCAATGGTGTGAATGGGCTTTCCATAGGTGGTAGACAAACCGATACTATAATTATCCCGGCTCAGCACGCCATAGGAGGCTCGTGCACTAACAAGGTAGTTCCCCTCAAATTCGAGAGGCATGCCAGAACCCGTGCTGTAAGACACCGATACATTCCCCCAGTCAAAATCCCTGGTCGCTCCGACACCCCAATCCCGGTCATAGCCGTAGCCGTACATGGCCAAAGGCTGGAGCAGAAGGGCATGACTATCCAGGTAAGACGCAAGCCCAAAGGCGATGCGACTATGCCCGATCCAGAGATCGGCAAAGCCTGCTTTGTATTTGAAAAAGGCATTGTAAAGCTGAAGCCGGAATTCGTTCTCACCTGTCTGCCGGTAAGCCTCATTGTAAGCAAGGCGCGTCTGGAGCGCGAAAGAACCCCAGTCGCCTGTTTCGCCGGAAAAACGCTGCAAATAGTCAAACCCGACGCTGGGCTTTTGCATCACGTCCAGGGGATGCATGGAATAATAGATCGCTTCGTCCTTTTCCGTGGAATAACCAGCAACGCCCTGCGCCTCCAGGTAAAACAAATAGCTCTTTGCGAAGGCCGGGCCTGCAGAGAGTAACAGAATATGTACGAGGGCAACGATGATCCTATACATTGAATCTCACGCTTCCTGTGTATAGGGGCTTTTTGTCTTTCAGAAAGTTCAGAACAACCTCCCACTCTCCTGGCATCACAACATTTACAGGAAGTAAATACTCCCCCTTTTTATTGAGTTTGAAAGACTGATTTCCCGTACCATGGGCGCCCTTCATCGAAGGCATGTCCGCACTCCCGGTGATATCGAGTGAGGTGTCCTCTCTGTCATCTTTGGAGAAAACCTTAACCTTCAGGATGATGGTTCCCATCTGGGGCCTTTTATCAAACGTATAGATAAAATAGTACTCCTCACCGATCCAGCATTTTTGACCGGCTTTGAGGGGGGCTGCGGCTTTATCTGCACCAATAGCCGCAGTGGTCGAAAAGACATGCCAATCATTAAATGGGGAACCCGACGCAGCCCATAAGGCGATGGCAATTCCGATAATCAGTTTTGTTATCCTTTTCAGCATATTTTCATCCTCCCATACAGTTTGCGCGACTTTGCGCGTTTGGTGTTACTTCGGAGAGTCCAGGATCAGATCCGGCACAGGGTGTCTCACCAAGAGAACAAGTTTGTTGGTCGACGATGCATTATGAAAATCAAGGCTAATTTTGCATTTTTCGTCCATCTTGTAAAGACTATTCCTTATCTTCTGTCGGCACGACGCTTACGGGTACAGGTGAGTTTTTTACCACTTTCTCTGTGACACTTCCAAAGGAAAACGTCCCTTTCCGCCCTCGTTTTGCCATTACGACCATATCGATCCCCTCCTTTTGGATCAACTTCAATATTTCCTCAGCAGGATCGCCGATGGCTATGTGTTTGATATACAGGGGGCAGCTTTTCAGATACTCGTAGCAGACCCATTCCAATCGTTCTTCTGCCTTTCGCCTTTCCCATTCGTGAATCTTTTCGATGTGAGACGAATCAAATTCCCCGTACCAGGGTTCATGGATAGCCAGTTCCTCGATAACATAGAGGAGATGGATCTCGCCTTGAAATTGTCGGCTCAGGGAGGTTGCCAGAGGCAACGCCTTTTGAGCGTTTCCGGATAAATCCGTAGGCCATAGGATCTTTTTTACCTCCATCATTTTTTCTCCTTTAAAGTTTAGGCCGGTTTCAGGTTACATGACCCAATTTTGATTGGATCATAGAAAAGGCCGAAAATGATTGGAATGGGGTTGATCCTGTATTCTGCTTGGATACGGACAGTACATGATGATAGAGCGGCTATGGGTGTATCCGCCTCTTTACTTATGGCCGCCATACGCGGGCGAGGCTGAGGCGCGTGCTCAGCAGTTGTCCATGCACCAAAACAATCCGGTGCGGGTGTTCTGAAGCGGTTTCGAAAAGGGAGGGCGATTATGAAGCTGTCTGATGGCTCGGGGCTTTGAATGGCGAGTTCCAGGACAAACGGAACTATTTCAAACACTTAAGGTGTTGCTACAATTTTAATTGTATATACCAGTGCACCTGTGCTAATATTTTTGACAACAGCTAACCCCCCTGCCGAATTTTTTGGGCAGTCGCCGAAACAAATCGGTTTTTCCATCGAGCGCAAAGGCTTTGCGGAGGGTGTCCAACAGGAAACAGAATCAGAGATAAGGAGGATAACGAACATGGCGTATTCACCGAATGAATTGAAAGACAAACTCTTGCAAATGTATCCCGAAATTGACCGGTATGGGCTTTCTATGAGCCTCTTTTTCGACAACCAAAAAGATGCGTGGGTGGTCACTTTCAAAAAAGCGGAACACCAGCGCCATGCCTTTCTGGATCAAAAGGACGCCGATGCCTGCATGAACGGAAACGCCTGTATCTACCTGGGAGTCCTGATTTCCCAGTATATAAAGGACCTTGAGAAAGAGATGCAAGCAGGTTAGGTCTGAGGTTCAACAGGGCTTCCAGGGGTAGGGCGCCGAACCACAGAACGCGCCGGTCAGCCTTTCACGGCGCTATTCCATTCATAGGGGTGGAAGGGCGCCATACCGTTATCAATATTTACCATGAAACAAAACGGTGGGCCTTGAATTTTTGGCTTGTTGACCTTTTGTGGGTCTTTGCCCCGGAACGCCCGGGTCCTTCCTATGCGAATGCAGATTCCTTCCCTTGTGGATGCTCGAACGGCATAGGCGACCGTGAATAGGAAGAGATCGAAATCCCTGTGTTTTTGTTTTAAGAATACCGTATCGGAATGCCCAACGGATATGCCCCTCTCTATCGTTTCTTTCCCCGTCAATCCCCTGTCATCTCTCAAAATCCAGCCCATTTCGTAGGCTCCCATACCTGAGTGTGGGTGTGCCCCAGAGCGTGAACCGATACCCGTTCTCACCATGTCGGATTGCTCCGAACTGGATTTTTCAAACGTCTTGAACTCGTTTTGAGGCCTTGCCCGGGAATACCGGAGTTTTAATCATAGAATACATGATCCACTCCATTTATTTTCAGAAGGGGATTGAATATCCTTTCCGTCAATCACCGGGATTCATCATTAACGCAGTGCCGTTGATGGAGATTTTAAATATTAACCCATGACAGCAAAGGAGGAAAACGCCATGCCATTACCGAAAGATTCCTACTATCCCGACATTCAGCAAAACATCGTTCAAAACTGGAGAGACTTTATCTCAAACCTGGAAAACTCGTTGGATATGCTTGAAAAGGATATCGAGGAGGCCAGCCAACTCTCCTCAGCCTGCACCTCCGAATGGTGCGAAGCGACGGAGCACGTGATTGATGAATTGAGCAACAGTCTCTTTTCCATCAGTGAACCGCGGTGGTCATCGAAGGAAGACAGCATAAAGATCAAGCATCTGAAGAGAAAAGTCCACGACCTTTATGCGAAATATAAGGCTGCTGCCCGGAAGTAGCTGAAATTCCTTCCCAACCTATACGTTGCGGTTCGTCTCAGAACGGGGTTATCTTCGTGAAAGATTTGAATGTGGTCATTGCAGGTTCCGCGGGGGAAGGGATCCAGACGATAGGGGACATACTGGCCAAGACACTTGCCCTCCAGGGCTATTCAGTATTTACGTGGAATGAGTATGAATCACGGATTCGAGGGGGACAGAACAGCTACTCGATCCGGGTGGGCGAGGAACCGAACAATGCGCCTTTGCTGAATGCAGACATCCTTTTGGCCATGAATGAGGGAGCCGTAAAAAAGTACAGAGGTCTCCTCAAGGAACAGGGTGTTTTAATTGCACAAAATGAGGCAAAGGAGGCAAAGGAAGATATAATAGGTATTCCCTTTGACGAAATCGCGAAAAAGGGGGTTGGGAAGGAAATCTATGCCAATACGGTGGCTGTGGGGGCCTTGACGTCTGTTCTCGGGGTGGATCTCCAGACCCTAAAAAGGGTACTTGAACGAATTTTCTCAGAAAAAGGCAAAGATGTCCTGGAGGCCAACTATAAGGCAGCAGAAATTGGCTTTGAACGTGCAGCGCGCGACTGTGGGGATAGGTGCCCGTGGACGTTGCCGCCCAGGAGCGCCAGACAATTCCTGATTTCTGGTAATGAGGCGATTCCCATCGCTGCTGCTTTCGCGGGCTGCCGGTTTATTTCAGCCTATCCTATGTCACCCTCTACGGGGATCATTACGTTCCTGGCAAAAGAGCAGGAACGGCTGGGTGTATTCTGTGAGCAGGCGGAGGATGAGATCGGTGCGATTAACATGGCCTTGGGCGCCAGTTACGCGGGGGCAAGGGCCATGACCGCCACTTCCGGTGGAGGGTTCGCCCTGATGGCAGAAGGGATCAGCCTCGCCGGCATGACCGAAACCCCCTTGGTGATCGTCCTGGCCCAACGACCTGGACCGGCCACCGGGCTGCCCACCAGGACCGCCCAGGGGGACCTCCTTTTTGCCATCCATGCCGGACATGGGGAATTTCCCAAACTAGTATTGGCCCCGTCTGATGCAAAAGACGCATTTCAGAAGATCGTGCGCGCATTTAACCTGGCCGATAAGTACCAGACCCCGGTCATTTTGCTTACGGATCAGTTCCTGGCGGATGCCCAGTATTCGTATCGGGATTTTGAAAACTCCGATACACGTCCGGTCTATTACCTGGCCGATCCGTCAGCGATACGGGAATACAGGCGCTACCAGCTCACTTCCGATGGCATATCACCCAGGCTTTATCCCGGGCAGGGCAAACACCTGGTGTGTGTGGACAGTGATGAACACGATGAAGAGGGCCACATCACCGAGGATCTCCCTGAAACCGTCCAGGCTATGGTGGAAAAGCGACTTGCAAAATTCCGAAAACTCAGAAGCGAGGTGAGGCCACCAGAGGAGTTTTGCTCTGACGATATGGACTTGATCCTGGTTGGATGGGGATCGTCGAGGGCGGCCATTCTGGAGGGCATCAGGCTGTTAGAGGAGAAAAACGTTCGGGCAGGGATGATCCATTTTACCGAACTGTGGCCTTTGCCTGACTACCATTTCCCTGAGGGACCTTCCTTGTGGACCGTTGAAAGCAACGCCACCGGCCAGTTGGCCCGCCTGTTGCGCTCGGAATTTGGTGTGTCTTTTGAGGGAACCATCCGTCGCTATGATGGTCTACCCTTAACAGGTGAATATATCGCGAGGCAGATTTATGCCCAGCGTTGAAGACTATAAGAGCGATGTGGAAAACCAGTGGTGTCCGGGATGCTCGAACTTTGGCATTCTCCAGGCAGTAAAAAGGGCTCTGGCGGATTTAAACAAAACGCCGGATCAGGTATGCCTGGTCTCCGGCATCGGTCAGGCGGCGAAACTCCCCCATTATCTTAAATGCAATTTCTTTAACGGTCTTCACGGCCGTGCCATCCCTGTAGCAGTGGGAATACAGGTGGCCAATCCAAACCTGACCACCATGGTGGTCACCGGGGACGGGGACTGCTACGGGGAAGGGGGAAATCATTTCATCCACGCTATTCGAAGAAACCCCAACATAACGGTACTAGTTCATAACAATGAGATTTATGCACTGACAAAAGGGCAGGCCTCACCCACAACCCGCCTGGGCGAAAAGCGTACCCTTCAAGTCAGGGGGGTGGATGTCGAACCGCTCAACATGCCGGTGTTTGCCATTATGCACAACTGCACTTTTGTGGCCCGGGGCTTTGCCCGGAAAATCGATCATCTCAAATGGATTCTGGTGGAAGCTGTCAAACATCCGGGCCTGTCTTATGTGGATGTGATCCAGCCCTGCATTACGTGGGGGACCCGGTCCATTGCGTGGTATGAGGAACGGGTGCAAGAACTGGGGGAGGACCATGATCCGGGGGACAAGAAGGCGGCTTTGGAAAAGGCGCAGATGACTGAAGAGACCATGCCCATCGGCATCCTGTATCGAACCGAACCAAGAAGTTCCTTTGGCCACAACTATCGGTCAGAGGTTACGGATGGGCCATTGACACAGATGCCATCTATGGAAGCGAATCAACTGGAGGAGACCCTTTCGAGGTTTATACTGGATTCTACCCTGTGACTGGATGAGGATCAAAAACACAGAAATATCTATACAAAGATCGTCCTCTCAACAGTATAGAAAGGACAACAAAGGAGAAAAGATGACAAGAAAATTGACGCTTTGGGTAAACAGCTCGCCTGTGGAGATTGATTATTTTGTTCAAAATTTTATCGACCATACGGTCACCGGTATGGCTTCTTCGCTCGAAGGTGTAATGGAGATCAGGGAATTGGACATCTCGGTGCAAGAAGGTCAGACCAGCATTCTTTTGAATGGGGTCTCGCTTCCCATCAACGACTTCGTCAACGAGCTTTTTCGCAATACGCTTTCGGGATTGGTTTCGACGCTTAAAGGCATCTCTGATGTCAGAGAGTTGATGCTCGGCATTCAACATTAGCCCACCTTCAGCGAAGGAGTTTTGTCGCGGAGCGCCTGGAAACAAAATGCAGCATATTAATGTACGGCCGCCTGTGGCACTTAAGCCGACGGCGGCCATTTTCATACTCTATACCCCCAACCTTTTCGGCAGATAGACAGCGCGGTACGCCTACCTCTTACTGAAGCTGTCCGGCGGCCTATTGCAGTACCTTTAGTGGCTATTTTTTCCACAAGCCGTGGACATTGCAGTACTCTCTCGCGGTGACCTGGTCTTCGTCTATGTTGAATACCGCTTCCGGTGGGATCCCGGGCCGCAGGAATTGGCGATAAGCCTTTCCATCCGCGCAATAATGAGTTCAAGCCATTCGATATGGTCTTTTTTCTCCATGGGATGTGCCACCTCCCCCACCATCACCTTGTATCTGTCATGCGTCTTCTCCACGACAGGGACATGCTTTTCCTTAGCGGCATCCGTGGTG
>CAYLJZ010000079.1:0-11446 GCA_964384085.1 uncultured Desulfobacteraceae bacterium
GTACTTTTGCATTTTGAAATAAAAATCACCCACATATACCTCATGCTCGGCCAGTCTTATGTAGCATTCCCGTACCTTCCGCCTGGCCCGTTCGGCATAGGGGCTGTTGCGGTGCATCTTGATGAGGCGCTCAAAGTCTTCTTTCGCCTTAAGCGTATAGGACTGGTCTCGGTCGATGGTGCCCGCCCGCTTGAAATTGCACATCCCTTTCTGAAACATCACGTAAGGAATACCGGGGTTTCTGGGATGGAGTTTTTCAAACTCGGTATATCCGTCGTAGGCCTCATCGAAAAGGTCTTTTTCGTACTGGGCGTCGGCCATCTTGAGCTCGGCCTGCGTGGCGAATTCACTATAGGGATACCGGTCTTTTATTTTTTGAAAGATCTCGGCCGCAGACTCGAAGTTCCCGTCGTTGAATTCCTCAATCCCGTCGCTCATCAGTTCAGCAGGGGTAAACTCTTCCTCTCCTCCAAAGAGGCTGTTCCACAGGGAGCACCCGTTCAACAGGAAGAGCATACAGATCCCGGCAAGGAGTTTCGGGACCCATCTGGTAAGTCTGGCAACCGGCATTATGTCATATTCTCAAGGTATCTTTCTGCGGCGAAGGCGGCTGTCGCGCCCTCCCCGACAGCGGTGGATATTTGACGAAGGAGCTTGGATCGAATATCCCCGGCAGCGAATACGCCCGGAATAGAGGTTGTCAGGTCATTGTCGGTCACGATAAAACCGTAGCTGTCCAGTTTCAGCAGGCCTTTCACCAGGTCGTTATTGGGATCGTAGCCGATAAAGACAAAAACGCCGTCGAGCCTGAGCTGAGACAGTTCGCCTGATTTGGCATTTTTCAGCTCAATCCCTTCCACCCCCGTCTCGCCCAGGATGCGTTGTGGAATGCTATCCCATACGAACGACAGCTTTTTCTGTGCGAATGCCCTTTCCTGAAGGAGTTTGGTGGCCCTCAACGCGTTTCGGCGATGCACCAGATAGACCTTGCTGGCGAACCGAGTCAGATACATCGCCTCCTCAACTGCTGTATCGCCGCCGCCGATGACCGCCACTTCCCGGTCTCGGTAAAAAGGTCCGTCACAGGTGGCGCAATAAGAAACCCCCTTGCCTGTCAACCGTTCTTCTCCTTCGATTGCCAGCTTGCGCGGCATGGCGCCGGTGGTCAAGATCAGGCTTTTGCACTCCAGAAGCCCCTTATCCGTGACCACCTCTTTCTTCTTAGGGGAGATGTTAAGTCGCAAGACCTCCTGGCTCTCGATGGTAAGCCCAAAGCCTTCTGCCTGACGTCTCATTCGGTCCATCAACTCAAAACCGGAGATCGGATCGGTAAAACCTGGATAATTTTCCACCATATCCGTGAGGAGCACCTGGCCCCCAGGACTGAGCTTCTCCAGCAACAGGGTTTTCAGACGTGACCGTGCAGCGTAAAGTCCGGCGGTCAGACCTGCTGGGCCACCGCCGATGATGATTAGATCTTCCATAGCGTATTCAACACTCCAAACAAAAACCCCGACCCCGTTCAAAAGAGGTGGGGCGGGGGTTCTTTATGACCGGGCTACAACAGTTTTTTCAACTCCTTCTCGATTTCGGCTTTGGGGAGCGCCCCGACGACGGTATTGGCCACTTTGCCTCCCTTAAAAAAAATGAGCGTCGGAATGCTGCGTATCCCGAATTTGGCAGGGGTTTCACGGTTCTCATCCACATCCATCTTGGCAACCTTTACCTTGCCTTCGTATTCCTTTGCCAACGCCTCGACGGTTGGTCCCACCATTTTACAGGGGCCGCACCATTCGGCCCAGAAATCAACCATGGCAGGCAGTTCCGCCTTAACGATCTCGTCCTCAAAATTTGCATCCGATACGTGCAAAAGCTCGGCCATTCCCTGTCTCCTTTCAACGAAACGTGATCTTGCGGTTCCAGATAAACCGAGACCAACAGATTGATAATAGTGTTGATTTAAACCTTCACGGGCTAAAAAGTCTCCCCCCGTCCCAACCCCTCGGCCCCCCGCATTCCAGACCCTATCTAGAAAGGCCTTCCTGCCGCATTGTAGCGGGGATCCTGAAGCCCCAAGGGTATCTTTCCAGGGACCGTCACCACCAAAAGAGACAAAAATGAGCCAGAGGTTTCGCCCAAATTGAAGATTTTGTATGCTGGCAGGTCTACCCGGCGGGCTGTTCCAGCAATTTATTCAGGTTCTTGATGATTGTCACCGGTACCGGTCCGGAGTTGGCGTACAGGTCCAGGACCGCATGAGAAACCTTAATCTTTTGTTCCACCGTGTCCCAGCCAATTCCTTTTTCTTCGATTTGTTTCATAAGCTTTATGAGCTCTTCAGAATTCATGATCATCCTCCCTATTTTTTTTTGGGTGGGTTTAGGTCAGGGGGGTAGATGAACTTGGGATCTATCTCGTAGGTCCATGGAAGCCCCCACCACTGCCATCCATAATGTCGCCTATGGTTCAACCCATAGATCTTGTTTCGTTTTGCAAGCTGCCGGTAGAATTTCTGCTTGTTGATATCGGAAAAGAAAGGGAATTCAGGCCCTTCAAAACCGTCTTCTATATCGTAAACCTTCTTGAAGCCAACGTTGAGAAGTTCCTTTGCCGCAAGCTCGCTCCGCAGACCGCTCCGTGAGATAAGAAGGAGATTGTCCGTCTTTTTGAAGACCTCACTGATTTCCTTTATAAAATCCTTGTTTTTGATGTTAATTGGATATTCGTAGGTATCACCCGTTTTTTTCAGATCTGGATTCATGAACATGAACGGGAAGAGGTACGCATTGATCGGATGACCTACAAGCTGATACTCCTCCCGGGTCCTGACATCGATGAGGTAGGTGTCGGGAACCGTATTCAGCAGGTCATAGGCCTCAAGGCATAGTATTTTTTTGGTTTCTTCTGCAGAACCGATGTTGGCTGCCGAGACGAGCAAACCGATGCCGAATATAAAACCTGCTGAGACTAAGAGAACTTTTCTCTTCATTCCATTGTCTTCTCTGCTTTTTTTGGACTGAAAATCGCTCCGATCCTCGAAGCGGGCGGCCCGCTTTTGAGCACAACCGCTGGAGATTCAAGAAACACTTGAGTTTAAACCAATAATCCAGTACCGTAGGTTTGTCAATATAAAATCGGCGACGGTACGACAATTCAACACGCCCCATACCCAGAGCGCGGCGATCAGCGACGTGAGACCTATTACAGAAGAGGAGTATTCAGCATGGCTATGAGCAATGTCTATTTTTGCAATCTCAGGACCTCTGCGAAAGAAAATCTTCCAGCCAAATTGAAGCGGCTTCTGGAAAGTGCTGGTCTAAACAGCATTATTGCACCCAGGAATCTGGTAGCTATCAAGCTTCATTTCGGCGAAAAGGGGAACACTGCCTTCATCCGGCCCATTCTGATTCGACCGATCGTGGACGCGGTCAAGGATAGAGGGGCGGATCCTTTTCTGACCGATGCGAACACCCTGTATGCCGGTACTCGAGGGAACAGCATCTCTCACCTTGTAACGGGCATCGAGAACGGATTTGCCTTTTCCGTGGTTAACGCGCCTATCATTATTGCGGACGGGATCCGGGGCGCCTCCTTTTCGACGGTCAGGATTGACCAGGAGATCATAAAGACCGCCTACATCGGAAAAGAAATCGCTGAGGCGGATGTCTTGATCAGTGTGGCCCATTTTAAAGGACATGAGCTTTCCGGTTTCGGGGGAACCATCAAGAATGTGGGCATGGGGTGTGCGTCCAGGAAAGGGAAGCTTGAACAGCACTCGGACCTTTCGCCAAAGGTTAAAAAGAAGAAATGCGTCGGCTGCGGGGACTGTGTGAACCACTGTGCACAGAAGGCCATATCCCTGAAGGAAGGAAAGGCGGAGATCAATCCTGAAAGATGCGTCGGCTGCGGAGAGTGCATCCTGATCTGCCCGAATGGGGCCATCGATGTTCAGTGGAATGCGGATATTCCCCTGTTTCAAAAGAAGATGGCAGAATACACGTGGGCCGTGTTGAAGGGGAAGCGGGATAAGTCCATTTTTCTCAATTTTCTCACCAATATTTCTCCGGCCTGTGACTGCTACGGCCATAATGACGCCCCCCTGGTCCCCGATATCGGCATTCTGGCGTCCAGAGATCCCGTAGCCATTGATCAGGCCTCAGTGGATCTGGTGAATCAGCATGTCGGGATTCCAGGGTCGTGCCTCACAGGGTGCAGGGGGTCGGGTGAGGACAAATTCAGGGGTATTTACCCCAAGATAGACTGGACCGTCCAGCTCGATCATGCAGAGGAGATAGGACTTGGAAGCCGAAAATACGAGCTGGTGACGATTTGATTTTTGTCGAGACATTTTCACGCAGGGTGACCGAGCGCTTTTGATTGACGAACCGCTTTCACCGGACTATAAGAGACGCCATTGTTTGAGGTATCGCCTCAGGGATGCAATGGATGTTCTCATAAATAGGGCGACTACCGTCTCCATAAGATCGCCCAGGTATTGAGATGTTACGATGCAATCATCAAAAGTGTAACCGGATTTTAAGGGATGCGGCGCAATGAATAAGGATGAACTCATTAAAATTCTTCAAAAAGTTTTGGAAACAGATGCAATCCTTGATTTTTTGAAAAAGCTGGAAGCAAAAGAGATTGAAACGCTGGTAGCCTGTGTCAGGGACAAAGTGGGTCAGGGGTGACCGAGATGAAAGAATGGAATGTCGGCAGTCTTCTGGAGGTCTCAGGAGGTTACTGGCAGACATGCACGTTACATGCGGGCGTCAAACTGGGCATTTTTTCGATCCTCGAGACAGGCGATGGGACCGCTGAAAAAATAGCCGGCCGTCTCGAGTCTGATGTAAGAGGGACAACCATGCTCCTGAACGCCCTCACAGCCATGGACCTGATTGCCAAGACCGGCGACCGATATGTCAACACCCCCTTCAGCAAGGCCTTCCTGGTTAAAGAAACTCCTCACTATATCGGCTACATGGTGATGCATCACCATCATCTGGTAGAGGCGTGGGCGCGCCTTGACCAGGCGGTCGTATCCGGAAGACCTTCACGTGAAAAGCGCCATTCAAATGAGGAGCGGGAGAGCTTCCTCATGGGGATGTTCAACCTGGCCATGGGGATCGCCCCCCATGTGTCGCGTCTCATCGATCTGAAGGGGAGACGCCATCTCCTCGATTTGGGGGGCGGTCCAGGGACCTATGCCGTCCATTTTTGCCTGGCCAACCCTGATCTGAGCGCAACGGTGGCGGATCTCCCCACGTCCAGACCGTTTGCAGAAAACACCATCTCCCGATTCGGTCTGACGGACCGAATAACGTTTGTTCCCTGCAATTACCTCGAGGATGACATTCCCGGCGCTTACGATGTTGTGTGGCTGTCCCATGTGCTTCATGGCGATGGCCCTGAGGAATGTCAGATGATCATCCATCGGGCGGTTTCGGCCTTGGCCCCGGGCGGTGTGATGATGATCCATGACTTTATCCTGAATGACACATTTGACGGACCACTTTTCCCGGCCATTTTTTCCCTCAATATGCTGGTGAACACCGAAAAGGGCCGTTCCTATAGCGATGGCCAGATTCGCGAGATGATGACAACGGCAGGGCTGGGCCAGATCAAGAGAGTCCCGTTTGAAGGCCCCAATGCATCGGGCATCCTGTCCGGCATGAAGGCATGAGGTGTAAGGTGTTAGGTGTTAGGCATGAGGCGCAAGGCGCGTCAGGCCCAAGGGCTTAAGCCGCAACTGATCGTCACCGCATTCAATTATCGAACGATCCGACGCATCCCCCAATCCCTGAATTCCTCAATCCCCCAGGACCTCTTCCCTGTAGAAGTCGCGACTGGACGTTTTCCCTGAGGACTCAAACCCCTGAATCCAGGCAGTGACTCTTTCCTCTCCGTAGGCCGATTTCCAGGCAGCCACGATAAGATCCACCGGAATGTCCGCATAGGTCCCGTGGTCAGCCACATATTCCATAAACAGCTTCTTATCCAGATTGCACGGGTGGAAAATGGAATCTTCTCGACCGTTGAACTCGAGTGGGGCCACACGGTGCCTTTCACACAATTCCTTATTGAAGGCCGGGGTCGCCTTGACCCACTTATTTTCCAGATAGAACTCTACGTATCCGTGGTATACAAAAAGGTCTGATCCCAGGAAATCGAGAAGTTGCCGAGTGGCCAGGTGGTTCCTCACGTCGGCGAACCCGATGCGCGATGGAATATTGCAGGCCCTTCCCAGGGCGCAGAGAAGGGAAGCCTTGCAGACGCAGTAGCCCCGGCCGCTTTTTAGGACATTGCTGGCCCGGTAATGCTCCGGAAGATAAAATGGATAGTAGGGATCATACCAGATGCCGTCACGGACGGCGTAGTAGAGGTTTACGGCCTGTTCAAGTGTATTCCGCGCAGTTCCTGTGGTTGCTGCGGCAACTTCTTTGACAGCGGGGTGATCGCTGTCAATAATGAGGGTCGAGGTCAGGTATTTTGGGTCGATTGGGTGCATGCAGGCTCCTCCTCGTTTACACCTGTCATTCATATAACGTCCTATTCATGAAAAAATGCCTAACAGGTTCCTGTTTGTAGTTGCCATTTTTTGCTTGACACGTAGTTACGATGTAGCTAAATTGTAACCATATTTCTTCCATTTTTCATCGATGGCAACATTAAATTACCATCTATATCATCCAGTTACTGTTTATTATCCAGCTGCGGCCATTGGGAGCAAAGATTAACAGAAATGCTCGAAGAAAAGAAAGTCAAAAAGGAAAAAAACCTCGCGTCGGAGGCAGGCCGTGGAAAGGTCAAGCTGGAGGTGTACGGTGAAGAGATGGTCGAAAAGGTCGTGAGACAAAGCGGCAACAGCGGACGAGTCTATCTTCCGCCTGACTGGGTGGGATGTCGGGTGAAAATAATCAGGCTGAATTAGTTAAGTTGAAGTCTTTATGAATGAAGTGGTTGAAAATCTGAAGATTCGGAGAATCCAGGTCGGAGACGCTGCTGATATCAGCAGGATACAGTCTGCCATTACCCAATCGCCTGCAACCATTGATTTCAACTACATTATTGAAGACCGGGTACGAAAAGGGGAAGATGCCAGTTTTGTGGCGGTGATCAACGGGAAGGTCGTCGGCTATATGATCAGTTATATTGTGTTCGGCGGCTTCGGCCTTGAAAAAGGGGCATGGATCGCAACACTCGGCGTGGACCCCAAATATATGGGCCGGGGTATCGGAAAGGAACTGGCAAAGGAAATATTGGCGGTATATCGTGAAATGGGTATCAACGATATCTATACCTCTGTTCGGTGGGATTCCGTTGATCTGTTGTCTTTTTTCAAAACACTGGGTTTTGACAGGAGTAACTTCATTAATCTCAGAAAACAATTGGAACGATAATCCTCTCTCGTGACGTGGTTGTCGGCTGCCAGGTCAAGAGCAGGGTAAAGAACGGGGCGGTTCGGATCAATCAGTTTGGAACAGTCCCTGTCTGGCCGGACTGATTTAATAAAAACGGCGCTTCCCCTGTAAAAAAGGTATGCCACGGATTCAGATAATTTAGAAGGGGTTAAACATGAGGTACGCAGAAACAGGATATAATTTAGAAATCGATCTCACCCGGGGAAACATCGAGCGGGTGGAAACCGATCCGAGAGATACCGAACTCTATCTGGGAGGGTTGGGAACGAACGCCAAGATATTATGGGATCGGGTCCCCCCGGAAGTGGAGCCGTTTTCTCCGGACAATCTCCTCATATTCAGCGCCGGTCTCCTGTGCGGCACGCCTGCGACGGGGTGCAATCGCACCATTGTTTCCACCATTTCTCCCCAAACCCGGTTGATGGCCTTTTCCATGATGGGGGGGTTCTGGGCCCCCGAATTGAAGTATGCGGGGTACGACAAGGTGATCCTTCGCGGCAAGTCCCCAAATCTCGTCTATATCTGGATCAACAACGACAAGGTGGAGATACGGGATGCCTCTCACTTGAAGGGGAAAGGCGCCGTTGAAACCGCGGAACTGATTCAACAGGAGCTGAAGGAGCCCAGGGCCCAGGTGGCGGCGATCGGTCTGGCCGGTGAAAACAGGGTCTACTTCGCCTCTATCGAGCAGGGAAGGTCCAGCGCCAGCCGGGGCGGCATCGGGGCGGTCATGGGAGACAAAAACGTAAAGGCGGTCGTCGTCCGGGGGACCAGGGACATCAATGTGGCGCGACCGCTGGAATACCTGGAGCTTTGCAACGAGGTGCTGGAGTACATCAAATGGCGCAATGAACATCCGGTCCCGGGGGTCATGGCCATTTTGACCGGTCTTGGGTCGCCCCAGGAGATGAAGGTGCACGACGAGAAGTGGCACACAGAGAATTTTATGTGGGGAAATTCCCGGGTCCGCCGAAAGGATTTCTGGAACGAAGACATCGCAAGGGAGTGGTCCAAGACCCTGGACAGCATGCGGACGCGGTTGATCAGTTGCTACAATTGCCCGATGACATGCGGGGCCACTATTTCCCCTCCGGGCCTTCCCACCTACATGATGAAATGCTTCTCCAAACTGACCTATACCATGGCGGCCTTTGCAGATCTGGAATTCGGCCTGGGCATCGCTCAGAGCGCTACGGAATACGGGGTGGACGGATTCTCGACCCCGCAGGTCATGGCCTTTGCCCTTGAACTCTACGAGAAAGGCATCCTGACCGACGATGATTTCCCTGGAATGCCTGCCGATAACGAGGGGAGATTTTACTGGCTCCTTGATCGGATTGTCCGCCGGGAAGGGATCGGAGATGTCCTGGCCAACGGGACCTACTGGGCGGCCAAACAGATCGGAAAGGGCGCGGAGGAGTATGCCCATAACACGATCAAAAAGCATGAGCAGCTTCCTCTCAAACTGTCCATGCTGAATCCTATCTATTTTCTTATGTATTCTACCGGCGAGAAGATCAACATTACCCAGATCGAGGGGCAGTTCCCCCAGGCGCCTTTTCTCACGATGGAAGAGAAAGAGGCGTTCGTGAAGGACTGGTTCCAGGTCCCGGATGATAAATTCAAGCAGATCTTTCTGGACTGGGAACCTCGTGGAGAGAAATCCATGCCTTTTTACCCGACCCCGGAGATGTGTTGCGAGATCGTTGACTGGCAGGAGCGGATGCACTACATCGACGACGCCCTCGGGATGTGCGCCGGTTTGTCGTCATTTCCCCTGAAGCCCCCCTATCATATCCACAATTATCCGAAATTTATCTCTGCGGGGGCCGGCATCGACATGGATGAAGAAAAACTGACGCAGGCCGTTCGAAGATACCGGACGCTGGTGAGGGCCAACAATACTCGAAGAGGGATGCGGAGAAAAGACGAGAAGCCGCCAGCGGACCATTGGAAAAAACGGTTCCCCGAGCTTGAAGAAAAGCTCCTCGATACCTACTACCAGTTCAAGGGGTGGAATAAACAAGGTATCCCCACCAAAGAGACATTGCATGAACTGGGGTTGGATTACGTGTATGAGGACTTTGAAAAGAGGGGGGTTTATTCAGATAACGGAGGCGCCCCTGCACAGGAGACCTCGGCGGAAAAGGATAAGGAGGCGTAGCCGTGGGCGAGAAGAAAAAGAAGATCATTAAGACCATAAAAATCGATGCCGACAAATGCAACGGGTGCCGGGCCTGCGAGGTGATCTGCTCGGCCTTTCATGCCCAGCCCAAGTACAGCAGCAATAATCCGGCCAGGTCTCGAATTCGCATCATTCGTTACCCGCTTAAAGACATCTATGTCCCCGTATATGCGGGTGAGTACACTGCCGCAGAATGTATGGGGAGAGACAAATATGTGCTGGACGGGAAGGAATACGAGGAGTGCTCCTTCTGCCGGGCCTCCTGCCCTTCCAGGGATATTTTCAAGGAACCTGACTCCGGTCTTCCTCTGAAGTGCGATATGTGCGAGGGCGAAGAGGAGCCCTTATGTGTAAAGTGGTGTCTGGTGGATGCCCTGACGTATGAAGAACGGGAGGAGGACGTCGAAGAAGTGGAAGCGCCCAAGGAACTGGATGTCGGGTTGGATTCACTGGCCCAGAAGTATGGGGTGCAGGAACTCATGGATGCCGTCGAGCGGATGTCGATGAAGGCGAAGGCTGTTTAGTCCGAAAGAAGAGGTTCAAGAGATACCGTGGAGAATGTAGCCGATTACAAAGAGATCGTGGATGTCATCAAGGCGAGCGGTGGAGACGCCTTCAAAAGATGCTTTCAATGCGGGCTGTGCGATGTGGTCTGTCCATGGAACCGGGTGCGGAACTTCAGTATGCGCAAGCTCGTCCGGCAGGCGACCTTCGGCATGACGGATATTGAAAGCGAGGATATATGGCTGTGCACCACCTGCGGAAGATGCCCTCAGCAGTGTCCCCGGGATGTTCAGCAGATCCAGTCCGGGATCGCCCTGCGAAGGATTGCCACGGAGTACGGCGTATTTCCTAAATCCGTCCAGCCGGTTCGCACCATCAGGGGGAGTTTGGTCGGCGAAGGCAATGCCCTGGGAGAAGAACGGGCAAAGCGGGGGGATTGGGCCAAAGGTCTCTCCGTTGAGAGCTTCACCGAGGGGATGGAATACCTGTATTTTCCCGGGTGCTATCCCAGCTACGACCCCAGATTGAAAAAGGTAGCCGTTGCCACAGCCAAGATCCTGAATACGGCAGGGGTGGAGTTCGGGATCCTGGGTCCTAAGGAGAATTGCTGCGGGGAGAGTATTCGCAAAACGGGCGATGAGGAGGTGTTCAAACGTCTGGCACGGGAAAACATCAAGGCCTTCATCGATAATGGGGTGAAAAAGATCATTGTCTCTTCCCCCCATTGCTACCATACCTTTAAAAACGAGTATCCCGATTTTATGGTGAATTTTGAGATCATCCACATGTCCCAGCTCCTGTTCAAGCTAATTCAGGAGGGGAGGCTTGAGCTGAAAGGGGAGTACTCCAAGAAAGTGACCTATCATGATCCCTGTTACCTGGGACGGCATAACGGAATCTATGACGAACCCCGGGGGGTCCTGACGACTATACCCGGTCTGCAGTTGAATGAGATGCCGGATAACCGGGTCGACAGTCTCTGCTGCGGCGGGGGCGGCGGCCGGGTCTGGATGGAGACTCAGAAGGGCGAACGGTTTTCCGATCTCAGAATCGACCAGGCGATCGGCGTCGGGGCCGAGATTCTGGCTACTTCGTGTCCCTACTGCATCACCATGTTCGAGGACAGCAGGATCACCATGGGCATGGATGAAAAGATAGAGATCAAGGATATTACCGAAATTATTGCGGAAGTGATTTGATTGAGGGATTGAGAAATTCAGGGATTTTTGAATTCGGAATTTTTCAATTCGCAATTGTGTCTGAACGGGATGTTCTTTCAGGCACTCAATAGATCTGATAAAGGCGGATAGATGTGGAAACAGAACTGCTGAAAGAA
>CAYLJZ010000080.1:0-10678 GCA_964384085.1 uncultured Desulfobacteraceae bacterium
CTCCCCTCAAACACACGGTTGTCTGTGTCGGTTATCGGCTGGAGGAGCACCCGCGTCCGGGAAAGTTCAGCGTAATGGCCGCCAGGGGGCTTGGCGTTCCGGAGGGACCGCTCTGGGGAAAGCTGTAAAAGGGCCAGTCGGTGACGCTGCAAAATGGCGTGACGATCCAGCCTGCTCAGGTGCTCGGGCCTGAAAGGCCGGTCCGGTCCATCTGTTATGGTGTGGACACGGCCGTCACCAAGTCGTTGTATCGGCTGTGTCAGGATGTGGATATGGCATTTCTGGACGGGATGTTCCATCCCCGGGACCAGGAAGAGGCCGATCGCAAGTACCATATGACCGTGGATGATGCGGCCCACATCGCCAAACGGGCCGGGGCCAAACGGGCCGTACTGGTGCACCTGAGTCCCCGTTACCGGGAAGAGGATCTGCCGGGGCTCGAAGAGGCGGCCAAGAGTCGCTTTGATGGGGCGGAAATCGGTCGGGACCTGAATCGCTACGCTATAAGCCCTGCCTGAAAGCCCCTCTCGCTCTAAACGAGGGGAGAGGGGTCGGCGTCATTCAGATAGCCATGTGAGAAAGCCTGTCCCCCTCATGAGGCCGGGGAAAGGCAGACCCGGAACAGGACGGATGATGCCGGTCCGTTCGCCTTTACTGAATCGTGATTGGAGTAAGCATGTGGAGAAAATGATAAATCAGGAACTGAATGTCGTTGTCATGCCGAACAGGTCCTTACAACTGGAATGGACAGATGTCGGGGATGGCATTAACCAGAGCAGCAGGTTGATCCAGGACGAGATATGGAAGCGTTTCATATCCAAAGATGATTCATGGCTTCTCATGCTCGGTTTTTCAGATCAGCAGGTCCCTCTTTCTCCATCCCTGGATTACTGGCGCGGTTTCGCAGCCGACTTTGCAAAGAAACTCACCCAGACCCCCGATCTCGAAATCGTCCGCCACAAGGCCGAGATCTCCCTTCCCGAAGATGAATTGCAGACCCGCCTGAACCAGATTCCCATGATGATCGGTTCGGAATACATCGACGCAACTCTTCTTAAAGAGGTGTGGGCAAGACTCCACGGGCTATTTGCCGCTGCAATCCGGTCACACAAGGGATCCGTGGAGGCGTTTGTCCGGACCTACAGCCCCAGTGCGCAGCTCGTGGGACGGGTTTTTTTCCATATGGTGGAAAACAAGGATGAAGATTACCCGTTTGCTTTTATGGCGACCTATTCCACCGGGCTTACCCAGCAGGGAAAATCGAGGCATGTCCCCCTGAAACACGCCCTGCAGGAGTATGGGGACAATTCCGAAAAGCTGCTGGAACTCCTGGCCACCGTTCATAAGGCCGCAGATAGAAGCCCCCTGATGACGGAACTCCTGGAGACCGGAGAGATCTTCCATCCCCTGGCATGGACCACAGGCGAGGCCTTCACGTTTTTAAAAGAGATACCGATCTATGAAGCATCGGGCATCCTCTGCAGAATCCCCAACTGGTGGAAGGGAACCAGCGCCAGGGTCAGCTTGAATTTCAGCGTCGGGGACAAGCAGCCCTCGTTTGTGGGCATGGATGCGATCCTCAGTTTCCATCCGCGGTTGATCGTGGGGGATATGGAGATCTCCGAAGAGGAGGCCAGAAGGCTCCTGGAGGAATCCGAAGGCCTGGCCTTTATCAAAAACAAATGGGTGGCTGTCGACCAGGAAAGGCTCCAACAGACGCTCGATGCCTATGAGAAGGCAAAGGAATTGATGGAAAAGGAGGGGATCAGTCTGAGAGACGCCCTTCAGATGCAGCTCATGCCCGGAAAATTCCTCAATGTCGATGCCGGCCGGATCGACCACAGCGTCTCAAACGGAGATTGGCTGCGATCGGTGGTTTCAAAGCTGGTCGATCCATCCCTGATCCATCCGGTAACGCCCGATGCCGCGTTCAAGGCAACCCTTCGGGAATATCAACACAGGGGGATCAACTGGCTTTATTTTCTCCATTCGCTACGGTTCGGGGCCTGTCTCGCCGACGATATGGGTCTGGGAAAGACCGTCCAGGTCCTTGGGCTCCTGAACATCCTGAAATCCGATTCCAGAAGGTCCAAAAAGCCAAATCAGGCATCCCTCCTTGTCATTCCCGCGTCCCTCATTTCCAACTGGGAGAACGAAATCCGGCGCTTCTATCCGGATCTGAAGGTCTATATCGCGCACCCGGGGGCCGACCTCAAGAAAGGAGAGGCCCCCCTGGGCCAGGCGGGACTTTATAACGTTGACCTGTGCATTACTACCTATGCCCTTGTCCAGAGGCTTCAGTGGCTCAAGGACTATTCGTGGAACTATGTCATTCTGGATGAGGCCCAGGCCATCAAGAACCCTGGCACAAAACAGGCCAGGGCCATCAAGAGTCTCAACTCCTCAAACCGGATCATCATGACGGGTACGCCCATCGAAAACCGGCTCTCGGACCTCTGGTCCCTTTTCGACTTCCTGAACCCGGGGCTGCTCGGGAATACCAGGGAATTCAAGGAATTCTCAAAGGGGTTGTCCCATGACCCATCGGGCTATTCGAGATTGCGAAACGTCGTCAGTCCGTATATATTGCGGCGCCTGAAAACAGACAAATCGGTGATATCCGATCTCCCTGAAAAGGTGGAGATGAAGACCTACGCCCCCCTGAGCAAAAAGCAGGTTCTCCTGTATAAAGACATGGTGGAAAAGATCAGGGCATCCATCGCCGAATCCGATGGGATCCAGAGAAAAGGGCTCATTCTTTCATCACTCATGCGATTCAAGCAGATCTGCAACCACCCGGACCAGTACACGGGCGCCGGGGGATTTGCAGAAGAGGAAAGCGGCAAATTCCAGAGGCTTCGCGAGATCTGCGAGACCATTTACGAGAAGCGGGAAAAGGTCCTGGTCTTTACCCAGTTCAAGGAAATGACGGGGCCGCTCCATGATTTCCTGGAAACGATCTTTCATCGAAAGGGGGTTGTTCTGCACGGGAGCGTCCCTGTCAAAAAGCGAAAGGACATTATCAGTGAATTTCAGGGTTCGGCCTATGTCCCGTTTATGGTATTATCCCTCAAGGCCGGGGGGGTGGGGCTCAACCTGACAGAGGCGAGCCATGTGGTCCACTTTGACCGCTGGTGGAACCCTGCCGTAGAAAACCAGGCAACCGACCGGGCCTTTCGTATCGGTCAAAAAAAGAATGTCATTGTCCATAAATTTCTGACCAGGGGAACCGTCGAAGAAAAAATCGACCGGATGCTGGAAGACAAGACGAAACTGTCCCAGGAGGTTATTGCCGACAGCGGCGATGCGTGGATCACCGAGATGAAAAACGATGAGTTGATGGATCTTTTTACGTTGGCCCTGTAGTGTCTTATTACCAGATTTTCTCTTTCAAAAATCAAGAAAGTCTTTCATGGCATGGCATAGATAGAACCGAAGCTGAAAGCTGAAAGCTCAAAGGATCATTCAGCCCGCTTTCAGCTTTCAGCTTCGAGCTAAGGGAAGAAATTGGGCTGCGGGTACGTCCCGCCTTAGGGAATCAGGAGGTGAAAATGCGATACAGCGGATACTGGGGATATGCGCCTTATGTCAGCGTTGCGGAAAAGCGGGCAAAGGCGGCCAAAAAACTAAAGGAACTGACCAAGAAAAACGCGAATATCAGGCCGGTTTCCCTGGAGGGAACCACCCTCGCTCGAACCTGGTGGGGCAAGTCATGGAACCGGAATCTGGAGTCGTATGCGGACTACAGCAACCGCATCGGCCGGGGCCGCAGTTATGTCCGGCACGGGGCCGTGCTCGATCTTCAGATAGGTCCCGGCAAGGTGGACGCCCTGGTCCAGGGGACGCGATCAAGGCCGTATTCCGTCAGCATCACCATCAAACCGATCGACAAAAAGATCTGGGATCGCATTAAAGCGGCCTGCGAGGGGAAGCTCGATTCGCTTCAGGAACTTCTGGCTGGCAAATTTCCAAAGGCTTTAGGGGAGATGTTTACCATGCAGGGGAATGGCCTCTTCCCATCGCCGAAAGAGATCGATTTCAGTTGCAGTTGCCCCGACTGGGCCAGCATGTGCAAACATGTGGCGGCAACCCTCTACGGCGTCGGCGCGAGACTGGATGATGAACCGGACCTCTTCTTTAAACTCCGCAATGTGGAAATGAAAGACCTGGTCGCCGAGGCGGTGCAGGACCGAACGCGCAAGCTCCTTCAAAAGGCGAAAAAGACGACCGGGCGGGTTATCGCCGAGGCGGATGTGGCGGATGTGTTCGGCATCGATATGGAAGAGCCGGCAGCGCCCTACAAAAAGGAGAAAAAGGCCCCCAAAAAGGCATTCGAGGGCGAGCAGCCTTTGAAACGTAAATCTGAAAAGAAAGAGACCAGGCCGCGCGTTGCCGAGGCAACGGTCAGACGACCCTCAAAAAAGGCCAAAACGCCCTTTCAAATGGTGACAGGGATAGTGAAAAGGTCCAGGAAAGGCGTTACCGTTGCCGATATTCGGGCGAAGACAGGATTGGACGATCAGCAGATACGAAACTGCATTTACAAGGCCAAGAGACAGGGGGAAATCGAAATCCTGTCCAGAGGGGTGTATGGTCCGCCTTCTCAGCCCAGTCGGCCCGCGCGAAAGGCGGCGATAAAGTCCATGCAGTAGTCGTCTCTGCCTACTACTGCCAGTCCGGCCTTGAGGGCACTGAAAAGGAGCTTGTCGGTGGGGTCCAGAATCGCTGCGTCCAGCCCCCGCGAAATGGCCGCCACGAGGAAGGTCCGGTTGATGAGCCTCCTTTCGGGAAGTCCGTATGACACATTGGTGAGGCCGCAGATGGTATGGACCCCCGGGAACTCTCTCATGATCCGCTCAACAGCTCCCGTGGCCACCATGGCGGATTGAGGATGGGTGGCCAGCGGATAGACCAGGGGGTCGATATAGAGGTTATCGAGAGAAATGCCCATCCTGATGACGCTCTCCACCAGTCGACCGGCCAGGCGCACCTTGTCGTCAATGGATTCGCCCATCCTCTCCTCCGACTGACACAGCCCGATGACCCTGGCCCCGTGATCGGCCGCCAATGGCAATATGCCGTTCAGGCGGGACGGTTCCAGCGTAATGGAGTCAATCACAGGCGGTTTGTTGACCAGGGGGAGGACCCCTTTGATGACCGCTGGATCAGGGCTGTCGATGGAGAGGGGGAGGTCGACGGCCTTCTGAACCACCTCGACCACCCACCTGAGACACGCCAGCTCTTCACCAGGGAAAGCCCCGGCATTCACATCGATGTAATCGGCCCCCGCCTCAGCCTGGGTCTTGGCCTCATTCTGAATAAAAACGGCATCCCGGGTATCGATGGCCCGGGCCACTGATTTCCGTGATGAATTGATTCTCTCGGCAACGATCAGCATGGGTTCCGCCTTCATAAATCGGATATCAGGCGCCGTGCCAGTTCGACAGCCTCGGTCGCATCCGCTCCATATCCGTCCGCCCCGATCTCATTTGCAAAAGCGGCGCTTACCGGGGCGCCGCCCACCATCACCTTTACCTTTTCTTTGAGTCCCCTCTCCTTCAATACCTGTATCGAGCGTCTCATTTCAGGCATGGTGGTGGTCAGTAGGGCCGACAGACCCACAATGTCGGGTTTGACGGTCTCGATCTGCTCCATGAGCTTTTCCACCGTCAGATCCACCCCCAAATCCATCACCTTGAATCCGGCCCCTTCGAGCATCATGATGACAATGTTCTTTCCAATGTCGTGCATATCGCCCTTGACCGTGGCCATCAGGATGGTGCCTCTGGACTGGGTATTCCCGCTTTTCAGAAGGAGGGGCTTCACAACATCCAGGCCCATTTTCATAGTCAGGGCCGAGACCAGCATCTCGGGCACAAAGATCTCGCTGTCCGAAAATTGCTGCCCCACCACATCCATGGCGGCAATAAGCCCATTGTCGATAATCGCGTTGGGGTCTATCCCCTGACCGATGGCAGTCTCCACCAGCCCCTGAATTTCCGCTCGCTTCCGCTTGATGATCGCTTCCTGTATCTGCTGGAGTATGTCGCTCATGAAATGTGTCCCCCTCTTAGATGGTCGCATGAAACCAGGTGCTGGTTGCTCGTTGCCGGTTTCGGTCTTGCTTTCAGCTTTGATCTTGTCACTATTTAGCATCCCTGAGCTTTAGGCACTTTAGCTCACTTTAGTCACTTTAGTCACTTTAGTCACTTTAGGCACTTCCTTTTTCGAATACCCTTCATGTACGGCAGAAACAATGGCCTTGAGGTTTTCCATCGGCGTAGCCAGGGGGATGGCGCACTCGGGCCCGATAATATCTACGCCTGCCTCGATGGCGTAACGCGCCTGTTTATAGACATCCTCGGGCGTCCCCTGGTAAAGGGTCTCCGCGTTATTGACGTTCCCCACCAGGCACATGCGATTGCCTACCTTTTCCACTGCCTTTTTCGCGTCCACCTGCCATTCAAAATGATAGGCGTCAAACCCGGCGTCTGCAAACATCTCGATCCGATCCATGCAGTTGCCGCACACATGGAGGATCAGGGGTCCCTCGATCGTGGCGGTCAGTTCCTTATGAATGGGGAGGAGGTACTCCTCATAGTGGTAGGCCCCCACCAGATTTCCAGTGGCATGGTCGGCGAGGACCACGATATCGGCCCCTGCCTGAAACTGAGCCCTGGCAGAGGCGATGGTCGCCGGCATCAACTGCCGCAGCATCTTTTTGACCTTTTCCTTCTCTTCCATCCCGATCTGAAGGAGAAAATTCTGGGTTCCCGCCACGTGATAGGAGAGGGTCCACGGACCCATAACCTTGCCGATGATGGCGACCTTTCCCCCCATGTGACGACGCAGAATCGAGAGGGCGTCCAGGACCACCCGGATCGAGGGTTTTTCCACAAAATCCTTCGGGACCACCACGTCGGAAAAGTCCGCATGGGGAAAGAATTTGGTGTCCGGCATTCGATCCCGGTCGCCCCAGTCGATCTCACACCCAAGGGCCGCGGCCTCCTGATCGACGCTGTATTCCGGCATGACCGTATCGAAACCCAGGATCTCATGCCCTGCCAGGGCCAGCTCGGCCATGGCCTGGGGATTGAGATGGGCCTCGGGAAAGGAGATCCCGCACGCGTCCATAAGTCCGTGACATACGATGGAAGTAGGGTTTCCCGCCGGGGGCCGATTCCCCTTCATCCCCTTGTAAAGGGCCGACATGATCAGATTGTATGACGTTGATTTCATGGTCCTCGATTGCCTCCCAATTTCAGCATATAAATGGCGTCTACTCCCATCCTTCCACTTCACGCCAGCAATTCTCATTATAAGGCAGACCCGGCGTCAACATTCTGTGTGAGTGGCATCTTGCCATGACTTTTCGCGGCTGAAAGCCGCTCCCACAAGAGCATTTTTCCAAAATGAGAATTGCTGCTTTCACGCAGACAACAATTCCTTTATAGGGAAGCGGGGTTATCCCTGTCAAGCGCAAACCCGTTTCATTCCGGTCCGTTCGCGCAAGATGCGGTTAAGCTTATTCCGTAAGTCTTTCCAGGTAAATCACCAAAGGGTCTCAAAGGCCATTTTCAGCACACGTGATGTTGCATTGATGGTTCGTGTGTGATAACGTCCCGGCCCAACCCAGACCTTTACAGAACATCCTTCAGGAGGGAAACGTTGTGACACAGACCCCAGCCGTTGCTGTTGTCGGCACTTTCGATTCAAAAGGAGAAGAACACCGCTTCCTGAAAGCGCGTATCGAAGAAAGGGGTATCCCTGCCATCACCATCCATGTGGGCACCAAACGCCCCTCTCCCTTCCCGGCAGACTACGACCTCTACCAGCAGGTCATTCAGGAAGGGGGGGTAAATATGACGGACCGGGACAGGGCCATCGAGGCCGTCATAGCAGCGGCCAGGACGCTCGTCAGCGATCTCTATCAAAAGGGCGATATATGCGGCATGATCTCAGCCGGTGGCGGCACCGGGACCCATATCGGCGCCTCCATTATGAAGGCACTCCCATTGGGGGTCCCCAAGGTGATGGTCTCCACAGTGGCGTCCAGGGACATGAAGCGCGTCGTGGGCACCAGAGATATCACCATGATGCACAGCGTGGCGGATATCCTTGGGGTCAACAGCATCACCGGCAAGATTCTCGATCGCGCCGCGGGGGCAATATCCGGTATGGTCCGCGACCAGTGGAAACAATCGGGCGACAAAAAACGGGTGGCCCTCACCATGTTTGGATTCATCACCAGAGCGGCAGAGGCTATCAAGGCATTTCTGGAGGAATTGGGCTACGAAGTCATCGCATTTCATGCCAACGGCACGGGCGGTATGGCCATGGAGGAACTGGCGGCCGAAGGGTATTTTGACGGCATCCTGGACCTGGCAACCCACGAGCTGGCCGATGAACTGATGGGCGGCTATTGCAGGGGGATCGGCCCAGCCCGGCTCGAACCCGTTCCCGGTCGTCATATCCCGCGACTGGTGGTGCCGGGGGGCCTGGATTGCGCGGTCCTCGAGTTCACCCGTCACAACGTCCCTGAAACGCTGAAAGGCCGAAGCATCTTTTTCTACGATTTCCGCTCCGCTGTCCGACTGAGCCTGGACGAAACCCGGTTTATCGCCAGACAACTGGCTGGAAAACTGAATCAGGATATCTCGGGCATCAGGGTCCTGGTCCCCATGAAGGGCTGGTCCGAGGCCGATGGCGAGGGAAGACCCCTCCATGACCCGCCGGCCCAGACTGAGTTTATGGAGACATTGCGACAGCTTTTAAGTCCCCAGGCGCCCATCGAAACAGTGGACCTCCATATCAATGACCCCTCCTTTGCGGAGCTTGCCTCCACCATCATGGATCAGATGATCCGGAGGACGAACTGAGTCCACGGGATCCCTTGGTGATCCCATGAAGGGCCCCACAATCAGCACGCGCTTCGCTTTCCGTTGACTCACAAGGTCTGTTTCGCTATAATGACTATTCAACGAAACAGGGTTTTTTGGTGTCCCAGTGAGGGATGACGGTTACTATAATTTATTAAAGGCTTTAAAAGCCCAGAAGGAGGAAGTGAACATGAACACGTTATATAGAAATTCGATGAAGCTGATGACCGTTTTACTGACAGGCCTGCTGGTTTTTTTGGGGGTGGGACCTGCCCTGGCTGATGATGCGACGGATGCAAAGCAACTGGTCGATAAGGCCAAGATGACCCTTGAAGGCTTCCAAACAGCCAAAGAGATGGACGGATTTCGTGACCTGATGAAGACGGCAAAGGGCATCTTCATCGCCCCGCAGGTACTGAAAGGCGCCTTCATCGTGGGGGCATCCGGTGGAAGCGGCGTGTTTCTGGCCCGCGATGGAAAAAGCCAGAAATGGTTCGGCCCTGCCTTTTACACCATCGGCGAAGCGAGCTTCGGCCTTCAAATCGGTGGGTCGGCCTCTGAAATCGTTCTCCTTGCCATGACCGATCGGGGCGTTACCGCCTTTTTGTCCGATAGTCTTAAACTGGGCGCCGATGGAAGCGTGGCCGTAGGCCCGGTAGGAATTGGCGCTGCGGCCGCCACGGCCAACCTCAGTGCAGACATCCTGAGTTTTTCACGCGTTAAAGGCCTGTTCGGTGGTGTTTCCGTGGATGGGGCCGTGGTCGCGGTTCGCGATGGGTTAAATGAAGCCTACTACGGCAAAAAGGTTAACGCGACAGATATCCTCATAAAACACAACGTCAGCAACAAGGATGCCTCAAGTCTGATCCGTGCTGTACAAAAGTCTTCCGTTGCCAAATAGCACTCCTGCTACCCCAGATTCGGCCACTTATCGCCTTCAATGGCATGCTTTAGGGGCGACGGGTCAGATCTCTTTTTTCAACTGCTTTTTTAATCAATAACGGCAAGTCCGTTAGCAGACTGGGGATGGGTTGAAAGAGTGCTTGAACTGTGCGTCGCTATAGGTAACCTGTAAGATCCAGCCGGCCGCTTCGGCGGTCGGTCACAGGATCTTTTAAGTGCGTGAGACCTCCTTCCCCTTCTCAACCTTTCGTCTTTCTTCGTCCCTGATTTCTCTTCTCAAAAGCTTACCCACCTTGGATTTGGGGAGCATGTCTCTGAATTCGATGTACTGAGGGACCTTATACGAGGCCAGTTTGTCCCTGCACCATCGTTGCAGTTCCGATCCGCTGACACCCCTCACATCTTCCTTCAACACCACAATGCACTTAACGCAACTTCATGGTTTACATGGGTCGAAAGTCCGAAACTGGGGTATTTTTGCTAACCTGGCATAATAATATCAATAGGTTACGTTCGGCCTGGCATTTGTAGTGACAAAAAATGATTTGCCGACTGGATTTCCCCTTGACTTTGGTTGCGGGGCGAAATATCGTGACCCCATGTTTCTGCGCCGCACCACCCAAAAAGACGAACTGGGGCGGAGGCGCCATACCTTCAAATTGGTCGAGTCCTTCCGCACCCAAAGAGTGAGGTGGACGGGGTTGTCAAGACCATTTTTCTCTCTTTCTTAGATGCAGTCCCTGGGGAGGAGAGGGTGGCGGAGGGGTAACGGAAGGAGCCCGTAGGGCGACTGGAGTTACCCCTCCGAGGATCGACAAGTGCCACCCGGTCCTCTTGTCCATTAGATGTAACGTTGCAATAAAAATTCAAACAAAATCATGCCTGGAGGGTAACAC
>CAYLJZ010000081.1:0-5025 GCA_964384085.1 uncultured Desulfobacteraceae bacterium
CTCCTCATGCTGATACACAAATACAAGGAGGCGGACAAGATCTGCGAGCTGACGCAACTGACCCTTCAGGCGCTCCAGCGGAAGGTGGCCTACCTCAGCTATCGACTGAAAAGATACATTGACGTGGAGGGACTCTACAGGGATACCGGACCCGTGAAAATGACCCGGGAGGGGATCCTTATTCCGAAAGGGCACCTGGTCGATACGGGTTTCAACGTGGGAGACCTGTTCAACGTCGGTTTCAAAGACAACTTCGTCATCCTGGCCCGTCAGCGAAAATAGTCGAGGCACAACTGGATGGATGATTGTCGATTGATGATTGTCGATTGACAAAACCTGCCATCCAATTTCGATACTCGGTGCGGGTGATTTCTGAACCCTGTAACCTGAAACCCCGATTTGAAGAAAAGGACATTATCACGGTAATCCACCGAGAGCCCGCATTACCTGAAGGAGGGAATATCCATGCAAAGACCTGGCAGACCGATGGTTGTTTTTTCGCACGTGAAGGATCTTCTGAAATGGGCCGCTGTCCTGGCCGCGTTTGCACTGGCCCTCTCCGCTTGTGCGGCCATGCAGAATCAAAATGCCATGGACACCGAACGGCTCCTTGCTGCGTCAGGATTCCAGATGCGCCTGGCCGACACGCCCGACAAGCTCGATCATCTGAAAACCTTGACCCAGCGAAAGCTCGTCCCTCACCAGCACGAAGGTAAACTCTACTATGTGTACGCCGATGCCACCTCCTGCCAATGCATCTATATTGGGAACGAGCAGGCGTACCAGCGCTATCAGAACCTCGCCCTGCAGAAGGAGATCGCAGAGGAACAACGGATGGCAGCGGAAATGAATGCCAATGCCTCCATGAACTGGGGGCTTTGGGGTCCCTGGGGCCCATGGGGTCCGGCAGGTCCCTGGTAGCCTGAATTGACCCCCAATGGCTATCCCTTGTCTTTAGACCTGTTCCTGCGCCTGATTTTTTCGTTGGCGCTGTTGATCGTCTCGCTCAGTTTCTCGATATCCACTGGCTTCTGAAGATACGAGAATGCCCCCAGGTCCATACAAATTTCCCTGTCTTTTTCGGATCCATGGCCCGTGAGGATGATCACCTCTATCTCAGGGTTCGTCTGTTTCACCCTTCTCAAGACCTCGATGCCGTCGATGCCGGGCATTCTAAGATCCAGGATCATCACCTCGGGTTCATCGGTTTTGATCAATTCCAGGGCCGATTCCCCGTCATAGGCCACGGCCGACCCCATTTCGCGCATCACCAACCGATCCGAGAGGGTCTCTACGAACTCACGTTCATCATCCACGAGCAGAACCTTTGAAGGCATCTCGAAATCATGTTTCCGGTAGATATCCGCCTGGTAGAACCCTTTCCCCACCTGGGTGGTCACCCCCTTCACCCCCGGGACCTGACTCGCGATCTTGATGAGTTCATCTTCGAGCCGGCTCAACATGAGAACGTGCTTGTTGATCGTCAGAGAAACATTGCCTTCTTTCGCCTCCACGCCGACGCTGTGTCCTTCATTGGCCAGGCTCACTTCCACATTGGCAGACAGAAGAAAATCCTCCACTGCCTTCCTTGATTGAGGTGTGTCCCTCATAACGTCCTTTTTCATCGCATCCCGTATACGGGCGATAATCGCATCCGCGCCCATCTTGTCCGTGGGCAGGAGCATATCGTAGAGAGAGGCGCTCCAGGGGTCATTCACGTCCACCAGGCTATGGACCCAGTTGACGGCGTCTTCATCGTGTTTTCGAATAAGCCTCCCCGCATCATGCTCATTCAGGCCGCGATCCTGAAGGGCCTTGTCTATTCTGAAGGCCATTGCGGCGATCAGGCAGACTCGAAGCACATGACCCAGTGGCTGGGGGATCAGATGAGAAACACACCCGTCGAGGACGATGCTCGTATCCGAGAGCTTTCGAGCCAGGGCCATCTTGAGATAGGCGATCGATCGTTCCCTTTCGTGGGTGAATTTGTTGAATACCGATGCCTTGCCCGAAAACACCCGTTCTATTTTTTGCTGGGACAGGCCCGAAAGCTCGCTCGCTTCGAGAGCCATATCCGCATCCGTGACCAGATCATAACCGGTTTCGGAAACCAGTCCGGCGACAACCGGTTCCGCGCCGCAGAAAATGCCGCTGAATATACTGATTGCTGTCATGTCAAACCCCTTTTCTTTTCATCACATGGTGAAGCTGTTCTGACCACTTGGCGCTGCATCAATTCCTGCAACCCTCGATCATGCAAGGCGGCATACCGAGAGAAGCGGGCAGACCTTTTCATCTGCCGATGCGTGCGCTTCTTTGTGAACCGATGAGATAGCCTTTTCCATTGTCGGATAGAGATGGTCCTTCCCTATCCTCGCAATAAAATGGGTGCGATCCAGAACACTCATCACCGATTCGTTCACGCCGCTCATGGAGATATCGACCCCTGCGCTTCTGACCCTGTCCACCAATAAAGACAGGGTCTCTTCGCCCGATGCATCGATATCGTTGATGCCGTTCGCCACAATGATAATATGTTTCAGGTCCTTCTTTTTGAGCATAAATTCCGTGATCTTATCCTCGAGGTAGCTGGCATTGGCAAAAAAGAGGGGCCCGTCGAACCGCACCATGGAGATGTACGGACACTCCTTCAATCCATGAGTGGTCACGCAGCGAAGGGCCTCATCCTCGTATCGCGACAGGGAGGCAACCTTGGGCCGCATGTTCTTGTAGAGGAACATCAGGATAGAGAGCGTCACGCCGATCATAATCCCCTTGTCCAAATGAGGCGCAAAAGCGAGGGTGGCCAGAAAGGTAATAATGGAAATGGCCCCATCGTACCACTGGGCATTCCAGGCATGAACAAACCCGGAAACATTGATCAACCCGATGACGGCCATCATGATGACCGCAGCGAGAACCGATTGCGGAAGGTGATACAGAAGGGGGGTCAGAAACATCAGGACAATGACCACGGCCAGGCTGGTAAAGACACTGGAAAGACCGCTCACTGCCCCAGACTGAAGGTTTACTGCGGAGCGGGAGAACGAACCGGAAACCGGATAGCTCTTTCCGATGGAGCCGAGAATATTGCTCAGACCCTGCCCGATCAGTTCCTGATTCGGATCCAGCCGCTGGCCCGTCTTGGCCGCCATGGCCTTGGCAATACTGATGGCCTCCATAAACCCCAACAGGGCGATAATGGCGGCATAGGAAAACAAATGCCCCGCAACCTTTAAATCGAATTTGGGCACGGTAAAGGAGGGAAGTCCCTTGGGCACGACACCAACAACGGCCCCTCCCCCGAAGAAAAGAAGGCTGTCCTCTTTGAGGGGGTTGTTTCCCACCTTTATCTGCCATGTCCTCCCGTCTCCCTTTGTCTCATTCGAGGATGCCCCTTTGAGGTAAAAGGTAGGCTTCGCGTCCGCGCCCGTCACTCCGGTAAAAAGCAGAGATCGAAGTTTCTCACGGGTACTGGCGGCCTCTTCTTTGGCCGCTTCAATGTCGTGCGTCAACAGGGTGATCTCGTGTTCGGCCCGCATCACCGCTTTCACGTCGTTTTCTTTTCGAGTCTCTTCGAGAACGGTGTAGGCCTTGGTGCGCGCGCCGGCCAGGTCGCTCCCTGTCTGGACCGAATCATTGAAGCGGCTGATGAGGTCCTGCACCTCTCTCGATTCGATGCTGGATACAGGGACCTTGACATTGTGCTCGAACCCTATGGCCCAGGAAATCGTCGTGGTGATGGCAACCGCCACCAGGACGTTGGGGATTCTGGGATTGAGCGCCCTGAGGCCGTACATGATGGCAAAGGCCCCTGCGCCCATAACGAGGGTCGGCCAGTGGGTGTGATGAAAGGCCGCAATGACAACGTTGTATACCGTTTCGTAGTGATGTTCCGCCGTGTCCACATAGACTCCGAACATCTTGGAAAGCTGCGATGTGGCAATGATCAGGGCAGCGGCATTGGTAAACCCATTCACCACGGGATGGGACAAAAAGTTGACCACCACCCCCAAGCGAAGGATGCCGAGAGAAAACTGAAAGAGACCCACCATGAGGGCCAGCAAAATGGCATAGACGATGTATCCCTCGCTCCCCGCGGTAGCCAACGGCGCGAGAGAGGCCGCGGTCATGAGGGAGACCACGGCTACCGGCCCTGTCGCCAGTTGCCTGCTCGATCCAAACAGGGCGGCTATCATGGGCGGCAGAAAAGAGGCATACAACCCATAGTAGGGGGGGAGCCCTGCGAGCTGGGCATAGGCCATGGACTGGGGAATGAGCACCAAAGCCACGGTCAAGCCGGCCAGGCCATCCGCTTGAAGGGATGATTTGTCGTAGTTCTTGAACCAGGAAATAAAAGGAAAGATCTTGGCAAACATAGTCCACTCCTATCCAGACGGCTGAAGGTTGACGAGAATGCGATGGATTGACGAGAGAAGGTCATCGTAGAGGGCGCTGGCATCGTATAACTTATAGGTGTTGAAGCGCACCAGACCGTCCACCATCAAAAAGATGATCATGGCGATTTTGTTCGCTGGCATCGGGGCGATGGATCCGTCCGCCTGCCCCCTGACCAGCGCCCGTTCAAAGATGCCCACGAGTCCGTTGTAGACCGCCTCGAGATGCCCCTTGCACGCACTGTTGACCCTGGCCAGTTCATAGGCGTCGTGCCGGTGAAGGAGGAGAAAGCGGTCTTCCATGGTATCTGCCAGAGAGAGATAGAAGGAAATGCACCCTTCCAGCATTTCCATGCCGGTTTTAAATTTCATCTCCCCCAGATACCGGTCGAACTCGCCCATGATCTCCTGTCCAAACTGCTCGAGGATGGCCAGAAAGAGGTCTTCCTTGTTCTTGAAATGATAAAAAATCGTCCCCTCGGCTGCACCGGTCATCCTTGAGATTTCCGACATGCGTGTATTTTCAAAGCCCCTCTTGGAAAAGAGAATGGTGGCCGCGCGGATGATGGACTCTTTTTTCGACATGACGAATATCCCGGTGAAAAATAAACCGACTGAGCACTCAGTT
>CAYLJZ010000081.1:5125-10553 GCA_964384085.1 uncultured Desulfobacteraceae bacterium
AGCCGCACGCCCAGCTTATCGAAGAGCTGGGTGGCTTCCGCATCGAGTGTCTCGCGAAAGGCCTGATCCCGATGCCGGTCATAATAGGCATTTTGGCCTTCCCAGAGGTCCGGCTCCACACCGATATTTCGGCACATATCCAGGAAGTCCATAATCTCTGAGAAGAAAGTGGGGTTCCGGGTTGAAGACATGGTATCCATCAGGGAGCTGAGAATCGATTGGGCCGTTTGTTTCATAAAACGATCATCCAGTCTGACCTGCTGCAATGCAGACTGCTTTGCCAGGATGTCGAGCCATGTCCAATCGACAATCCTCTGCGACCCTGCCACATCGGCAATCTTGCCGAGTTCGTCGGCAATCAGGATGCTGAGAATGTGGTTTGGGGCCTCGGGGAGCGGTCCTCCGGTTTCTTGAAGGAGGGAAAGAAATGCTTCGGACTCGATCCTTCGGCCGCCGATGGTCTTTCCAATGTGGTGGTCCAGCCAATGAAACATTCCGCTGATCAGGGCATTGCGCATGTCCGGTATCAGGTCCCGAATCGTATATGCCTCGACACGGCTGACCCGCCGCTCAAAAACCATTCGAATCCCCTCTCCCCGGTTTGCTGAAGATCCCCGGGCCATTTCAACTCCCATTTGATCCAGATCACCGGCTTGAAGCCCTTCTCCCACCATGCAGCCAAAGCCGGCGCCAGGATCGTGATACGCCAGGTAAAGCCGCCGTGCATCAGATCCGGTCCCCGGTTCGACAATGGTTGCCTCACCTATGATGCCGTGAGCCTCTCCGGCACGGAAAGAGACCTCTTTTTGCGAAATCACCATTCCTTTCAGGGGGGCGGCCTTCCCTTCCCGAGTGGCTGTCACCGCGGTCCAGCCCAAAACGGCAAGGGCGTAGTTGGCTGCAGCCAGTGAGGGCCTGATGCGGGACGGGGCCACCTTTTCCCGGTAGACCACGGCCCCGTTTCCATAGGCCGGGTCGTTGCTCGGGGCCTGGGCCAGGAACTCCATCAGGCGGGCCTCGAGGTCCTCCCGCACCCACGGCCTCACGAGATCGATCCCCCTCGCTGCATATCTCAGGATTTGAGTCGCCTCCAGCCCGGAGATGTCGTCAAAAAACCATCCGCAACTGGTGAACATGAAGAGGGCCATCCGCTGAGATTCTAAGAGCTGCAACGCCTGGACCCGCTCTTTTCTGTCAAGAGATCGGCTCGAATGATCGTTCATGAAGCGATCACAATCCTCGGTGGCAGGATGAAGCAGGAGGGCGATATAGTCATCCCGGGTCTTCCAGGGATCCTTGAACAGGTCTCCTCCTCTCTCCTCGAATACAGCCGCCAATTTTCCGGCCAGCCAGTCCATGGCCTTGCGCAGGGGGGCCCGCCAGGCCTGATTCCATCCCGGCGTATGACTGACACTGCATCCGCAGTCGGAGCACCACCTTCCAACGCCGTGAGCGCAACTCCAGGCGCTGTTCTCGATAATCCGGACCTCATCCTCAGGAGGAAACCGCTCCAGGTATTCCCCATAGTTGGTCAGGGTGATCCGGTCTCCCCCTTTCAGATCATCGAAGAGCCACGACAGGGCCATATCGCCGAACTTGAAGTGATGCCCATAGGATTCTCCGTCTGTGGCCACGCTGATGAGCTCCGGTCCCTCTCCATCCCCATCATAGGCAGCCTCGATACGGGCCAGCAGCTTGTCGCCCGAGGCGAGGAGTTTTTCGTAGGCGACGGCCCGCGAAGTGGGTCCATGATAAAAAAAGATCGCCATGGATGTTCCGCCCGATCCATCGAGGAGAACGCGGTAGGGCCTGGTCACGTCGATTCGCCCCCCCGAAACGTCTCTCCATCCCTCCATTCGGCCGGATTTTCCAATGTGACGCACCCAAGCCGCCTGATCCGGCGACAGGATCGTGAATTTTACCCCTTCTGCAGCCATCAATCTGAGGGTCTCGGAATCCACTGCGGCTTCGGCGAGCCACATCCCTTCCGCCGGCCGGCCGAACCGATGTCTGAAATCTGCCAGTCCCCACCGGATCTGGGTGAGCTTGTCGCGCCGGGTCGCCAGGGGCATGATGATATGGTTGTAGACCTGGGCCAGCGCATTTCCGTGGCCATGGCGGCGATCCATACTGACGCGGTCGGCGGCGATAATCTCCCCGTAAATCCAGGGATAGGCCTTTTCGAGCCAGGTCAGGAGGGTCGGGCCGAAGTTGAAGCTCATGTGTTCATAATTGTTGAGGAGGGCCCGTATTCTCCCCTCCTTTCCAAGGAGACGGGCACGCGTGTTGGGCCCGTAACATTCCCGTGTAATCCGCTCGTTCCAATCATGATACGGCAAGGCGGATGTCTGGAACTCTATCTGGTTGAGCCAGGGATTTTCTCGAGGCGGCTGATAGAAATGCCCGTGTATGCAGAGGTATTTTCGATAACTGACCATTGACTTCCTCATCTCTCAATTTTTATCGAGTCGTTTCTGCGGCTCGCTCCTTATGCCCCTCCTATCACTCATGACCAAAAAATGCACCCTACAACGGCCCACCGCTTCACTGTCATCCAACGCCTGCCACTGTCTGTTCAAAGAGTGTCAGGTACGACTCTGCTGAACGGCGCCAGGAGAAGTCCTGCTCCATGGCATTCTGTTGCATGACTTTCCAGAGATGGGGGTGCTCCCTCGCCATTACCGCCCGGGCAACCCCAGCCACCAGATCGGTAGCGTGAAACCGGTCAAACTTGAATCCGGTCCCTTCACACGTTCCCTCATTGGGGTCCACAATGGTATCCCTGAGACCCCCCGTGGCCCGGGCCACCGGAATCGTCCCGTACTTGAGGCTGTACATCTGCGTGAGGCCGCACGGCTCATAGAGGGACGGGATCAGAAAAATGTCGCTCCCTGCCACAATCTTGTGGGCCAGAACAGGGTCGAAGCCTATTTTTAATCCCAGACGATCCGGATATCGAGCCTGAAGATCGACGAGCGCCTGTTCATAAGCCGTATCGCCCGATCCCAAAACCACCAGTCCCATGCCCATGGAAAAGAGCGCGTGGCAGGCATCGGTCAGAAGGCCGGAGCCTTTCTGCTCCACCAGACGAGTGACCATCCCTGCAAGAGGTCGCGCTCCCAGTTCAGCGGGGAGGCCCATCTCTTTCAGAAGATCTTCTTTGCACGCGGACTTGCCCGAGAGGTCCATCGGCGAATAGGTGCGGACCAGATGGGGGTCAATGGACGGGTTCCAGATCTCGTAATCCACGCCGTTGAGGATGCCGCGAAGCCGACCGCTGATGGAACGCAGCAACCCATCCAGACCAAAGCCCGATTCCGGGGTCTGGATTTCCTGTGCATAGGTGGGGCTCACCGTCACCACATTCCGTGCATAGACAATCCCGGCCTTGAGCAGGCTCATCTGCCCGTAGAACTCCAGCCCGTTCATCCAATAGTAAGAGGAAGGGAGACCGATGGTTCCGCTTCGCTCAGGGGGAACCAGGCCCAGATAACCCATATTGTGGATGCTGAATACCCCGGCCGCGCCCGGCACGGCACCCTCGTTGAGGAGGGCCATGACAAGGCCGGTCTGCCAGTCGTTTGCCAGGATTATATCGGGGCGGAGCGAAAGCGACGCGCACAGGGGAGGGATCATGCGGGAGAAAAAGATGTACCGTTCAGGGTTGTCCCAATACCCCCCGGCCGGAGTCCCATAGATCCCCTCCCTGTCAAACAATGAATCACTGCGGACCAGATAGAGGGGCACTCCAGGCGCCAGCTCGCTGAGGAGGATGTCTCCTGCCAGTGTTCCCAGGCCCATCGGAATCGAAATCCCCTCGACCACAACGTCCCATGAGCCAAGCCGATCGAGAGCGGTTCGATAGGCAGGTATGGCTACCGAGACCGAGCATCCCAGTTCGGCCAGGGCCGCAGGGAGGCTCCCCACCACATCGCCCAAACCCCCGGCCGTGGCCATGGGCGCCGCCTCTGAGGCGACAATCAATACCTTCATACTCGTACCTTTCTCACTGAGCGTCTCTCAATCCTATTGATAGTTTCGTATATTCGGCCCCTAACCGTATTGCCCGGATGAACCTCCGTGTTTCCTTAAGGCTTCCAAGGGGGTGTCCCTTGAAAATCCGGAGTGTCGGCCTGCCCGCGAACGCTGCCAGGAATGTCTTCATTTTCGGTGAGTATAAAAAAATGGGGATCCTCGGTCAAAGGAAATACAAGGCACCCCCGTTCACAAACCTCAAAACATGAACCTCTGAGCGTGGGCACACATGCCCAGCAAACCAAGCCTGGCCTTTTATGGATTCATTTCGCCGGGTTTGGGAGCCAAAGGCTCCTGTTGGCCTCCACTACCTCAGTTTGGATCGCAGAATTTTGCCGGTAGCGCCCTTGGGCAGTTCCTTCACAACCTCGATCCAGCGGGGATATTTATGCTCTGTCAGCCTCTCCATGGCCCACTCTTTGATATCCTTTTCGAGCTCCTGAGACGGGTCGGCGTCTTCCCGTAAAACAACAAACGCCTTGGGCTTCATGAGGCCCTTTTCGTCTGTGTGCCCGACGACAGCCGCTTCACGGACCGCCGGATGTCCCGTGATGCAGTTTTCCACTTCGATGGGAGAGACCCAGGTGTCGCCGACCTTCAGCATATCGTCGGCGCGGCCGGCGCACCAGAAGTAACCGTCCGCATCCTCATAATATTTATCCCCTGTGTTGATCCATTCGCCCTGCATCGTGGCCAGGGTCTTCTCGCGCCCCCGCCAATACTGCTGAGCCCCAGTCTCACCTTTGACCAAAAGCGTTCCGATCTGACCCTTTGGGACCTCCTTTCCGGTATCATCCACCAGCTTCAGCTCATAACCCGGCACAGGCTTGCCAGAGGACCCTGGCCGTACGTCTTCGGGCCGGTTGCAGATAACGATATGGACAAGCTCGCTGGTCCCGATGCCATCGAGGATCTCTATGCCGAAGCGGTCTTTCCATTGACGATAAATCTCAGCCGGAAGGACCTCGCCCGCGGAAACACAGATGCGAACGGAGGAGAATTCGTGGGCGCTGTCGGGATCAGGCCTGTTTCCGCTCTCTCTATCCCTTCTTTCCAGATAGTCAAGCATCTCACCGTAATGCGTGGGGATGTCAAAAAAGACCGTAGGACGGAAGCGCTGAACAAGCCGGAGGACATTTTCCGGCCTGGGCGCTTCTGGACTCAGGATCACGGAGGCGCCTACGCCGAAGGGGAGATAGCAGGAGTTGCCGAGGCCATAGGCGTGAAAAAGCCGGGCTGTCGAGTAGACGACATCCTTCTCATGAAGCCCCAGGACCCCTTGCCCAAAGGCCTCTGTCGCTGCAACCATGTCGAAGTGGGAATGGACGGCGCCTTTCGGCAGGCCCGTAGACCCTGAGCTGTAAAGCCAGAACCCGACATCGTCTTTAGTGGT
>CAYLJZ010000082.1:0-6197 GCA_964384085.1 uncultured Desulfobacteraceae bacterium
TTCGCTTTCCCATAACGGCCCTTCGCGGCCCCTTTCTCGTCCTTGCGTTCGTGCTGGTCCGTTGTCCTCTAACAGGCAGACCCCTCCTGTGTCTCAATCCACGATACGCGCCGAGATCCATCAGCCGCTTGATGTTCATGGAGAGTTCCCGTCTCAGGTCACCTTCAACCTTGCATTTCTCATCAATGACCTTTCTGATACCGGTGATCTGATCGGGGGTGAGATCATCCGATTTAACTCCAAAATCCACGCCCGCCTCGGAGAGTATCTTTTGCGCCGCCGATCTCCCGATACCATAAATGTAGGTGAGCGCAATCTCAATCCGTTTTCCCCTTGGTAAGTCGACACCCGCGATCCTTGCCAATTTTCAACTCCTCTTCTATAGATAGTCTAAAGCCCGCTCATCATTGAACGATCGGGTTTTGCCTTTTTGGCAACCCACATTATCCCTGTCTCTGCTTATGACGAGGATTGTCACAAATCACACGGGTTATTCCATTGCGTCGAATGATTTTGCACCGTTTACAGATCTTCTTGATTGATGCCCTCACTTTCATGACCCTAACATCCTCATTTTTCCGCCTTTTTGATCTTTACCAAAACGGCCTGACAAGGTTACTCACTCTTCGGGATCCGGGCATCACTGTCTGCTGCCCCGATATACGATCCGTCCTCTGGTTAAATCATAGGGGGACAATTCCACCACCACCATATCCCCGGGCAATATCTTTATAAAATTCTTTCGGATTCGACCCGAAATATGAGACAGGACCCGGTGTCCGTTCTTGAGTTCGACCCTGAACATGGCATTGGGCAGCGTCTCAATCACAATCCCCTCGACCTCAATCGCTTCTTCCTTGGGCATATATCCTTCCCCGATGACCCGCCCATTTCAGACAAATCCGCCGAGGCGGCTATCTCGCCTTTCCAAATCCCTTTTTCATAAAGCTTTCGTAATGACGGGTCAACAAATGGGACTCGATTTGGTTCGTCGTGTCCATTGCCACACCGACCACTATCAGGAGGCCGGTTCCACCGAAATAGAACGGCACATTCAAATGATAGATCAGAATGTTGGGAAGGACACAGACTGCCGACACGTAAACGGCACCCGAAAATGTTAGCCTTGTCAACACCCTGTCTATATATTCGGCTGTATTCTTACCCGGCCTGATACCGGGGATAAAGCCTCCTGAGCGCTTCATATTGTCGGCAACGTCGACCGGGTTGAAATGGACGGCCGTATAGAAATAACAGAAGAAAAATATGAAGGTTACATAAATCAGCGTGTAGACGATATGTCCGGGCGACAAAGCATTGACCACATACTGAAGCCAGGGGAACTCATCCACGCTCAGAAAATTAGCGATGGTCGCCGGAAACATGATAATCGAAGAAGCGAAAATCGGAGGGATCACGCCTGCCGTATTGACCTTCAGCGGAAGATGGGTGCTTTGCCCCCCATACATCTTGCGGCCAACTACCCGCTTGGCGTATTGGACAGGTATCCTTCTCTGTCCTCTCTCGACAAAAACGATGACTCCAACCACGGCAACCATGAGAATAACGATCAGGACCATGAAGAAAGGTGTCAGTTCGCCTGTGCTCATCAGCCTGAAAGAATTGGCTACCCCCACTGGAAACCCGGCAACGATCCCGGCAAAAATAATCAGAGAGATCCCGTTTCCAATTCCCCTCTCCGTTATCTGCTCTCCCAACCACATGAGAAAAGAGGTGCCGGCAGTCAGTGTAATGACCGTAAGAAGTCTAAATCCCCAGCCACCGGCAGGCACGATCATGGCCCCGCCCGGGCTGGTCATATTTTCGAGACCAACAGCGATGCCAAATCCCTGGATAATGCTCAATATGACCGTTCCATAACGAGTATACTGCGTAATCTTCTTTCGTCCCTGTTCTCCCTCTTTTTTCAGCTTCTCCAGGAAGGGCACCACCACCGTCATCAGTTCCAATATGATGGACGCGCTGATATAAGGCATGATTCCCAGGGCCATCACGGACATCTGGCTCAGCGCCCCGCCCGAAAACATGTCGAACAGGCCAAAAAGCGTCCCTTGTCTGGCGCTAAAAAATGCCGCCAAGGCCGCCCCATCGATTCCCGGGGTTGGGATGTGACACCCCACGCGATAGACCGCCAGCATCAGAAGCGTAAATAGGATCTTTTTCTTCAGTTCGGGTATCTTGGCAATATTCTGAAATCCGCCGATCATTCCTCTATCCCGTCTCACCCATCGAAATTAGAATGCGTTCCGCATGGTTAAAGAGTATGGCATGCCGCAGGACTGCATTCCAAATATTATATGATTTCCACTCTGCCGCCAGCGGCAACTACCTTTTCCACAGCCGTCTTGCTCGCCTTGTGAATCCTGACAATGACGGGTCGGGTCACCTCCCCGGCACCTAAGAGCTTGATCCCATATCTCGTTTTCTTGACAAGCCCAGCCTCTCGAAAGGCAGCCGGGTCAACGGGTGTGTCGACTTCAAAACGGTTCAGATCGTCGACATTGACGACGTTGTATTCCTTCTTGAACGGATTGGTAAAGCCACGCTTGGGGAGACGCCTGTGGAGGGGCATCTGCCCGCCCTCGAAACCAGGCCGAACGCCGCCCCCCGAACGAGAGTTCTGTCCCTTTTGCCCCCTGCAAGCGGTCTTTCCGTGGCCCGATCCGGGGCCCCTTCCAACTCTCTTTCTCTTTTTCCTTGACCCTTCAGCAGGTGAAAGCTCATTAATCTTCATTATTTTCCCCGTATCTCAACCAAGCCTGACAAGGAACGCGACCTTCTCAATCATGCCCCTGATAGCTGGTGTATTTTTCAATTCCACCGACTTATTGAGCTTCGTCAAACCCAATCCCCTCAGCGTTTGACGCATCTTCTTATTCTTGCCCAGTCCGCTTCTGACAAGCGTTACCTTGATTGTTTCCGTCATTTCCTATTCTCACCTTCAGCCCTGGTTTCGTCGAATATATACAGCCCTTCAGGGAACCGCTCCCTAATAGATAGGCTATCCGACTCCCTCTTCGGCCATTTTTCCCCTTCGAAGCATGATTTTTTCTGGGTCCCTTAGCAGGCGAAGTCCTCTGATGGTTGCCTTCACGACATTGTGAGGGTTATGGGAACCCAGACATTTTGTGAGGATGTTCTGAATGCCCGCCGCCTCCAAAACCGCACGAACGGCACCGCCAGCAATCAGACCGGTACCCTTGCCGGCTGGCTTCAACAGTACCCGGCCCGCCCCACAGTTGCCAACTACTTCGTACGGAATAGACTTCTCGCTCAGGCAGACATTTCTCATATCTCTTTTAGCCTTCTCAACCCCCTTCCGAATGGCTTCAGGCACCTGGTTCGCCTTGCCGAGTCCACTCCCGACCATTCCCTTGCCATCTCCAACGACCACAATGGCACTGAAACTGAACCGCCGACCGCCCTTTACAACCTTTGCCACCCGGTTGATGTGGACAACCTTCTCAATCAACTGCGCTTCATCTTCTCCTGCAAACAATGCTCATCTCCCTATGCATGCATTCTTAACAAATTTAATCTGCTTATAATCTGAGAGATCATCTCTCGCCATTCAGCGTTGTGGCCAACACCCGTAACGCTCATGAAAACGATATCGAATGTCACTCCTTTAAGATCAAAACTCCAGACCGATTTTCCGAGCCGCTTCAGCAACCGCCTTGACACGACCATGATATAAAAAACCATTCCGATCAAAAACAACTCGCCTGATCCCCTTCGACAAGGCCAATTCACCAATCGCTGAACCGACCATTGCCGAGCCTTTCATGTTCGCCCCGTCCTTCCCGATCTTGCCTCGAAGGTCTTTCGACATGGAAGACGCCTCAGCCAGCGTCCTTCCCGCGGAATCGTCTATAATCTGAGCATAAATGTGTTTTGAACTTCTGAAAACACACAGGCGAGCCATCTCAGAGGTGCCCTTGACTTTCTTTCGCACCCTGCGTTTTCTTCTCAATCTTCTCTCGGATCTGCTAACAGCACCCATTCCGGAAACCCCTTCATCCCTTTCTACTGATGTCTATTTTGTTCCCGCCTTGCCCGCTTTTCTCCGGATGATCTCGTCAGCATATTTGATCCCTTTGCCCTTGTAGGGTTCTGGCGAACGGAGTCCGCGGATCTTTGCGGCGGTCACACCCAACAGTTCTTTGTCAATACCGCTCAAGACGATTTTGCTCTTCTCTATGGTGGCGTCTATCCCTTCAGGCAGATCGAATTGAATCGGGTGAGAATGGCCAAGACTGAAAACCGCTGTCCTTCCTTTCATTTCGGCTCTGTATCCAACCCCGACGATCTCGAGCCCCCTTTGGAATCCCTTTGTAACGCCCGTTACCATGTTACTGACAAGCGCCCCGAAAAGTCCATGAAGAGACCTGGCCTCCCTCGACTCATCGTTGGCGATCACCAGAAGCGCGTCCCCATCCCTTTTAACGGATATCTTGGAATGAACAAACCGTTGAAGCTCTCCTTTGGGGCCTTTCACCCTCACGTGATCACCATCAACGGTTATATCGACACCTGCCGGTATTGAAATGGGCCGTTTGCCTATGCGTGACATGTAAAACCTCCCCTCTTTCCAGCCTCAGGCGGCAGTGAATCGCTTACCAAACCGAGCAGAGGATCTCTCCCCCAACTCCTGTTTTTCTCGCCTCATTATCGGTCATCAGCCCTTTCGGCGTAGAAATGATGCTGATGCCATATCCGTTCAACACCTTCTGAAGACGATCGCGACCCACATAGACACGACAACTGGGCTTGCTAACCCTTTTGATTCCTTCAATGACCGGCACACCTTCTTTATCATATTTAAGAAAAATACGTATGTAACGGTGCTGACCATCGGAAATAATCCTGAAGTTCTTGATGTAGCCTTCCGATTTTAACACCTTGGCAACATTTATCTTCAGCTTCGAACTCGGAATATTGACCACTTCATGGGAAGCCCTTAGGGCATTCCTAATCCTTGTCAACATATCGGCAACTGGATCTGTCATAGTCATTTTATCTGCACTGCCCCCTACTCTTCTATATTCGGAAAATCTGTCGGGTGCTCGAACCGCAAACGGCGTCTACCAGCTCGATTTTACCACGCCCGGGATTTCACCCCTGGAAGCCATATTTCTAAAACATATCCGGCAGATACCGAATTTCCTGATATAGGCCCGGCTCCGCCCGCAAATCGGACACCTGTTATACTGACGGGCGCTGAACTTCGGTTTCCTCTGGGCCTTAACAACGAGCGACTTCTTTGCCAAGACAACCTCCCCTTTACCTGTTGCCCCCCTAATTCCGGAAAGGCATCCCTAACTGTTTCAATAGGAAGAGCGCTTCCGCATCCCTTCGGGCCGTTGTGACAATAGAGACATTGAGCCCTTTCATCTTGTCCACTTTGTCGTAATCGATTTCTGAAAAGACGATAAACTCCCTGATCCCTATGCTGCAATTTCCCCGACCATCGAATGCCTTATCTGAGAGGCCCCTGAAGTCTCTTACGCGGGGCAATCCGGCATTGAAGAGCTTGTCCAGGAAATCAAACATCCTTTCACGCCGTAATGTCACCGTACACCCGATCGGCATACCCTGCCGAAGCTTGAAGCCGGCGATTGACTTTCTTGCCTTCGTCACAACCGCCCTCTGCCCTGCAATCATCGTCAGTTCCTCGACGGCAGAGTCAAGGATCTTTATGTTTTGTATGGCTTCTCCGAGGCCCATGTTTAGAACCACTTTCTTGATGCGCGGAACAGCCATGATACTCTTGTAGCCGAATTCTTGCATCATAGAAGGAACGACCTCAGAATGGTATTTTTCTTTCAATCGAGACAACGACGGCTCCTCCCTGTCACGTGATACGCCAATAACAGGCTAACATCACAATTTTTTTCAATCAAAAATCGACGATCCAAATGAAATTACCTATCCATGGGCTCGCCGCATTTCCGGCATATGCGGACTTTTGAACCGTCTTCAAGTACCCTCTTCCCGACCCTCGTTCGTTCGGTGCATTTATCACAGACAATCATCACGTTGGAGATGTTTAAGGGCGCTTCTTTCTCGACGATCCCCCCTTGCCCGGTCTTGGCGCTCGGCTTGGAATGCCGCTTAATCATGTTCACCTTTTCCACAAGCACGCGTCCCTTCTCGCTATCCACCTTCAACACGGT
>CAYLJZ010000082.1:6297-9805 GCA_964384085.1 uncultured Desulfobacteraceae bacterium
GGTTCACCCTGGGCGTTGATCAAGACAGCAGAGTTATCATCAAATCGAATATGGGTGCCGTCTATCCTGCGGATCTCCTTGGAAGTTCTGACGATCACGGCCCGAACAACATCCCCCTTTTTTACCTTGGAATTGGGCATCGCCTCCTTGACGGCAACGACAATGATATCGCCAACCGTAGCGTATCTTCTCTTGGACCCACCCAAAACCTTAATACAGGAGACCGATTTGGCGCCAGAGTTATCAGCCACCCGTAACCTCGTTTCAGTCTGTATCATTTCCTTAACTCCGCCGGACCGTTAGGCCGCTCGGCTTTTTTCTATAATATCGACGACCTGCCATCTCTTACGTTTGCTCAGAGGCCGACATTCAACAATCCGCACTTTGTCCCCGATTCCACAGATGTCCCCGGCATCATGGGCCAGATATTTTGCACGCCGTCTAACATATTTGTTATAAATAGAATGCCTTATCAGACGTTCGACCAGGATCACAGCAGTCTTGTTCATTCGGTTGCCAACAACCGTCCCAATCAGGCTTTTTCGCTGTCCACGCTCTCCCATCATACCCTCGTGTTATCCGATTGTCCCTGCATCGACAATTCCCTGAGCACGGTCTTCACCCGCGCCAGATCTTTCTTTGTCTTGGAAATAACCGCAGTATTTCCCAGCTGACCCGTGGCTTTCTGGAACCTCAAGTTAAACAGCTCCTGCTTCGCCTCTCGCTCTTTTTCCCTCAACTCGTCTACGCTGAGGTCTCTGAGTTCCCTTGCCTTCATGAGGATACCTTCTCGCGACTCACAAATTTAGTAGCGAAGGGGAGCTTGTGCCCCGCCAGGCGGAATGCCTCTCCTGCCACACTCTCCGGAACGCCTTCCAGCTCATACAGAACTCTTCCGGGCTTCACCACAGCCACCCATTTATCGGGGGCCGCCTTTCCCTTGCCCATCCGTGTTTCGAGAGGCTTCTTGCCGATCGGCTTATCTGGAAAAATCCGAATCCAGACCTTACCGCCGCGCTTCACGTGCCGAGTGACAGCAATACGCGCCGATTCGATCTGCTGCGCAGTCATCAGGCCGCATTCCATCGCCTTGAGCCCATATTCACCAAATTCAAGGGTACTCCCTGCATAAGCCTTACCCTTCATTCGGCCCCGTTGCCTTTTTCGATATTTGACCTTTTTTGGACTCAGCATAACATTTCCTAAACTTTAATATTCTTGTTCGGTAATATTTCACCCTTAAATATGATCACCTTTACACCAATGACCCCGTACGTCGTGAAGGCCTCTGCAAATCCGTAGTCAATATCGGCCCGGATCGTGTGCAGCGGCACCCGTCCTTCTCTATACCATTCCCTTCGTGCCATTTCAGCGCCGCCGAGTCTCCCGCTGCAGGAAATCTTTATACCCTGGGCCCCGAATCTCAATGCGGAGGTAACGCTCTTTTTCATCGCCCGTCGAAACGCAATTCGCCGAACCAACTGCATGGCAACGCTTTCAGCAACCAGCTGGGCATCAACTTCGGCTTTTCTCACCTCCTGAATGTCGAGGATCACATCCCGCTTGATCTCTTTTTCTAAATCAGATTTGAGTTTTTCGATCTCGACGCCCTTTTTACCAATCACAATACCAGGCCTTGCCACATGCATGCGCACCCGAACCTTATTCGCCGCCCTCTCAATCTCAATTCTTGAAACGCCTGCCTGGAGAACCCGTTTCTTCAGGAATTTCCTGATATGAAAATCCTCCAGCACAAAATCGCTGTATTGCTGGTTAGCGAACCATTTCGAGTCCCAACTCCGGTTGATACCCAATCTAAAACTGATCGGATGAACTTTTTGTCCCAATATACACCTCCAGCGTGACCAAAATGTCTCTTCGACGCATCAACACCCCACGACCTATTTCTCGTCCAGAACAACTGTCAGATGGCTGGTCCTCTTCCGTATTCTGGTTGTACGCCCCTGGGCCCGCGGCCGCCACCTCTTCAAGGTCGGTCCTTCATCAGCGTATATCTTGGCGATATAAAGCGAGTCCACATCCATGCCAGCGTTCTCCTGGGCATTCGCTACCGCCGAATGAATCAACTTTTTGACAATTCCTGCACCCCGTTGAGGTGCGAAAGCAAGCTCATTCAGCGCCTCTTCTGCCTTCTTGCCTCTGACCTGCCCCATGACCAGGCGAGCTTTACGGGGCGAAATCCTTACAAATTTTGCTGCCGCTTTTATTTCCATTTCAGTCCCTTACTTCTGCTTCCCCTTCAACTTCGATTTCTTATCTCCTGCATGTCCATAAAAGGTCCTTGTAGGAGAAAACTCACCCAATTTGTGGCCGACCATATCTTCCGACACAAATACCGGCAGAAATTTTTTGCCGTTGTGAACGGCAAATGTAAGTCCGACAAAATCGGGGAGGATCGTGGATCTGCGAGACCACGTCTTGATGATCTGCCTGCTGCCGGTATCACTTGCAGCTTCTACCTTCTTCAGTAGGTGGGTGTCCACAAACGGTCCCTTTTTTATAGATCTCGGCAAAATCTCTTCTCCTGCTGCATGCTACAGTTTGATGATGGCGGATTATCCGTGCACCTACTCCGCCCCTTCAGTCTATTTGGATCGCCGCTTTAAAATGAGCCTGTCGCTCTGCTTCCTCACGCGGGTCCTGTACCCTTTTGTCGGAACACCCCACGGTGTCACCGGATGCCTTCCGCCAGAGGATTTCCCCTCCCCCCCGCCATGGGGGTGATCCACCGGATTCATCGCAACGCCTCTCACCCGAGGCCTCTTTCCCAGCCATCGATTCCTTCCAGCCTTGCCGATGGAAATATTCTCATGGTCCAGATTCCCCACCTGCCCGATGGTCGCCCTGCAATCCTGCAAGACCATTCGAACTTCTCCGGAGGGGAGCTTGACCTGAGCATATTTTCCCTCCTTGGCCATTAACTGACAGTAACTTCCGGCGCTTCGCGCTAACTGCCCGCCATGTCCTACGCTCAATTCGATATTGTGGATATGCGTTCCCAGTGGGATATCTCTAAGGGAAAGGGCGTTCCCATTCCTGATTTCCGCCCCCTTACCGGACATAACCCGGTCCCCCGGCTGAATTCCTTTAGGGGCCAGGACATACCGCTTTTCTCCGTCCGCATAGTGCAAAAGAGCTATATTGGAAGACCGGTTCGGATCGTACTCGATCGATGCTACCACAGCCGGGACACCGTCTTTGTCCCGCTTAAAATCTATCAGCCGGTACGCACGTCTGTGCCCCCCTCCCCTGTGCCGAACGGTGATGCGGCCATTTGAATTCCGGCCGCTCTTATCCTGCAGGGACCTGAGAAGGCTCTTTTCGGGCTTCTGTCGTGTTATCTCCTCAAACTCGGAAGAGGTCTGAAATCTTCTTCCCGGCGAGGTCGGTTTGTGAAGTTTGATGCCCATTCTCTGCTCCGCTTCGTTACACCAGAATAGTTACTGAGTCTTATGCCTGAAAACCACTTTCGATACGAATATCTTTC
>CAYLJZ010000083.1:0-9802 GCA_964384085.1 uncultured Desulfobacteraceae bacterium
TGGCAATCTCCCAGAACCAGAATGTACCCACAAATTTTGCTGAGGAACCCAAAAAGAACAAGGACAGGGTGGCAGTCTTCGCTGCGTAGATTGTGTGTCGGGGTTTTGAAAACTCAATTTGTTTGTTCATGGGAAACTCTCCTTTTCTAGGGTTTAGTTCATCCACCATTATTTCCGAATCGCCTTTAAATCTGACATGAAACCTACTCGCTGACTATCGTCTATCACCTCTCTTCCTGACCATACGGCATTTGGGTTACGGGGTACGCTTGCGCGCAGCTACGGGCTTCAGATGCTCTCTTGAAACCGTTTGCTGAGTGCCTGTTCATGCTCCAAGTGCGGCCACCAGCTCGCCAACCCAGTGGGTGATTGCAACGACAACAATGGCTATCAACAGGTGCTCGCCAACTGCTTTGCATGGTCGCTCACCCCTGGCTTTTGCAATTAAGCAGCTCAAAACTGTAATAATGGACAACCCCCACACGACGCAGACGATGATCGCTGTCAAGAGAGACAGAAGGAGAACCGGCACTAAAAACGTCATAGCGAAGAGGAATAATGATACGATACGCTATTATCAGCCCAAAAACAAGTACGCTGCCCCTTGAGGCAGGGCGTCGATCCTGCTGGTGATCAAACAGACAATTGCATCTATCCGGAGCATGTGTTAAATTAAGCTGAACGCCGATATGGAAATCTCATCTATTTTGCAGCGGGGATAGCTCAGAAGTCTCAGTAATGGATTTCACTGAAAGGGTTTGAAATGAATTTGAAAATTGTATTTGAAAAGAGCGATGAAGGCGGATTCACAGTATATGTGCCTTCCCTTCCCGGTTGCATTTCGGAAGGAGATACCAGGGAAGAGGCTATGGCCAACATCAGGGAGGCCATTGACTTGTACCTTGAGCCCGTGGAAGATGATCTGCCTGTGGGACTTGAGACCGAAGTCATGGAAATCGCCTTATGACCAAGGTCCCCAGCTGCGACTATGATCTTGTCGTTAAGGCTTTGAAGAGGGACGGATGGGTCGTTGTGAGACAAAAAGGGAGCCACATCCGGCTCCAAAAGCATATAGGCAATGAAGTTTTGAAACTGACTGATCCCGCCCACAAACCAATTAAACGCTCCACTCTTTCACACATTCTTAAACAGGCCAGGTTGTCCCTTAGTCAGTTCTTAGAATTGGACTGATCTTTGGATTTCGCACATGAGGAGATCCAGATGATACCTCCTAATTTCAATAGGTTGAGATATCTTGACAATCCCCCAATATATCAGTCCCACCGAAAACCTGTGGCATAACCACGATATCCACTTGAGGTCATAGGAATCTGAGGGGGTAGAAAACCGTTGTGAAGAACGTCCTTGGTATATTTTCTGGGAACATGAGCATGTTCTTTTATGGTGAGATCAGCACGAAGGGAGGCCCGGGTGTTATGCACCATGTGATGAATCGAGGTAATGCGGCGCAGCATTTCGCCCCCGTGCCCGAGTCCGTATGGGCCTGTCGCATTGGCGGGTATCAGGTTCGCGAGAAGTGGCTCAAGGATCGGCGGGAGCGGCGCTTGGAACTGGACGACATCCGCACCTACTGCCGAATCGTCACAGCCATGAAACTAACCATCGACATTCAGGAGCAAATTGACGCACTTTACCCTGAGATCGAAAAAGAACCCCTGTCCGGCCTTTCTAAAGCATAGGGGACTGAATCAATCAACGCCAGGCAGATAGTCGCATCGGCAGAGAAAAAAATAATGCATTATCAACGAGTTTTGCACTATATGCCTGGTTGGCAGCGTTGACCGCTTTAAGCGTTTGGCCCCTTTCCAACGCATAGCTTTTGCACGGGAGATCTGAGCAACGTATATGAATGGGAGAGTTCCTTTCCGCTTCCGGTTGAAGATAGTGCAAACAGGTCTCTCCGCAAAAACAGGCTTCTGACAATGCGCTGTTGGCGAAAACGCCCAAGATCAGGAGCAAGGCGATCAATGGGTTAGGAAAGCCCACCCCTCTGAATCGCGAAAGATGGGCTAAAAGAAAGCCGGACAGTGGCGCCCTCTACCGGCAGGCCGCTGCGAAGGTGAACTTCACCTGGTTTTCCGATCAGCAGGTTCGACTTCCGACCAGTTCCTTTGTGCTCGTGGAAACGATTGCGCTGCTTCAATGCCGTGTGGGTTTGGAGTCTGTTCGAGATTTCAACACAAAGATCATGCCCCTTGTGGAGATCGTATGGGGGGACGCAGACTGGCAGAACAAGGGCATTGAACGTCTCTTGAGCGAAAACAGAAAGGATGTGAGCCTTGTGGACTGCATGAATCTTGGAATCATGGAGGGACGAGAGATCGACGTCGCGTTAACCTTTGATCGCCATTCCAAAGAATACGGGTTCAAGATCGCCGCAACCCACGCATTTGGGAGAACTGAACCCTGACAGGCCCCCCGGTGTGCCGGGACCAAGGAAAATTCGATACCCTGTGCGAGCGGCCTCCCCCCGCAAGGATCGAGGCTATAAGCCTCCCCCCGAGACCCCAGGAAAACACGCTGTCCTCTTGCGTAGAAGTCGCGAAAAAAGACTCTAACGGGCCAGGAAGTCCAGGATCGCGCGATCCCTCGCCCCATTCTGATCGAACACAATGGAATAATGATTGGTCCCGGGTATGTCCACATACCGGGCGTCGGGTATTTCCCGTACCATCCTCTCGACCACGTCCTGGGGCAGCAAAAGGTCGTCTTCAGCCACCATCCCGTCCGTGGCCCGAAGGATCAGCACCGGACAGGTGATTTTGTTATAAAATTGGGAGACATCCACCTTCCCTAAATTCTCGCGTTCTTCCTGAATGTGTGCCGGATCGATCCTGGACCGCACCCCCTGGTCCACTGTCTCAATCTCGTATCGGTAATAGGTCTCCAGGGCCGGGGTCCACGACTTGAAAAAAGGCGCGGTCTTCATGAGGTCCAGGTACGCCTCAAACGACGGAAAGATCCGGCCCAGACGGTCCAGCGACGGTTTGATCCCTTGAAACACCTTCGCCATCTGCACATTGGACAGTTTTCCGCCCCCGTCCACCAGGATGATCCGGTCCACCCGCTCTGAATGCTCGGCCCCGAAGACCACGGAGATAAACGCTCCCAGGGAGTGCCCCATGATAACGGCCTTTTCCAAGTGAAGATCATCCAGTACCCCGAGAATATCCTGGCAGTGATGGGCAATGGAATACCCGGAATCGGGACGGTCCGAAAGCCCCCTTCCCCGCAGGTCCATGGCCATCACACGGTGAGCAGGGCTCAGACCGGACGCCATCACGTCCCAGCAACGGCAGTTGGCCGTAATGCCGTGGATGCAGAGGATAGGCTTCCCTTTGCCGTCCCACTGGGCCAGCTGAACCTGTACCCCGTGGCCTGCCGCGGTTGTCATCGTCGGTTCAGTCATATCTTGTTCTCCTAATTCGACTAAGCGCACCCAAAATGCCTCGTGCAACGACGCGAATGCGCAAAAATTGTTTTCTTTTTTACAGGCGATTAACCAATAAGGAACACCAACTTCTCAGCACGTTGCACAGAAGTTACAGGCATAGAGCCCAACCCAGAGAGCCGGAACCAAAAAGATCTCTCGCAAAGGCGCAGAGTTCGCAAAGAAAAACACTGTCACTCCCCAACGCAAAGCATGCCCGCGAGAATGATCACGTCCCCTTCCGCGACATGGCCTTCCGCCGGCCGATGATCTCCCGAGCGGTCCCCACAAAACCCTTGGGGAAGAAAAAGACCACCAGGATGAACAGGATTCCGAAATAGAGGATCCATCGTTCCGCCAGTCGGTGAAGGATCACCATGCTGGGAAAGAGCGCCTCTGCCCCCTTTTGCAGGTCCGGCAGCCACGTCTCTGTGATCTTGATGAAGGCCGCGCCGATAATGCTCCCGTACAGGGTACCCAGACCGCATTACATGTGATATGCCCTGGCTAAAGACCGTGCCTGTGAGAATCTTATCCCCTGTAAGTCTCCTTTTCGAATTCAGATGACCGATGATCTCCTGAAGCAGGTTAGGCTCACACACGGATGTCTCACACAGAGCCTCAAAGTGGAGAAGAAAAACGACACCAGGGTGCTTCGTCCCCTGGCCATTCGGATTTATATACCACATCGCGGCGACGCACAACACGAATCTTGGCCGTCAACCCCACAATTTTTATAGCCCGGTCTGTAACACCTTCCCTATCGATGCAGCCTGGACTCGAAGAATGGATTGAAAATTTTGCGGATATCCGGTAAGGTAGAAACACATATTCCGCGGCATTATGCGCTGCATGTATCATTTGTGGCGTGTTAGCGCCTTATTTCAAAGCCTTCTGTTTCAAAAAACAAGAAAAACTCTTTGCGCGTTTGGGTCTTTGCGCGAGTCCCGCTTTTGGCGGGATTGGTTGCGGGCATCCGCGTTGGGATGGACCAATGCCCAGTGGTGTGGATGGCACCAAGAGCATGTCGGGCATAGAGTGGTGGAAGCCATTGACTCCTATTACAAAGAACAACTGACGGATCTCTTTCGGATCGAGCAACCTATAAATTGATCACACCCTGTGATCGCTTACGAGGCTTTTTTTCTGTTGAAGAGGTGTTTCAGACTCGACCAACATCGTGAGGAAACCTGCCTGTGCCGGGAATGGCAGACAGGCCACTCGCACAGGGAGCTTTTCATGTCCGGGCGCAGCCTTCCTACACCCATGAGCATAACCTATAGATTGTGCCTTCCATGCGTATCCCGCAATTTCGCCTTCACTGCCATTCGGAAGACCCTGGCACTAGTCCTTCTGGTTCATCTGACCGCCGGGCTTGCCCTGGCAGGGACGGAAGACATTTCAAAGCACCTGAGGGAGGTTCTGGAAGCGGCTCCGGGGCCCCACAAATTCTGGATAGGGTGTGAGCCGATCCACTCTGGAAAGGAACTCGTCGATTTCTACGGCCGCCGAGGATACCAGCCCATATGGGTCTCGAAGAGCGGCCCATCGGAGGCGGCCAGGGAACTCATTGCCGCCTTGGGGCAAGCTGAGAAACACGGGTTGTCCTCCCATGACTACCACTATCCCTGTCTTTGGGAATGGTTGAAGGCGTCTTCTTCAAATAGCGCGACCCTCCCTATCGATAAGGAGCTGGCAGGCATGGAGCTCTTGCTGAGCGATGGCTTTATTACTTTCGGAAGCCACCTGAGCACGGGAAAGGTGGATCCTGTGACGATTAGCCCCACTTGGGTGACGAAAAAGAAAAAGACCGAGGTCTTCGATTATCTCTTGGACATCCAGAGGCCACAGGACGTTCGTGCCGCCTTCGAGGCGTTGGCCCCTTCCTGCCACGGCTATCTTTCCGCCATGAACGAGGTCCGAAGGCTCCGCGAGATAATCGCCAGGGGTGGATGGCCCGTCATACCAGCGGGCAAGACCCTCAGAAAGGGCGATCGTTCCCCGAGGGTCGCCCTGCTGCGAAAGCGGTTCTTCCTCGAAGGAGACCTGCTGAATGCAGGGGATGCGGATGATCGCGCACTTCTTTTCGATCGCAATCTCGAAAAGGCGGTGACCCAGTTCCAGAACCGTCACGGCCTTGCGCCGGATGGCGCTTTCGGCCGCAACACCCTTGCAGCCATCAACCGCTCTCCGGAAGACCTCCTGAAGACGGTCGTCGTCAATATGGAACGCTGGCGCTGGCTTCCGCGGGATCTTGGGAGGCGCCGCATTGTGATCAACGTGGCGGCGTTCACGCTTGAGGCCTTTTGGGAGGACTATCCGATGCTGGAGATGCCGGTGATTGTGGGAGAGGCCTATACCATGACGCCGGTGTTCAGCAAGAACATGGCTTACCTGGTGATCAACCCTTACTGGAATGTTCCTCCCGGAATCCTGGAGAGAAAAATCCTCCCCGAGATCAAGAAGAATCCTAACTACCTTACTGCAAACCACTATGAGTTAATCGCCGGATGGAAGGATACGGCCACCCTGCTGAATCCGGCCACCGTGAAATGGTCCAGGGTCCACGCCGGAAATTTCCCGGGCAGGCTTCGACAAAAACCCGGGCCCTGGAATGCCCTTGGCCGGATCAAGTTCATTTTCCCCAACCAATTCGATGTATATCTCCACGACACTCCGCAACGTCATCTGTTCAAGCGTCGAATCCGTGCCTTCAGCAGCGGCTGTATCCGGGTTCAGGACCCTGTTGATCTGGCCTTGTATGTGCTGGAAAATGACCCGTCCTGGAACCGTACACGGCTCGAAGAAACCATCGCAGGGGGAAAGACCACGGTAATACCGGTTAAAGACACCGTGACTGTCCATCTGTTTTACTGGACCTTTTGGGTGGATGAGGAGGGCAAGGCCCACTACGCTGAAGACATCTACGGTCGGGACAGAGGCCTGTGGGAGGCGCTGCACTCGGCGCCCGGAATGACGCTTCCCCGCCCAAACACGCCAACTCCGATAGAGCGGGACCGAACGTGGACACGAGACAGTGAGGGAAGATCGAATAAGGAGAGAAAGGAAGCTCGCCAGGTCCTTTGACCGGCATCTACCAGCAGCGTACAGGACCGACATCGACGTGGACGAATCGGGAGTATTGACCCACACCGCCTTCCTTGACCCGTTTCGCCTCCTCGCAAATCCGTCTGATGCTGATTCCCTCTATTCGAATATCCGCCGCCATCCCCTTCAGGTGGTAGCTTTCTTTTGCAACGCCTCTTCCCATGGAAAGGAGAAGTTGGTTGTACTCCGGCGATCGGTAACCTGAAATCAGGTTCATGGGGCGTTTGCCGGCTGCGAGACGCGTGTGGATTTTATCCAACAGCAGAAAGAGGCCCGGGTCTACTTGCCTCACCGCGTCGTTGTAATGACAGCGGAACAGACGGTTCAACCTGGACAGGGCATTCGGTGCCCATCTTCCATTTGCGCCCAGGTAACGGAGGCAAAAAGACTCTCCGGTGTGCATATTGCGTAGAAAAAGTCGGCCGGAAAGCTCCTTCTGGCGGATGGCTCCCAGGACGGAGGCAGGGACGGTCCATGGAATCATCACTGCCGTCGCGCCCCCGACCAAAAGGTGCTTCAGAAAAGACCTTCGCGTTATAGGCATCTCCAGGAACCCCTTTCATCGAAATGCGCAATGCAATTTGTGGGCGATCAAACACACCTGGCTGGCTACTTGATAAGAAGCGCTTTTTTCCGATAAGACCATAGAGGAACCGCTCCTACAGGTCAAGGGAAAATCACTACCCAGAAACGGAAAACGTTCAACCGATGGGAATGCCGATGTCCATTAAATTAACATCCAAGCCGCGCAAGGCGGGGATGGCCAGAACAGACGCGTCCAGTGCGACACCCTGTCTTTTTTCTAATCGATGCGTTGACTGACCTTCCGATGCCGATGCCTGTTACGCACACGCTTCTCGGTTCCGATGATCCAGCTGATCAAGATGCTGTACCCCAGTATCAGTGCCCAGTGGACCATCCCCATCGGATGAGTTTGAAAAATGGCATTGAAAACAGGAGTATAGGTAAAAAGTGCCTGAAGACCGGCCATAAGCGCCACTCCCGCCCACAACCACCCATTGGAAAAAACCCCCAGTTGCCAGAATGAGCGGGTGAGGGAACGGCAGTTGAATAGATAAAACATCTCGCCAAAGATAAAGGTGTTGACCGCCATGGTCCGGGCCAGGTTTTCGTTGCCCGAAGCGCGCAACTCTATTTCAAAAAACCCAAAAGAACCAATCAGCAGCAGGAGGCTCACCAGCACGACCCTGAAAACGAGGGCACGGTTCAGGATTGGTTCGTTTGGGTCTCGTGGCTGACGGGTCATGATGCCGGGCTCCTTGGGCTCAAAGGCCAGGGTAAGCCCTAATAAAAGGGCAGTGGTCATGTTGATCCAGAGTATCTGCAGAGGGAGGATGGGGAGGGAGACGCCCAGAAAAATGGCCAGCATGATGACCAGGCCCTCGCCGCCGTTGGTAGGAATGGTCCAGGTGATAAACTTAGTGAGGTTGTCGAAGACCCCCCTCCCTTCCTCAACAGCAGCCTGTATGGTGGAAAAGTTGTCATCGGTAAGGACCATGTCGGCCGCTTCCTTGGAGACATCGGTCCCAGTGATCCCCATGGCAACGCCGATATTGGCCTGTTTGAGAGCCGGGGCGTCGTTTACACCGTCCCCGGTCATAGCCACCACATGATCCCGTTTCTGAAGGGCTTCCACCAGACTCAGCTTCTGTTCCGGCGACACTCGGGCAAATACAGATGTCTTCTCCGCAAGGTCCACCAGTGCCCCATCCCCAAGTTCTGTGAGATCACGTCCCGTTAGGACCTCGCGCGTATGGATGGAACAGGTCTCGCCGCAGAGCCCCAGCTGGCGGGAAATGGCCGCAGCCGTGCCTGCGTGATCGCCGGTGATCATCTTGACCAGAATGCTCGCATTCTGGCAAACCCTTATGGCCTCCATGGCCTCCGGCCTTGGGGGATCGATCATTCCCTGGAGACCCAGAAAGGTGAGGCCTTCCTGAAGGTCCTCGTGGGTGATGCGCGTGGTCTCTGGTGAAACCTCCTTTCGAGCAAAGGCCAGGACCCTGAGCCCATCCCCAGCCATACCTTCGACCCTGTTATGAATGACACGGGGATCGGCCAGGTCCAGGTTGCCTGCTGCAGTGTAGAGGACGCTGCATTCCAGACAGAGGCTTTCGATGGAACCCTTGACATAGACGACTCTGGGTTTGCCCGGCCCCTGGTCATGCAGGGTCCCCATATACTGACGGGCCGATTCAAAAGGGATGCTATCAATTCGCGGCATATCGCTATGCAAGGTTTCCGAGACGATTCCGGCCTTCGCTGCGCACGTGATGAGGGCCCCTTCAGTCGGGTCTCCCTCTACGGTATAGGCTTCGCCAGCCTGCTTCACTACAGAATCATTGCAGAGAATCCCTGCCTTCAAGAGTTCCATCAGCGCCCAGTTGTCGACCACATTCGGTCCGTCTTCTCTTGGTGCGATATCTCCCTTTGGCGCATAGCCAACGCCCGAAACGGAATAGAGAAATCCACCAGCGTAGAGTTCAGTTACGGTCATCTCGTTCTGCGTAAGGGTTCCGGTTTTGTCCGAACAGATCACAGTGGTGCTCCCCAGGGTCTCGACCGCCGGCAGTTTGCGAATGATGGCGTTCCGTTTGGCCATACGGGATACCCCGATGGCCAGGGTGATGGTCATGGCCGCAGGGAGTCCCTCGGGAATGGCCCCCACGGCAAGGGCCACAGAGGCCAGAAACATCTCTATCCAGTCTTGCCCCCTCAAATATCCCACCAGGAAGGTAACGACCGCCAGGCCAGCGATCACATACAGGAGTATTTTGCTGAAGTGCTCAATCTTGCGGGTGAGGGGCGTGGCCAGGACCTCGGCCGAAGAAATCATCTCGTTAATGCGGCCGATTTCTGTCCGGTCGCCTGTGGCGATCACCACGCCTTTACAGGCGCCGTGGGTCACCAGTGTGGATGAGTAGGCCATGTTCCGCCGATCCGAGAGCAAGGTTTCCTCAGGGAGCCTCACGTCCTCCTTCTGGACCGGAAGGCTTTCTCCGGTAAGGGTGCTCTCATCGATTCGAAGTTCCCGAACCTCGAAGAGGCGCACATCGGCCGGGACCTTGTCGCCGGATTGCAAAAAAACGATATCCCCCGGCACCAGTTCCTGAGCCGGCACCTTATGCCGCCTGCCGGCCCTTTGAACCATGGTGCTGCTCACCATTGCCCTGGTCAGAGCGTCGATGGCCTTGAGCGCCTTGGATTCCTGAATGAAGCCGA
>CAYLJZ010000084.1:0-9698 GCA_964384085.1 uncultured Desulfobacteraceae bacterium
CAGAACGTATTGAGAGTACAGGGAGCGTTCCACGGGGAGTGGAATTCTGTGTTGCATCCTTTGGGAAAGAGACCCCCACGGACCGGTTGGTTGTCATCGCTTCTATCAGAAGGCTAAACAGTTACAAAAGGGTTTTATAGATGGATTGAGGAAGTGAGGAATTTCGGGGGGATGTGGAATCTTCCGCCCGATCTTGAACAGATTCAACTCTGATGCGAGGTAACAACTTGAAAGAAAAGATGAAACTTCTGATTACCCTTCAGGATTTCGACACCCGTATGGGGTATATCCTGGCCAAAAAAGAAGAAGGCCCTAAGAAAATTGACAGGCTCGAACGGCGCTTAACCGATCTGGAAATGGAGCTGACGGAAGAGACGCATCAGGTTGAAGCGTTTAGCCGTAACCGGCGTGAGATGGAGCAGCGGATCGAGGATGCTGAAAGCAAACTGAAAAAATCCAATATTAAGCTCTCTATCATAAAATCCAACAAGGAATACGACGCTGCCATGAAGGAGATCGACGATCTAAAAAAGGCCAAACTCCTTCTGGAAGAGAAGGCCATTGAAATGATGGAGCAGTTGGAGGCCCTTGAAGCCAAATGCGCCGCCGGCAGGGAAAAGGCCGCGGAAATGAAGCGGCAATTTGAAATGGATCGAGATGCGGTCACTCGATCCATCAAGGCGCTCGAGCAGGACCTTCATGCGCTTGAACAGGAGAGACTCGGCGTCTCCCGGGCGGTTGACGCGGCCCTGCTAAAACGATATGATACACTCAGGGAGCGAAGAGGAGGGATTGCCGTCAGCCCGGTCATTCAGGGCGTCTGCCAGACATGCCACATTCGAATCCCGCCTCAGGAATTCAATGAACTGATTCGGGGCGATCAGCTCATGACCTGCCCTCACTGCGCCCGGATTATCTATTGGGGAGGCGATGGGCAGTATGCATCTGAAGAAAAGGAAAAGAGTGACTGATCAGTACACCCCATTTCAATGACTCACACGGAGCCGCAACGAACACAAAAAAAGCACCAATTCTCATTTTTGGAAAATAGCCATGTGGGAGCGGCTTCCGAGTCCCTCTTCGGGGGGATGGCAAGATGCCGCTCACACAGGATGTTGGTACAGGGTCCGCCTCATAATGAGAATTGCTGAAAGAAAAGGGCTTTTTCCTGTTTTTTTAAATGCTTTGTGTGCTGCGTGTCTTTGTGTGAGATAAGGTGGTTGCGGTTATCCGCGTTAGTTCACGTCAGGCGCTCAAAATACGTGTCAGAGCAGGACAGATGACCGCTGCCCTGCCCGCGAGCAGGGGGGAGGAAAGTCCGGGCTCCAAAGGACAAGGCGCTGGGTAACGCCCAGTCCCGGCGACGGGAAGGAAAGTGCAACAGAAAGGAAACCGCCCGGTCAGGTTGGTGCCTGACGGGGTAAGGGTGAAAGGGTGAGGTAAGAGCTCACCAGCCCCGCCGGTGACGGCGGGGGCTTGGCAAACCCCGCCTGGAGCAAAACCAAATAGGGGGACGTTCGAGGGTGGTCCGCCCGAGTCCCCGGGTAGGTCGCTTGAACTCGGCGGCAACGCCGAGCCTAGATGAATGGTCATCGCCCCGAAGGCGGGTGACCCCTTCGAGGAACAGGACCCGGCTTATTTCCTGCTCTGGCACGATTTTTTGGCATCAAATGGAGGTGTGAGGCATGAGGCGCAAGGCGATAGGAATGGGGATTGATCTGAGCCAGATCGATGAGGATGCTGTTTTCATTATAGGCGCTGGCCATTTTGGGGCCAGGGCCGCGCGCATTATCCGTCAACGGTCGAATGCCCCTGTTATGGTGGTAGATCCGAATCAGAACGGCCTTTCCAGCCTGGGGGACCTGAGGGTAGAAAAGATTCAGGGCGATGGAATTCAGTTTCTGATAGACAATTTCCATTATCTCACAGATGCAACCACCATTGTTCCCGCGCTTCCGATACATCTGGCCTATGAATGGCTGATACGGTCTCTTCCAGGGGGGATGACGGCAAAAAAGGTGCCCGTGCCTGAAACGAATCCCCCGCTTCCGCATGCATACCCTGCGAGCGAGGGATCAACCTTGGTCAGTTACGCAGATTTCCTCTGCCCGGATGACTGCCCGGAGCCGGCGTATTGCACGGTAACAGGAGAAAAGCGGGATCAGCCCCTCTACGCCCTTCTGAGAAATCTCCACCTCCCTCCCTTTCGCGTCCATATTGTACGGAGTCACCAGCTTGCCCCGGGATTGGGGGGATATAGGGCCGGAGATTTGAGAGAAACCGCAGAGAGGGTGACGACAGAGGGCGCCACGATGTGGATACTGGGGACATCGTGCAAATGCCATGGCATCCTGACGGCATTTGAACTGAGTATTCTCACACAGGGACACAAAGAGGGTTTTGAAAGCAAGCCAAGCATAACTCTCTGAAATCTAAAGACGTTCACCCTGGTCAATTCGTTTGCGAAGCCCCGAAGTGGCATTCATCAGGGCAGGTGAGAGAGACGATAGGAGGGAGTAATTTCATGTTTGTTATCGGTAATTTTCTGACTGCTGTAGCCAAGATCATTGATATCGGGTTGACCCTCTACATGTGGATCATTATCGCGCGGGCAGTCATCTCGTGGGTTAGTCCGGATCCTTATAACGCCATCGTACGGTTTCTGATATCGGTGACCGAACCGGTCCTATACCAGATACGACGGAGACTTCCCATCAGTATGGGTGGAATCGACCTCTCCCCTATCCTCGTCATTCTGACCATTATCTTCATTCAATCCTTCCTGGTCCGAAGCCTGGCCGAAATGGCAGCACGACTCGGATGACAGGTGAAGACGCCGACCATCTTGGAAGCTGACGCAAACACCACCCTTCAGATCAAGGTCCTCCCCCGATCCTCCAGAAACGACATCGCGGGGAAGGAGAACGACATCTACCGGATAAAGCTGACTGCACCGGCCGTGGAAGGGAAGGCCAACAAGGCCCTGTTATCCTTCCTTGCCAAACGCCTCGGCATCCCCAAAACACAGATTCAGATCCATTCCGGAGAACGGTCCCGGACAAAGTCCATTCGAATTCAAGGCCTCGAGCCCGACGACGTCGAAGCCCGCCTCATCCACCCTTCATGATCATTCGACCATCCCTGAATCTCTTTCTTGGACCCCCGACCTCGGCCCCCTGACCACCGGCTTTCACCGCCCGGTCACCGCCACCATTCGATCATGAATCGATCCATTCGATGCAACCAGGCTGTCCGAATACGGGGAATAGGGTTTCCCGGCAAACGTGGTCACCCTCCCCCCGGCCTCTGCCACCATAATCTCCCCGGCGGCCGTATCCCAGGGCTTGAGGTCCTCCTCCCAGAACCCGTCTAATCTGCCAGCCGCCACATAGCACATATCTAACGCAGCCGAGCCGAGTCGTCGCACCCCCTGCGCCCTGACAAGCATCTTTTCGAGCAGGGCCACTACCCTCTCAGGTCGTTCGTGGACATCATAGGGAAAACCGGTGGCAAGGAGAGAGTCCCGCAGACTGCCGGTTCCAGAAACCTGAAGCGTCTTACCGTTCAGCCGAGCGCCCTTTCCTTTTGCAGCCTCGAAACATTCATTCATGGAGGGATTGTAGACGACCCCCAATACCCTTTCGTTTTCAACTTCAAAGGCAATGGATACGGCAAAAAAGGGAAAGGAATGGGTATAGTTGGTGGTACCGTCCAGCGGATCGACAATCCAGGTCCGGGTCGCCTTCCCCTTTTGTCCCGACTCCTCTGCCAAAATGGCATCTTGGGGAAAATTCCGGCCGATGATCTCTACCACCAGCTTCTCCGCCGCAAGGTCCGCCTCGGTAACCAGATCGATTTCCCCTTTTTTGACAATATGATGAGCATCCCCGAGCATGCGGGTCAAGGTATCCCCGGCTGCCCGTGCAGCCTCTTCTGCAATGGCCGATTCTTTTTCAAACATGATTTTGTGATCTTTCCTCCTCTAAAAGCCCTCGCATCCTTTTAAGGAACACGTCCGTATCAAAGCGTTGTGCCCGCGCCTCGCATGCCCCCCGCATCCTCAAGGCCCTTTCAGGCGTCATCCACTCCACCGCCGCAATCACATCCCCCACCCCTGGGTCCTTTGGCGCCAACACCCCGCACGCCGTAACCAGCAACCCTTCCCCATCCTCCGTCCCCCGCCCTCCGACCTCTGACCTCCGACCCCTGACCTCCGCCCCCCGCCCTCCCCCCACCGTCTCCAGAAGCCCTCCCTCTCGGACCCCGATCACCGGCTTGCCCGCTGCCATGGACTCCACCGGCGATATACCGAAATCCTCGTCCCGCGGGATATAAATGGTGGCGATACACCTCCCCATCAGCTCGGCGAGCCTCGCCTCGTCCACCCATCCCAGCACCTCGATACGGGGAGACCCTGCGGCCATTCGCTTTATTTCGGGAATGTCCACCCCTCCCGAGACCACCACGAGTCGCTTATCGGGCATCTTCTGAAAGGCCTGGACAATCCGGTCCACCCGTTTCAGGGGATCCACCCGCGCCGTGGAGAGGTAGAAATCCCCCGGCTCACTCCATCGGAATCGCCCTGTTTCGCAGGGAGGATACACGACCAGGCTGTTCTGACCCAGATATCTCATGGTTCGCGCCCTGACCGTTTCCGAAATCGTAAGGATAAGGTCCATATGCCGAACGGCCCGCTCATACGCCAGGCGGTACAGGGACATGATTCCCCTCAGCAAGGGCCGTCCCCACGGAGGGACCTGTTGCACGATAAAACGCCGCTGGTCGTAGAGGAGCCGTGGCGGGGTCAGGCAGTAAAAGACCTTAAGGCCGTTTATCTTGCGGTATGCCAGGGGAGAAAAGGACCCGCTGAGAATGGCCCATGCGACAGACGTGGCTGGAAAATGGGCAAACGCCCACCAGAGTTGAAAAATCTTTGAAAACCTGAGCCAGCGGGGCGAGGTGCGATAGGCATCGAGGCTCCTGTGCCTCGCTCCCTCAAAGTACCCATCAGGAAATGCACTGCCATCCACGTGCCCGGTCAGCAGATCTGCATGAAAGGCCCTGGCCAGGATGACCGCCACTCTCCCCCCGCCATCCGGCGTGGTGAAGAAATCATGGAGCACGATCTTTCGGTTAGGCCTCATGTCAGCACCGCCTCAAATGCCTGAACAGTCTGTCGAGCGGCCTTTTCCCACGAAAACTCACCGGCCCGTATCAGCCCCTTCCTCACCAGGTCTTCCCGGCTGACATGGCCGTCGACCAGGTTTCTCAGGATTCGGGCAAGATCGTCCACATCCCGTGGGCCTTTCATATACAAGGCCGCGTCCCCCGCCACCTCAGGGAGGCTCGACTCCCGCGTCGTCACGACCGGGCAGCCGCAGGCCATGGCCTCCAGGAGAGGGAGCCCGAACCCTTCATAACTGCTGGGAAAAATCATTCCGATAGCCCCCGAATAGGCCCGGGCCAGATCCTCATCGCTGACAAATCCGAGCGGCACGACCCTTTTCGACGCCAGCCCCTCGGACCATCCTGACCAGCCCGCCACGACAAGGGGTGCATTCAGGCCTCCCCGCTCCAGGGCCTTGGGAATAACATCCATATTCTTTCGAGGGTCTCCAGCGCCCGCAAATAGGAAATAGGTTTCAGGGAGGGCGTGGTCTCGCAAGAAATCTCGAATCGCTTCGCGTGATCGGGGATAAAATATCTTCGGATCATGGGCCTCGAGAGTGACCGTTGTCCGCTCGGGCGCAATGCCCAGAACCGTCCGCATCTCTCGTGCAGTGAACTGGGAAACCGCCAGGAAATGATCCGCCCGTGCGCATCTGCGTCGCAAAAAAAGGCGCGTATAGAGTATCCGTTCCCGTGGATGGTGCTGCGGGAATCGGATCAGGGAAAGATCATGGATGGTAAAGACGGTCTTTAGTCTTTGGGAACCAACAAAAGGGAAGAAGCCGGCCTCATGATACACATCAAAGTCCCGACTCCGCTCCCAAAATATTGCCTCCCTCATCATCTGTATTGCCAGCCTCGCTACGAGGGCCGCGCAGGCCGGCATTTTCCAAAAAAGATCCACTCCTTTTGTCCATCGCCCTAAGTTGGCCGGGCCGCCGGGCATCTTCTTTGTCACTTTAAACCCGTCAAAATAACCGATCTCCAGCCTGTCGCCAAAAGAACGCTCCATCTCAGCATACAGGCACCTCAGATACCGGCCGATCCCGGTGCTCACATTCACCATGGGGATCGCATTAACCAGCAATTTCATTGGATAGGTCATCTGGGTAGGGCCTTTAAGAAAAAAGTGCCGGGATTCGGGCTGCGCATCATCTTGGTTTTTGTAACCGTTCACAGGTTCAGAGGTTCAAGACTGAAATGTTCTCCCCCTCGCCTTGACGTTGATGGTCGCACAAAACGTCACAAAACGCAAGTTCCCGTCGTTCCGGCGCAGGATGTTTCCGTTCTGCCACGTTAGACAAGAAAAATCGAGCAGTTGAAATAGGCTGTGATCAAACGGCCTCGGATGGTGTATATGGACAGTGATCTGTCACTTGAATCCGGGACAACCAGTGATCAGCCTTCACGAAATTCATGTTCGAACCGTTCGTCCAGTCGAAGAGACGAAATTTAAAAACTGATGCAAAGGCATCATTACTTGGGCGCTCTCCCCAAGATCGGTGAAACCCTCTGGCATGCCCCCACCCTGGCTGAACAGTGGATTGCTCTTCTCAGCTTTCCCGCTAGAACGAATTTACCGTGCGGGAGGTGTTGACAGTCTCAATGAATGGAGGTAAAAAATCATAGGGGCTCGGTGGAGACTCCCGACTATCAGAACGAAGGTGCCGTCGTCTGATCCGGCGTCAAACATCAGCAACTCTACTTGAGAGAGGGGGGAGTTAATATGCCATTGGAGATCTTTGAGCTGAGCCACAAGGTGGCCATGGTGACCGGGAGCACGCGCGGTCTGGGGGAGACAGCGGCTATGGCCCTGGCCAGGGCGGGGGCCGATGTCGCCGTATGCGGCAGAAATCCGATGGATCTGGATCGGGTCTCCGGGGCGATTCGGGAGCTGGGCAGGAACTCGGCCGGATTCGCCCTGGATGTCACGTCCAAACAAAGCGTCCATGACGGCGTGGACCGAATCCTGAAACACTTCGGCAAGGTGGACATCCTCGTCAACAATGCCGGATTGAACCACCGAGTGCCGGTCCTGGATTTTCCGGAAGAGGCCTGGGACCTGGTCATTTCCACCAACCTCAAGGGATATTTCCTGGTGGCGCAGGCTGTGGCGCCTCAGATGCTGACACGGGGTTACGGCAAGGTCATCAATATGAGTTCCATTCTGGGTAAGGTCGGGCTTCCCAACCAGCTTGCCTACGCCTCTGCCAAGGGAGGCGTCGATCAAATGACCAAGGTCATGGCCCTCGAGTGGGCCAAACAGGGGGTTCGAGTCAACGCCATCGGTCCCACCTATTTCGAGACCGAGATGGTAAAGCAGATTCGGGACGACCCTGAGCGCTTCAATTTCATCAACGAACGCACGCCTATGGGCCGCTGGGGACATCTGCCGGAATTGGAAGGGATCGTCATCTTTCTGGCGTCCCCGGCGTCAGACTTCATTACCGGGCAGACCATTTACATTGACGGTGGATGGACCATCTGGTGATTCAAAAGGGGGAACCTATGGAATCCGTTTATGAAAAACGACCGTGGCTGAAAAATTATCCCGAATGGGCCCCCGGGGATCTGAAGATCACAGGCGATACTGCGATCAGCGACTTTGAGAAATCGGCTGCCCGGGTTCCTGACGCCCCGGCCATAGCCTATTTCGACCGGGTCATCACCTACAGGGAAATCAACCGGCTTTCGAACCAGTTGGCTTCGGCCTTTCAGGATATAGGAATCGAAAAGGGAGACCGGATTGTCATTGATCTTCAAAACGTCCCCCAGTTCCCCATTGCCGCCTATGCCGCATGGAAAATCGGGGCCATCGGGGTACCCCTCAACCCCATGTACAAGGAAAAGGAGCTGGCCTATTTCTGCCAGGATTCAGGCGCCAAAATCTTTCTGACCCTCGATGAGACCGCATCGGGCCTCGATCTTTCCTTTTTGGACAGCACCGATGTCAAAACCATCATAACCACCTCTCCCCTGGATTTTCTTTCCCCCGAAGCCGACCCTCCCGATCTTTTAAAAAGGATCAGAACGACCCCTATCTCGGGCGCCATGGATCTGCTTCGAATGATGGCTTCTTTTGAAGACAAGAAACCAAATAATCCAGGGGTTGCTCCTGCAGATGTGGCCTACCTGACCTACACCTCAGGGACCACCGGTCCTCCCAAAGGCGCCATGAACACCCACGGCAACATCGCCTTCAATGCCCGCGTGTATCAGGCCATGCAGAAGATCGACGCCCATGATGTGGTGCTGGGCGTGGCCCCCCTGTTTCATGTCACCGGCGAAGTGGCCCACCTGGCTACTGCAGCCTTGGCCGGGATTCCGGTGATTCTCTACTATCGTTTTGATCCAGCTGAGACCCTCCGTTTGATCGAACAGTGGAAGGTGACGGTAACCGTCGCCTCTATTACTGTATACATTGCCCTGTTGAACCATACGGATATAAAGACGAGAGACCTTTCCAGCTTCATCAAGGCCTACAGCGGCGGGGCCCCGGTGTCCGAGGCCACGGTGAAAGAGTTTGAGCGACGGACCGGACTCTACCTTTACAATGTCTACGGCATGACCGAAACCAACTCGCCCTCCCATATTGTCCCCTGGGGCAGCCGGGCCCCCGTGGACGCGGAAAGCGGGGCACTCTCGGTCGGAGTCCCGGTCCCCAACTGCGTCATGAAAATCATGGATCTGGAGGATAAAACCCGCGAGCTTCCGCCCGGCGAGGTCGGAGAGATCGTGGACTCCGGCCCCATCATCATACCGGGATACTGGCGGAAGCCTGAGGAGACCGACCACGCCATTCGGGACGGGTTCCTCTATACGGGCGACGTGGGCAAGATGGATGCGGACGGCTGGTTCTACGTGGTGGACCGAAAAAAGGACATGATCGTGGCATCCGGCTACAAGGTCTGGCCTCGGGATGTGGAGGACGTGATCTACCAGCACCCTGCGGTAAAGGAGACCGCAGTTGTGGGAGAGGCAGATCCCTACAGGGGAGAGACTGTCAAGGCATTTGTCGCTCTGAAGGAGGGGAGGGAGGAATCTGTCACGGCCGAGGAGATCATATCCTTCTGTAAGGCCCGCATGGCCGCCTACAAGTACCCGAGAACAGTGGAATTTGTCAGCGAAATCCCCAAGACCCTGACAGGGAAATTCCTCCGCCGGACCCTGAGAGAAAAAGGAGCGGCAGGCAACTAAAGGAGAAGATATGAAACTCAAAAATGGAGCAGAATATATCGAGAGCCTCAGAAAGTTGCATCCCCGTATTTATTACAAGGGGAAGAAGATTGAGGATGTGACCCGCCACCCGGCCACGGCCCCCCATGTGCGGGCCGCGGCCATGACCTATGCCTTGGCGAGTGATGGAGAATATAAAGAGCTGGCTACGACCGTCTCTCACCTGACTGGCCGGACCATCAGCCGGTTCACCCACGTGCATCAGAATATCGAGGACCTGATCAAGAAGATCAAGCTTCTGCGGGTGCTCGGGCAGAAAACGGCGACCTGCTTTCAGAGGTGTGTGGGCCATG
>CAYLJZ010000085.1:0-6555 GCA_964384085.1 uncultured Desulfobacteraceae bacterium
AAACAGGCCCAGGAGGGCGTTGATTTCATTACCGTGCACTGCGGGCTCACACGGGCGGCGCTGGAGATGTTGAAAAATCAGGGGAGGATCACGAATATCGTGAGTCGGGGCGGCTCATTCCTGACGACCTGGATGCTCCATCATGACAGGGAGAACCCTCTCTACGAGCATTATGATAGGCTCCTGGACATCGCTCTGAAATATGACGTGACCCTGAGTCTGGGAGACGGACTGCGGCCCGGCTGTCTGGCCGATGCCACGGACAGGGCCCAGATTCACGAGCTTATGACCCTTGGGCACCTCACGCAACTGGCCTGGGAAAGGGATGTCCAGGTGATGATAGAAGGCCCGGGACATGTCCCCCTCGATCAGATCGAACTCAACATGAAACTTCAGAAAAGCCTCTGCAACCATGCCCCGTTTTACGTGCTGGGCCCCCTCGTGACGGATATCGCTGCCGGATACGATCATGTAGCCTGCGCCATCGGCGGGGCCCTTGCCGGAATGGCGGGCGCTGATTTTCTCTGCTATGTCACTCCGGCGGAGCATCTCTGCCTGCCGAGTGTGGAGGACGTCAGAGAGGGGGTCGTTGTCACCAGGATTGCCGCCCATGCAGCCGATATCGCAAAGGGGAATCGGATCGCCATCGATCGGGACAGAAAAATGGCTGTTGCCAGAAAAAACCTGGACTGGAAAACCCAGATGGAGCTGGCCATTGACCCTGTAAAGGCGCGGCGATACCGGGAGCAGAATCCCCCGTCAGAAGAGGACGTCTGCACCATGTGCGGAAAATACTGCGCCATTCGGCAGGTCAAGGAATACTTTCAGGATTGATGATTGGCGATCATCAATCCCAGTCACTTTCCCAGGCAGAACTGCCTGAATATGCTGTCCAGGACCTCCTCGGTCGTCGTTTCTCCGGTGATCTCCCCGAGTGCGTCAATCCCGCTCTTGAGTTCCAGTGCCACAATTTCCATAGGGGAATCTTCCCTTATGGTGTGGCCAGCCTCCTCGAAAAACTCGAGCGCACGGACCAGGGCCTGACGGTGCCTCAGGTTGGGTGCGGCCTGAAAAGATGTGGCATCCACCTCGGCGCCAAGTATGGCGTCCCTTATCGCCTTTTTGAGGCAATCAAGACCCTCTCCAGTCAGGGCCGAGATCCTGACAGAGGGGAAAAGGGAGAGGGTCTCGACATCGGCCCCCTCAGGAAGCCTGACAGGAAGGTCGATCTTGTTGATCACGATCACGGCTGGTTTCCCATGTGATTCTTTAATGATATCGAGATCATCCTGGTTCAGGGGCATGCTTTGGTCTATGACAATCAATACCAGATCGGCCTCTTTCAATTTATCTCGAGTCAGGGTGATGCCGATCCTCTCCACCTCATCGGTCACGCTCCGTAACCCGGCGGTATCCATCAGGCGTAGGGGGATTCCTTCGACCATCAAGGATGACTCAATAACGTCGCGGGTCGTTCCCGGGAAGGGCGTCACGATGGCCCGCTGTTCGTTCAGGAGCCGGTTCAGAAGGCTTGATTTGCCAACATTGACCCGGCCCGCAATGACTGTACGGACACCCTCCACCCAGATCCTCCCTTCGAAAGCGGTAATCAGGGACGCAATGGGGGCCGTGAGACCGGCGCCTATTTCCTTCGGGCCTTCCTCTCTCAAAACCGCCTCAGCCTCCACCTCTGGAAAATCGATAGCCGCCTCTGCGCGCGCAAGAATATTTACGGCCTTCTGTCTCAATCCCTCGATCTCCTCTCTGAAGGCGCCCCGAATCTGTTCCGAGGCAAGCACAAGGCCCCTCTCCGACCTGGAATTAATCAGATCCACGACCGCTTCTGCCTGGGTCAGATCGATTCTCCCGTTCAAAAATGCCCGCAGCGTAAATTCTCCGGGTGTGGCCAATCTCGCCCCCTGGGACAGAAGGGTCTCGAGGATCTTGGAGAGGAGCGTGTAACCGCTGTGGGAATTGATTTCAACGACATCTTCCCGAGTGTAGGTGCGGGGGGCCTTCATGAAGGCCAGAAGAACTTCGTCGATGGGGGCCCCGGAGGCGGGGTCGCATAACTCCCCCAGATAGAGTCGGTGACTTTTGAGGCTGGGCACCGGCCTCCTGGGCCTGAAGATCTTTTGAGCGATGGCGAGGCACCGGGGTCCGCTGATCCGAACGATCCCGATCCCTCCCTGGCCGATCGGGGTGGCGATGGCTGCGATGGTATCCTGATCGAAAGGGTTGTCGAGAGGCATCTCGGTCAAGGCGTCCTGAGGCCCCTGCAACCACAAATAGAGGGTTGCACGGGCGTCGAAAAACAGCTATGCGTCCTTTTTGTCCGATTTTGACGTGGTGTATTTCTTAGGGATGATGACCACCTTTTTCAGGATACCCTCGCCCCTCCCTTTGGTACTCAGTTCTTCGTCGTCTCTGAGCGCAAGATGGACGATTCGACGGTCGTGGGGATTGAGAAGGTTGGTGGCAACCGGTTTGTGGATCCTTTTGGCCTTATCTCCCATCTTCAGGGCCATTTGAAGCAGAAAATCTTTCCGCCTGTCACGATAATTCTCCGAGTCGACAAGGACACGGGCCCTCTTTTCAAGCGATTTATTGACGATCTTATTGACAATGAACTGAAGGGCGTCCAGGGTCCTTCCTTTTCTGCCGATCAAAAGCCCTGATTTATCCCCTTCGATAGTCAGATTGATGGTTCCGTCCTGCTGTATGGCCGTAACCACCGTATCTTCCATGGGAATCAGGGCCAGAATATTTTCCAGAGCCTCCTTGGCAATCGCGACTCCACTTTCTCCCACGGCCGTGAATTCTTCTTCAGTGTCCGTGGATTCGTGTTGCTCCGGGGTCACCGGTACGTCAACAGCAACCGGGATCTCCGTTTCTTCGACAGTCGGCTCGAGTGTCTTTTGAATGACCGTAACCCGGATTTTGGCCTTTCTCCCGCCGACTAGCCCAAAAATCCCCGCAGAGCCCGGTTCAATGATTTCGATATCCAGTTCCTCTCTCGGCAGGTTCAGCCGCGAGCACGCGGCCAATATGGCGTCCTCACCTGTTTTTCCTTCAAATTCATAAGTTTCCATGATTTCCTCCAAATATTAACCCGGTTTTTTGTGGATGCGGTATTGCTGGCCGATGGAAAGGATATTATTGACGAGCCAGTAAAGAACAAGACCGGAAGGAAAGTTGATAAACATAAAGGTGAAAATAATCGGCAAAAACATCATGATCTTGGCCTGAGCAGGGTCGCCCGGCGTCGGCGTCATTTTCTGCTGGATAAACATCGAGGCGCCCATCAGGAGCGTCAAGACAGGTATTCCGTAGGGCGGCGTCATAAATGGGATCTCAAAGGGGAAATTGAATAACCTGTCGGGGGCCGAAAGGTCGTTTATCCACAACGCAAACGGGGCATGCCTCAATTCAATACACCCGCCCAGCACCCTGAAGAGCGCAAAAAACACCGGGATCTGAATAATCATCGGGAGACACCCACCCATGGGATTGACCTTGTACGTCTTGTACAGGGCCATCATCTCCTGATTCAGTTTCTGTTTGTCATTTTTGTACTTTTCTCTGAGCTTGGCCATGAGAGGCTGGAGCTTCTGCATCTCCTTCATGGACTTGTAGCTCTTGTGGGTCAGGGGCCAGAACAGGATCTTGACGAGAATCGTCAGGATAATGATCGAAAGACCGTAATTGTGGATGTAAGTGTCAAAAAAGCGCAAGACATAGAGGAGGGGCTTTGCAATGATATCGGTCCAGCCAAAATTGATGGCCCGATCCAGGTTTCTACCGAAATCTTTCAGTATTCCCAGGTCGCGGGGGCCCAGATAGAGTTCATATCGAGCAGACGTCATCTCTGAAGGGTTGATGGACACCGGCGGCTGCAGATAGGTCCCTTCCAGGATTCCCGATGCCAAATGACGGCCGGTAAAACTCCCTTCAGAGGCGGTATCCGGCACAATGGCCGTCATGAAGTAATTGTCCTCGTAGGCCACCCAGCCAAGCGGTCCCCTTATGTTTTTTTCATCTGACGGATCCTCGACCTCGAGTTCTTCCAGCTTGCCGTTGAGAAGGAGGACAAAGCCCACATAGGCATAATATCCGCCGTCGTTCTTGGGAGGCATGGCCTTCAGGCTACCCCTGAACACACCCTCTATGGGAGATCCCGACCCGTTGGTCACATCCAGATTCAGGTCGATCCGGTATCGATCCGCATAAAACCGAAATGTCTGGATGATGGAGAGACCATCCTCAGTAACCCCCTTGAAAACAATCTCCTTGGGAGATTCCCCAGGGCTCAACTGAACCGTATCCTGATCGACCTGAAACAGGGCTACCCCCTTTTTGGGGGCCGAGTGGTTGTCAAAGCCGACCCGCAAAAAATCGCCCATATCCTTTTCAAGCGACACAAGATCAATCAATGGGGAAGAAGGCTCGGTGGTCTCCCGATAGTTTTTGAGTTTGAAACTCTTAATGGCAGGTCCTGCATTGCTGAAAACAGCCGTATAGAGGGGAGTGTCAATTTTGATCTCTTTTTCATCTTGCGTTGAAACTTCCTTTAGCGGCAATTCCTCAGGGCCGGCGGATGGCGCCGCAGGAAGGGGAGGAGACGGCTTTCGAGCCTTCGAGGTCTGTTCTCCTGTCTGGCCGGCCGTAACGTCTTTTTCCACTGGCGACTGTTCCTGTTTCGGCCCGAAAAAGATAGACCATCCGACAAGAATAATAAATGATAACAAAAACGCAAATATGGTCCGTTTGTCCATGTGATATCCCGGCCTCGATTCATTTAGTTGTAAAAAACGGTTGACGCATCCCTATCCCGGCACCCTCAGTTGAGGAGAAATCCCGAGGCCTGAGAAATCACCCGGCATTATTTAAGCGGGTCATATCCACCAGGATGAAATGGATGGCATTTTGAGAGCCTGACAAGGGTCAACCATCCTCCCTTCAGGATCCCGTACCTGCTGAAGGCATGGCGGGCATACATCGAGCATGTGGGGTAAAAACGACAGGAAGGAGCCGAAAAAGGCGAAATGAAACGCTGATATATAGATATCAAACCGATAGGTATATATCGGAGACTATACACTAAGCTCTTTTTTGAAAAAGACCTCTCCAAGTTCTTCTTTTACTTTCCAGAGATCCAGGTAGCTGGCATCCTTCTTCGCTGCGACGACGATATCGTATCCTTGGGGGATCTTTGAGTTGTTGAGTCTGAAAATTTCTCGAATCAGCCGTTTGATTCGATTCCTTTTGACTGCGTTGCCTGCCTTTTTACTGACAGTGACCCCCAACCTCGTTATGCTCAGCCCGTTCTGTTTGATAATGACGACAAAATGCCTTGTATGACAACGTCTTCCCAATCGATTTAGATTGACAAAATCCGCTCGATCCAATAGTCTTTTTTTTTTGGAAATGAAAAAGGTGTCATAAAACCAGAGGAAATTCGGTTAGGCCGGGGGATACTATACGGCAATACGTTTCCGCCCCTTTGCCCGCCTTCTATTTAGGACGCTTACTCCGGCTTTTGTACGCATCCTCACTCTGAAACCATGGGTTCTGACCCTTTTGATGTTGCTGGGTTGATACGTCCTCTTCATGATGCAATCCCTTTATTAATGAATTTTTTGAAAAAGTGAATATAGTGAAAAATCAAGGGCGTTGTCAAGCTAAATTGTGCAGATGATGATATTTAAATCAATTCAGGATGTTATGTTCGAAAACAGGCCGACAGGTGATTTTCTTTATTTTTTGTAATTGCTAATTTATAGCGGTTCGGTTATCTACTTAGTGCTTGAATGAAAACTTTCAGAACCCCTGTGGACTCCCCCTTTCGGTAAAGTGAGAGTGAGGGGAATTTTTTCACATCCTCTCTTTTTATTCCAATTTTTCTGCCCACATTCGCAACGGAGTAGGTTTTCGTTCAGGCGCTGAAACGTTTTGTAGAGTTGGTTGCATTTGAAAGGAGAAGGCGATGCTTTTTGATCCTATTTTGGGTTTATTCTCCAATGACCTGGCGATAGACCTCGGCACGGCCAACACGCTCGTATATATGAAAGGAAAGGGAATTGTTCTCAGCGAACCGTCTGTAGTGGCAGTCAGGAAAAACGGCCGCAGCGGCAATAAGGTTTTGGCGGTGGGAAGAGAGGCCAAAATGATGCTGGGAAGGACACCGGGCAATATTGTGGCCATACGCCCGATGAAAGATGGGGTAATTGCCGATTTCGAGATCACGGAGGCAATGCTTCGTCACTTCATTCGAAAGGCTCACAACCGAAAGACCTTTGTCAGGCCTCGAATCATCATCTGCGTGCCGAGCGGCATTACCCAGGTTGAAAAGCGGGCCGTCCGGGAGTCTGCTGAATCTGCTGGAGCAAGAGAGGTTTTTCTGATCGAAGAACCTATGGCTGCGGCGATCGGGGCGGGGCTCCCGATTACCGAGCCTAAAAGCAATATGGTTGTCGATATTGGAGGGGGGACTACGGAGGTCGCAGTGATATCTCTTGCCGGAATCGTCTACAGCAAATCCGTCAGGGTTGGCGG
>CAYLJZ010000085.1:6655-9592 GCA_964384085.1 uncultured Desulfobacteraceae bacterium
GAGCAGACCCCTCCGGAACTGGCGGCCGATATCGTAGATACCGGGATCGTACTGGCCGGGGGCGGCGCCCTGTTGAAAAATCTGGATGTCTTGCTGAGGGAAGAGACAAAAGTTCCCATTATCGTGGCCGAAGATCCTCTGACGGCCATTGTCATCGGTTCCGGCATGGCCCTTGATAACCTTGCGGTGCTTAAAGATGTCATCATCACTTAGGCAGCGCGGGAAATTGGCTTTTTTCCATGAGCGTCGTTAGACGAAACGGGTCAAGGTATTATCATTGCAAGGTGACAAACGGTTTCGCACCCTGTGGGTATCGATATTTTTCGTCTGTCTTGTACTGTTTTTGCTCTCATCGAGTTCCGGGCTGAAACGACCCTGGAACCCTGTAGAGCAACTCATTATAGAGATTGCCGCCCCCTTCCAAAAACTCATCCGACAGACTATTAACGCCACAAGGGATTTCTGGACGAATTATTTTTATCTTGTTGACGTCCGTCGTGAGAATGAGCGGTTAAAACGAGAGATGGATTCCCTCAGGAGGGAAAACAGTCAATACAAGGAATTGTTGACCGCTCACGAGAGACTCAGGAGTCTTCTCCAGTTCGAGGATGCGCTCGATAAACCGGTGGTTGCAGCCCAGGTGATTGGCATGGACCCGACGGGATGGTTCAAATCCGTTATTATCGACAAGGGGAAAAATGCCGGGCTCAAGTGGGATATGCCGGTCGTCAATGCATCGGGAGTGGTCGGGAGGATCGTTTCCGTTTCAAACAACTATGCCAAGGTCCTCCTGATTATCGATCAGAACAGCGCGCTTGACTGCCTGACACAGCGGTCCAGGGAAAGGGGAATGGTAAAAGGGACCTCGGGCCAGGTCTGTAAGATGGACTACATGGCCAAATCCAGCAATGTGGCGGTGGGGGATCTGGTCATTACATCGGGGATCGGGGGCGTCTTTCCCAAGGGTCTCCCGGTGGGAGAAATCTCGAATGTTAAGGAGGGGGAGGGTAAGCTTTTTCAGGAAATCGAGGTGATTCCTTCTGTCGATTTTTCCAAGTTAGAGGAGGTTCTTGTCATTCAGATAACAGATCCCAGGATAAAAGAAGAATAGCATAGACAGGAGCACTGGATTCCGGGGACTGAATGCTGGACTGTGCCGTTTTAGCTTTTGACTCCGCGCTCCAAGCCCAATTCCCTCTTGTAACCTGAAACCTCGTTATCGAACCGTTCAACTCCCGCATCGCTGTGGGTAGACACCAAGACGCGGGGCTGCGCCGAAAGGGATAAACGATCGCCGCATCCGATAAACATATTAGGCCCTATTTTTTCGTGACTGCATGGTTAGCGGGGGTAGTGTTCACGCTTTTAAAAGGCATCCACAGCGACCCGTGGGGGTTGGGAATTTTTGACCTGGACCTTATCACCCTGTTAATAGGATATCTTTTCCTCTATTTCGGCCATATTCATGCAGCTGCCTTTGCAGTAGGCCAGGGTCTCTTGATGGACATTTTCTCAAGCGGTCCAACCGGACTTTCCGCATTGATTTATTTGGTCGTTTTCCTGGGAATATACCTCGGATCGCTTTTCTTTAATTTTCAGACAGTCAAAGGGCAAATCATCATTATCTTATTGGCCGTCTTTTTGAAAAATGCAACGGGTCAGGGAGTGACTGCCCTTCTCTTTGGCAACAGTGTTTTTTCAAGGTCAATTTTTTTTGCGAGAGCCGTTACCATCATCGGCACAGGGCTGCTCACCCCCGTTCTGTATGCCATTTTCGACCGGCTGGGGCGCGGCCCCGGACGAGAGGAAGAAGCATCTGCCCTGGAAGTCCTCAAGGATCCCCCATGGGAAGAAGATCGCTACTGATAGGAAAACGAGGGCCCACCCATCCCGATGTCTTGAAAGCCATATCCGCACGGCGGGCAGGCATGAATAACTAAACCGGAATGAAGACCACGTGCTGAAACCATCCCATTTCGATTCTGCTTCAACACAGATCTTCGGCAAACAACTGAAGCTTGCCATACTGTTCATCCTGGTGGTATTCGGAGTCCTGATTCTGAGACTCTGGTTTTTGCAGATTGTCAATGGGGCCGCCTACCGAGACAGGTCCGAACACAATCGAATTCGACTGCAGGACATCCCTCCTTTCAGGGGCGTGATCCTGGACAGAAACGGCGAAGTGCTTGTCGACAACCGTCCGTCCTACGACCTTTATGTCATTCCGGAGGAAGTTCAAGACCGGCCTCAACTCTTGAACCGCCTGAGCAGTCTCGGAGACATCAATCGGGCGGCGGCAGAGCGCCTGCTGGACAAGGCCGCCCGTGGATATCCCTTCAAACCGGTATGCATCAAAAAGGATATGTCCAGGGATGAACTCGCCAGCATTGAGAGCCATCGCTTTGACCTGCCGGGCGTAATGATCTGCGTCAGTGCCCAGCGGCATTATTTTTACGAGGGCCTCGCCTCCCATCTTCTCGGTTATGTGGGGGAAATCAGTGAAGGCCAGTTGTCGAGCGGTCAGTTCCCGATGAACCGACCAGGAGACCTCATAGGGAAAAGGGGGGTTGAACTGAAGTGGCAGACCCAACTGAACGGAATTCGCGGAGGCGAGCAAGTAGAGGTCGATGCCGTCGGCAGGAAAATTGCTGTCGTGTCCCAAAAGGCCCCGATCTCCGGCGCGAACATCTCCCTTACCATTGAGAAGGGGTTGCAGTCTTTGGCCGAGAAGTGTCTTCAGGGAAAGCACGGCTCTGTGGTAGCGATAAATCCGTCGAATGGGGAAATCCTTGCACTCGCAAGCAGTCCCTCCTACGACCCCAATCGATTTGTGAAAGGGCTTGACGAAAAGACATGGCAGGCTATGGCTTCATCCAAGGATTTCCCTTTGCAGAACAGGGCGCTCACCGGTCAATATCCCCCGGGATCGGTTTTCAA
>CAYLJZ010000086.1:0-2764 GCA_964384085.1 uncultured Desulfobacteraceae bacterium
TACCCTACCGCACGGGTTTCACGAATGACGGTCACCTTGATCTGTCCGGGATAGGTCAACTCTTTTTCTATCTTCTTTGCAATTTCATTACAGAGGAGATGGGCCTGATCGTCATCAACGATCTTCCCCTCTACCATAATTCGGATTTCCCTCCCCGCCTGAATGGCAAAGGATTTGCTCACCCCATGGAAAGAGGTGGCAATCTCCTCGAGCTTTTCCAGTCGCTTGACATACGACTCCAACATCTCCTGGCGGGCCCCTGGTCTGGCCCCGGATAGGGTATCAGCCGCCTGCACCAAAACAGCCAGAATCGATTCGGGCTGTATATCTTCATGGTGCGCGGCGATAGCGTGAATGACCTGGGCCGATTCCCCATACTTCCTGGCCAGATCGGCCCCAATTAGCGCATGGGGGCCCTCAACCTCGTGATCCACAGCCTTCCCGATGTCGTGGAGAAGCCCCGCTCGCTTTGCCTGTTTGACGTTCACACCCAGCTCAGCCGCCATCACCCCGCAAAGAAAGCTCACTTCCAATGAATGCTGTAACACGTTCTGCGCATAGCTGGAACGATACTTGAGTCGTCCAATGAGTTTCACCAGTTCGGGATTGATGCCGTGAACTCCCACGTCGAAGGTAGCCTGCTCCCCGGCCTCCTTGATGCTTGCTTCAATCTCCTTGTCCACCTTGGCGACAATCTCTTCGATCCTGGCGGGGTGAATCCTCCCGTCATCAATGAGCCGCTCTAAGGAGACCTTGGCAACCTGCCTTCTCACCGGGTTGAAACCGGACAATATGACCGCCTCAGGGGTGTCGTCGATAATCAGATCAATCCCGGTCGCTGCTTCAATAGCGCGAATATTTCTCCCCTCTCTCCCGATAATCCTCCCCTTCATTTCTTCGTTCGGCAAGCTGACCACAGAAACAATCTTTTCAGCCGCATAATCCCCGGCGTACCGCTTGACAGCCAGTGCGATAATCTCCTGGGATTTCCGGTCGGCCTCGGCCTTCGCCTCATTCTCAATCCTTCGAATAATCTTGGCCGCATCGTGTTTCGCCTCCATCTCCATGGAACTAATAAGGATTTGCTTGGCCTCTTCCATGGAGATTCCCGCGATTTTCTCCAGCTCTTTTCGTTGTTCGGAAATCAGGTGATTATATTCCTCATCCTTTTTCCGTATTTCTTTTCGGGTCCTCTCGATCTCCTGTTCCCGTTCCGATATCTTTTCTTCCCGCTTTTCTAACTGCTCCGCCTTTTTATCAAACTGTTCCGTTTTGTGAAGCAGGCGCTTTTCCTGGATCAGGAGGTTCTCATTTTTCTCCCTGATTTCCTTTTCAAACTCAAGCTTCATCTGATAGACAGAATCTTTAGCCTGAAGGGCCGTCTCCCTTTTGATGGTTTTGGCCTCTTTCTGTGCCTCAGCCAGTATCCTTTTGGAGTACTCTTCAATGGCCTCGACCCTGTTTTCCACGAGCTTTTTGCGGACAAAGAACCCAACAAAAGCTCCTACAATCAGGCCTCCCCCGATTAACAGAATTATATAAACAGCGCTCATGACCATTTTGACTTAACGCTCCTAATTTTTGATAAATTCATTCAAAAATACTTTCGAGTCCTGTTCTATTCTTCAGGCTTCACGTTTCGGATGACTATACGGCAGATTGACCACAGAGGAGGTCGATATGGAATGCAAAATGGACCCCTCCGTACATCGGCAAGAGCTTATCCGGAGGAGACAGGGGGGAGAGAAGACGCCAACAGCGCCCATGCACCCGTGTGCCACGTCATTGCCTTTTCGGCAATCTCTCAGAAACTATTGTAACTTGGATTCACTATCACTATCTGTCTTCAATCGATTAAACGAATATATCACTCGCACGCAGCGCAGTTATCCCCATAACCCCTTTACATCTCGTTTCCATATATGAAAAAATCCCCCGTGAGACCTCTGTGCCCTTGAAATAAAGCATCATGGCTTCGGAGAAATCTGGCACGTTATAACCCCCTTTATGGCGCCTTTGTTCAAAAACAGCCCTTATTGAGACAGTTCGTCGATCTGTTTATTGATCGAGCGAACACGATCCTCGATATGCTTAGCCAACTCATCGCGTTCTCGCAACGCATGGAAATAATCACTGGCCACGTAAAAGGCGGCCAATATGGCCGCCTTACCTTCCGAGAGATTAGCCCCGCTATTCCTGATCTCTCCCAACTTGGCATTTATGAAATCAGCGATCTCCCTGACCCGCTCTTCATCCTCGTCGCTCCTCAGCAGATACTCGTGATCAAGTATTCTGATTCTGATAGGCTTCTTCATATCCCCAACAGATGCATAATGGCTTTTGGATGAGATCCTCAAAAATTTGACTTCGCTCGGCCCAAATAGGCTATTCTTGCACTATCGACCACACACCAGGCCCCGTAAAAATACCCTGAAAATGCTTCACACAACAGGCCTGGACCCTAACCCTCAATCTGTTCAATCTTCTCCAAGAGAGAGATAATCCTCTGTCTTGCCTTGTCCCTGGCGGATTTCAAGCCCTCCATTTCGCGCATCAGATCCTTCAATTTTTCTTCCTGAATCTGCAACTTTTCGTTAAGAGATTCCCTTTCGGCTTTCAGGCTTCTTATCGTGGTTATGAGATTGTCTATTTTTTGCTCGAGCAATTGAAATTGATCGACGTCTTCTTCCGAACTCAAAGAACTCCAGACACTGTACTGGCTGGTTTCTTCACCTGGTTTCATAGCATTCAAATCCTCTCAAGT
>CAYLJZ010000086.1:2864-9290 GCA_964384085.1 uncultured Desulfobacteraceae bacterium
CCACAGGCACCAAATAGATTGAGATGGATATTATCGCTCAAATACAAAAAGGTCAACAAATAAAAAAAGGCAAGCGCATGGGCGCTTGCCTCATTTCATATATCTCATAATAGCCGCGACAGCTATATTTGCCTTTCCGCAACTCGAATTCGTACGAGCGCCCTCTTCAGGGCCGCCTCAGCCCTGCGAAAATCAACATCACCGGCACTCCTTTCTTTTGCCAGCCTTTCCTTGGCCCTTTCCATTGCCTTCCGCGCCCGCTCCACATCTATTTCAGCAGCCTTTTCGGCTGCATCCACAAGTATAGAGACCCGGTTGTCAGAGACCTCGGCAAACCCTGAGGTAACAACAAAGCGCTCTGTACGGTTCCCCGATGAATACCGAAGCTCGCCCGGTAAGATACCCGACAGAAACGGCACATGCCCCTCAAGAATGCCGAACTCCCCCAGTGACCCTGGAGCGACCACCATTTCCACCTCCTGGCTCACCAATACCTTCTCCGGGGTCACGACTTCCAATTGTAGTTTTCCCATGGACTGTTCCTCTATTTGCTCGCTGCAGCCATTTGTTCGGCCTTTTCCTTGACCTCTTCAATATTGCCTACCATGTAGAAGGCCGCCTCCGGCAGGTCATCATGTTTCCCTTCAATGATCTCCCTGAAGCCCTGGACAGTCTCCTTTACGGGAACGTACTTGCCGGCCTTGCCGGTAAAAGTCTCAGCGACATGGAAGGGCTGAGACAGAAAACGCTGAATTCGACGAGCCCTGCCCACGGTCAGTTTATCTTCGTCAGACAACTCATCCATCCCCAGAATTGCGATAATATCCTGAAGATCCTTGTATTTCTGGAGTATCTGCTGAACTTGCCGCGATGTCTGGTAGTGTTCCATGCCCAAGACATTGGGATCGAGGATTCGAGAGGTTGAATCGAGCGGATCAACCGCAGGATAAATTCCAAGTTCAGTGATCTGCCTCGAAAGAACCACCGTACCATCCAGATGGGCAAAGGTGGTGGCAGGAGCCGGGTCCGTGAGGTCGTCGGCCGGCACATACACGCACTGCACCGATGTGATGGATCCCTTGGTTGTAGAGGTAATCCGCTCCTGAAGCTCACCAAGGTCTGTCCCAAGGGTGGGCTGATAGCCGACCGCAGACGGAATCCGCCCCAGAAGGGCTGAAACCTCTGATCCGGCCTGCGTAAAACGGAAGATGTTGTCGATGAATAGAAGGACGTCCTGGCCCTTCTCATCTCTGTAATACTCAGCAGCAGTCAGGGCCGATAGGGCCACCCTCGCGCGTGCGCCAGGCGGCTCGGTCATCTGTCCATAAATCAACGCGGCCTTTGGGAGAACCCCTGATTCCTTCATTTCCAGATAGAGGTCATTCCCTTCACGGGTCCTTTCACCAACGCCGGCAAACACGCTGATGCCCCCATGCTGCATGGCGATATTATGGATCATTTCCATCATGACGACGGTCTTGCCCACACCGGCCCCGCCAAACATCCCCATTTTACCGCCACGAGGAAAGGGGACAAGGAGATCGATCACCTTGACGCCTGTCTCCAGTACATTTACGCTCGTGTCCTGGTCCTCAAATGCAGGGGCATGCCGGTGAATCGAATAGAACTCCGTGGCATTCACAGGCCCCAGCCCATCAACGGGTTTCCCCACCACATTGAGAACACGACCCAGGCCGGGTTCTCCAACGGGCATCTGAATCGGTTTACCCGTATTCTTTACCTTCATGCCCCTCACCAGACCGTCGGTCACATCCATGGCAATGCATCGTACCACATTGTCTCCCAGATGCTGCGCCACCTCTACAACCAGGTTGTCCTCTGTGTCGTCAATGGCGGGATTGGTGAGAAGGAGCGCTGTTAGGATATTCGGGAGCTCCCCATCTGCAAACTCCACATCAACAACCGCACCAATGACCTGTATTAATTTGCCCTCATTCATGGTTAAATTAAGACCTCCTTATATGTTAGAAACCATTATCCCTTCAAGGCCTCGGCGCCACCCACGATGTCCATCAGTTCAGCCGTAATAGCCGCCTGTCGTGCCTTATTGTATACCAAGGTAAGACTTTCTATAATATCATTGCAGTTCTTGGACGCATTGTCCATGGCGGCCATCCGCGCTGCATGTTCACTCGTCTCGTTTTGTAAAAATCCGTTGTAGATCTGAACACTGATATGTTTGGGCAGCAGTTCTATCAGAAGGCCCTCGGGATCGGGCTCGCAGAGATACTCCGTGGCGCCGCCCGACGTCTCCTTCCCCTCTACCGCCTTGGGCGGCTCAATCGGAATCAGTTTGACCAGGGTGGGTATCTGTTTGGCCATGCCGACAAAATGGCTGTACATCATATAGACTTCATCCACCTCGCCGGACAGGTAACGGTTGATAAAGCCGGCGGTCATCTTATTGACGAACGATATATCCACATTGCCATATAGATTAATATGGCTGTCCACAAGAGGATAGCTTCGTTTGCGAAAATAATCTCTTCCCTTTTTCCCTACGGTGGTGAAGCTGCACGTAATTCCATTCTTCTCTGACGCCTTTGCCCATTTCTCGGCCGTGGTGATGAGGTTCATGTTGAAGCTGCCGCACAGCCCTCTATCACCGGTAAAGTGAAGGATTTCGGCCCGTGTAACAGTGTCTCGTTTGATGAGGAGGGGATGGACATCGGGCTCAATGCGCATGGCCAGATTGCCGAGCACCTCCGAGAACTTTCGTGCATAGGGTTCAAACCCCTCCATCCTCGACTGGGCGCCGCGCAGCCTGGACGCAGCCACCATATTCATGGCCCTGGTAATCTGCCTTGTCTTCTTGACAGCGCCAATCTTCCGCAGGATATCTCTTAAGGTTGCCATGTAGCCTTTCTCTCTATTGATAGTGTGCAGTGTGTTCGCTGAGCAACGGATTATCGGGTTTCTCTCTCACAACCCACCCGATCCCTTCAACAAACCAGGCGAACTCAATTATTAAGCAGCCGGCTGAAACATCTCCCCGAATTCATCGAGGGCCTTCTTCAGCTTTCCATCCGTTTCCGCTGAAATATCGCCCTTTTCCTTGATATCTTTCAAAATTTCGGAGTACTTGCTCCCCATGAACTCCAACATCTGCTTCTCATAGTCAGAAACGGACGCCTCCGGCCATTTATCCAGGTAGCCGTTCGCCGCAGCAAAGAGGATGGCGACCTCATTCTCAGCAGTCATGGGCTGATATTGGGGCTGTTTCAAGACTTCCACGAGCCGCCGACCTCGGTTCAACTGCTTCAGCGTCGCCTTATCCAGATCGCTCCCGAACTGTGCAAATGCCTCCAGTTCCCTGAACTGAGCCATATCCAGACGAAGGGTTCCGGCCACCTTTTTCATCGCTTTTGTCTGGGCCGCGCCTCCCACACGGGAGACGGAAAGCCCCACATTGATCGCCGGACGGACACCCGAGAAAAAGAGGTTCGGCTCTAAGTAAACCTGGCCATCCGTAATGGAAATCACGTTGGTGGGGATATAAGCGGAGACGTCGCCAGCCTGGGTCTCGATAATTGGCAGGGCCGTGAGTGAACCGCCCCCCAATTTGTCGTTCAGCTTGGCAGCCCGTTCCAGAAGACGGGAATGGTTATAAAAAATGTCTCCAGGGAATGCCTCCCGTCCTGGTGGACGCCTGAGAAGGAGTGAGACCTGCCGGTAGGCCGTGGCCTGTTTGGAGAGGTCGTCATAAAGAATCAGTGCGTGTTTCCCCTGGTCCCGATAATATTCACCGATAGCGCATCCGGCATAGGGTGAAATGAATTGCTGCGTGGCCGGGTCGCTCGCACAGGCGGCGACGACCGTGGTATATTCCATGGCCCCATGTCGCTCCAGGATGTTCACCACCTGGGCAACGGTCGATTTTTTCTGGCCTGTGGCAACATAGATGCAATAGATGTCCGTGTTCTTCTGATTGATAATGGCATCTACGCAAATGGCCGTCTTGCCGATCTGCCGGTCCCCGATGATCAGCTCCCGCTGTCCCCTTCCGACCGGCGTCATGGCATCAATAGCCTTGATTCCCGTGTACATCGGTTCCTTAACGGGTTGGCGGGCAATAACCCCAGGCGCCACCATCTCAACACGACGGAATTCCTTTGCCTCAATAGGACCTTTTCCATCAAGGGGCTGACCGACGGCATCGATAACCCTACCGAGAACCGCTTCGCCAACTGGGATCTCAGCAATCCTGCCGGTCCGCTTCACGGTGTCGCCTTCCTTGATCTTGGAGTCGTCTCCCATAATGGCTACACCCACGTTATCCTCTTCCAGATTCAGACAGAGACCAAAGATGCCGCCCGGAAATTCTACCATTTCCATTGCCATGGCCTTTTCGATCCCATAGACACGAGCAATACCATCACCTACAGATAGAACGGTACCGGTCTCACTCACCTCGACCTTTTTTTCGTAGTCTTTAATCTGGTCACGGATTACCTGACTTATTTCTTCTGCTCTGATCTCCATTAGTTATATTCACCCCTTTTTAATGATTCTTTTAGCCCTTTCAGCTGGGCCTTCACACTCCCATCCAATACCAAATCCCCGATTCTAACGACAAGCCCCCCAATGAGGGACGCGTCTTCTTTTACCTCGATCTTAACCTGTTTTGCGGTCAGCCCCTCAAGGGCCAGGGCCAGCTTATCCCTGGCCTCTTTCTTGAGAGGTTTGGCCGCTATAATATCTGCACGGGTGATATTTGAGATCTCATCGGTGAGTTTGGAGTAATACGCCGAGATCTCCTGAATGCCCCCTATTCGATTTTTATCCAGGAGGAGCCTCAGGAAATTTTTCATCAGATTCGCAAAGTCGCTTCGAGCCAGCACGGCGTCGAGCACCCGCTTCCGCTCCTCAACAGAAAAAATCTGGTTGGCAACCACCTTGATGAACTCCGGATTCGCAGAGCAGAAGCTGTTGAATTCATTAAGGTATTTTCCATACGCGATGAAATTGCCATCCTCCTGCCCTAAACTGAGCAGTGCCTTAGCATATCTTTTGGAAATCCTTGAGCCGATCAATGTAGCCTCTCCACCCTTTCTATGAATTCGCTGACCAGATGGTCCTGATCGCTATCCTTGATTTGTCGCGCAATGATATTTTCAGCCCTTTCCGCAGCCACCTCAACCATTTGATGCAACAGCTTTTCCCTGGCGGCCTGAAACTCACGCTCGATGGTCAGGTTGGCCTGAGCCAGTATCTGGGCAGATCGTTCTCTGGCTTCCTTAATGATTTTTGCTTTTTCGGCAGCCCCATCGGCCCTGAACTGGTCAACAATCTCCTTTTTCTGGATCTCGAACTCCCTCAGCTTTTCCTCCAGTTCATTACAGCGGCTCTCTGCGGCATCCCTGTCTCTCTTTAGAGACTCCAGCTTCTGACGAATCTCTTCCTTTCGGTTGGCAAAAAAGTCCTTGATCGTCGTCTTTCTGATCACGAAAAAGAGAATGATGACGAGCAGTACAAAATTCAAGATTCGATACATCAGATCGGCCACATTGCCCCCGGCGTGGCCCCCGCCCTCTCCGCCGCTTGCAAAGGCCAGCCCGCAGAAAACCAGCGACATCATTACGGTACAGGCCGCAATAAACGAAGACCTTCCCTTTCCCGTCTCAAGCACGATCATTGAACGCTCCTTCCCAATATCTTCTGGGCCAATTCCGTCGAAAAACCAGCGATCTGACCTTCCAGCGAATCCCTCGCAGCGGCGACCTTTGCCTCGATTTCCTTTTTGGCAGCATCGAGTTTTTGCTCAACAGCCGCGCCCGCTTCCTGCAATATCCCCTTTTCCTCTTCCAAGCCCTGACCCTTCAGCGTCTCTTTCGCGACATAACCCTCTTTCCTCGCCAGGACTTTTCCTTCTTCGATATCCTTTTCACTCCGCTCCGCACGACCTTGATACTCGTCGATAATTTTACGCCGAGAGTTCATCTCTTCCTCCCGCTGGGAGAGGACTTTTCGGATTGGCTTGAAGAGGATTAGATTCAGGACGAAAAGTAGAATGAGGAAGTTTGCGATTTGGAGGATTACGGTACCGTCAATGTTCAGCATATCAGATACATCCTTTCGTTGCTTTCTGGTTTGATCAAAACGCACTCGTTTTCTGAAAGAGTAAGGCCTTTTACAAAAAAAAAACCAGCTTGTCAAAACATTTTTACAGGTCACAGACCATTTTTCGTCTCTGATGCCCTTCGGAGAAATGCAGCCTTGATTTCAACCACTTTCTCCCTGATATTTCCGTGTGGCACCCTCCCTCGAAGCCCGCTCAAATTTTTTACGTGAAAGACCCATATTCGACACATTGCATGGGTGAATCTGTCACTCATGCCGACGATTTTTCACGGGTCCATACCACAACGGATGCCATTATGCAAGAAAAATCACAAAATAATTGGC
>CAYLJZ010000087.1:0-9027 GCA_964384085.1 uncultured Desulfobacteraceae bacterium
GTGCAACACCATGAATTGAAAACGTTATCTATGATAAGAGATGTATTTTCAGAATGAACGTGTGAAACTCTAACCACAGTACCCTGCAACGAGCTATCAGGAGAGACCATCATGTCAACAGATCAGTATCTGGGTTTTGTCGGCGCCGGCAATATGGCGAGCGCCCTTATCAAGGGACTTCTTGAAAGCGGGGTCTACGATCGCGAGCGTCTTCTGGCGGCGGATAAGGACGAAGCCGCGTTGAAACGGATATCGGACAGCTTTGGGATCAGGTGCTACCCATCCAATCTGACGATAGCGTCTCTGTGTACGATCCTGTTGCTGGCGGTGAAGCCGCAACAGATTGAGGAGGCCCTGGGGGAGCTGAAAGAGGCGATCACCGATCATCACCTGGTTATCTCCATTGCCGCTGGCATCCCCCTCACGATGATTCGAGACATCATTGGAAAAGACATTCCGCTGATTCGGGTCATGCCCAATACGCCGGCACTTGTCCAGAAGGGGGTCAGTGCTCTGGCGGCAGGGGACCTGGCCGGACCGGAGCACATGGATATTGCTCGAACCATCTTCGGCGCTGTGGGAGAGACGGTTGAGGTGGAAGAAACAGCGATGGACGCGGTAACGGCCCTGTCGGGGAGCGGTCCGGGATATGTCTTTCGAATGATGGAGTGTCTGGTGGAGGCAGGGGTGCAAAACGGGCTCAAAGAGGAGACCTCGCTCAATCTGGTGGTCCAGACCTTTCTGGGCGCAGCCCATCTGGCAAAAACATCGGACGATTCCCTGTCTCACTTGCGCCGAAAGGTGACATCCCCGGGCGGAACGACCGCTGCGGGTCTTGCCGTGCTGGAGGAAAAGGGACTGAGAGAGATGATCATGGAGGCCGTGAACGCTGCATGCGCGCGATCCCGTGAACTGGGAAAGAGATAGCGGAACCGTTCCCATGCCAGGAGAGGTCTCTTGATTGACACCGGGAGGGCGATCTCCTATACTGGCTTTAACAGGTCATCTTGCTGAGGAGATTCGAATGCACATTAAACAGGTAACGCTTTTCCCTGAAAAGTACCCGACAAATGAGTTTTATCCTTTCAATCTGCAGGTGCTGCGTCAGACCAGAAGCATCCCGTTTCAGGTGCCGGTGACCTTTTTTGTGGGAGAAAACGGCACTGGGAAATCAACGCTCCTCAGGGCCCTCTGCATTCGGTGCGGCATTCACATATGGCAGCATGAGCAGCGGCCGCGCGTGGAGATAAATCCCTATGAGGAGGCCCTTTACAGGTATATTGGCGTCGAATGGTGCAACGGCAAGGTACCCGGATCTTTTTTCGGATCCGAAACGTTCAAGGATTTTGCTCAGTATTTGGATGAATGGGCGGCCGTAGATCCTGCAACGCTCGACTATTTCGGGGGGAAATCCCTCATTACCCAGTCTCATGGCCAGTCCCTCATGAGTCTGTTCAGGGCGCGCTATCGCATTAAGGGTCTGTATCTTTTAGACGAACCCGAGACCGCCCTGTCGCCAAAGAGCCAGTTGGAACTCCTTCAGGTATTGAATGATATGGGGAAGGCGGGGCACGCCCAATTTATCATCGCCAGCCACTCGCCGATTCTCCTGGCATGTCCGGGGGCGACCATTTACAGCTTCGATGCCGTGCCAGTCCGGGAGATTTCCTATGAGGAGACGGAACACTACCGGATCTATCACCGTTTCATGAAGGACCGGGACGCCTTTTTGAGCGAGCTGTGATTCGAACAGATTTCTGCGTCAATCCCCCGAAGACGGCGCCTTTCGGGCAGATTTTTTTGCCTGTTCAATCAATTCAACCAGCGAGACGGTCTTTGTCTTATCCGACCTTGTGAACGCCTTTTCCCATTCCTCGGGAGAAAGCTCTCTTCTAAAATACTCTTCAACCAGGAAGTGAGAATACCAGCAGTCCAGGGCCTTAAAGCAGGGGAGGCCCTGGTTTTCCCTGCGGCAATAGGAAAAATAGATCTGATGGCCCAGCCTGGGACAGCGGATCAAATAGTCATCATTCGGAGGTGTACTTTCCCTTATCATGGCGATCTCGCGTGAAAGGTTCACCCCCATGGCCTGACAGGCAGACTGAAAGCGGGGGTTCTTGTGTCGTGGGTTCGGTAGAGTGGAGCGAAATTCTACACGACCCACTCTCGTAAAAATGCTGCCGAAGGCCAGGACATCGACCTCCGGCAGCGACGGTTCAGTTTTCCATCAATGCCCGAAACGGCTTATAGATGCGGCGGCTGATACTGCCTCGGCTTGGGAAGCGGTGCAATGTCTTCCAGCGCCCGCTTGATCTCCTCGGCCGGCAGGGGATAATCAGACAACTTGCCCTCGAAATAGGCCTGATAGGCCGCCATGTCCACCAGACCATGCCCGCTCCAGTTGAAGAGAATGACCTTTTCTTTCCCTTCTTCCTTGGCCTTGAGGGCCTCGCGGATGGTCATGGCAATAGCATGGTTGCACTCGGGCGCGCTGATGAACCCTTCGGTTCTCGCAAATGTGACGCCTGCCTCGAAGGTCTCCATTTGGTGGATCGCCTCAGCCCGAATCAACTTGTCCACGAGGAGCTGGCTGATGATGGGTGCCATCCCGTGATACCGCAAACCGCCGGCATGGATCGGGGCCGGGATGAAGTTGTGGCCGAGGGTGTGCATCGGCAGGAGGGGCGTCATCTGGACCGTATCCCCGAAGTCATAGGCAAATGGGCCCGCGGTCATGGTGGGGCAGGAACTCGGTTCGACGCCAATAATGTCAATGTCTTTTCCATGAATCTTGTCGCAGACAAAGGGGAGGCAGTTCCCTGCGAAATTGCTCCCGCCGCCCGCACAGCCGATCACCACGTCCGGGTAATCGCCGGCAATGGCCATTTGCTTCTGGGTTTCGAGACCATTGATGGTCTGGTGCAGCATGACGTGATTCAGAACGCTCCCGAGGGCATACTTGGTGTCTTTGTCGCCGACAGCGGCCTCTACCGCCTCACTGATGGCAATGCCCAGGCTTCCGGGGGAATCCGGGTCCTGGGCCAGGATTTGGCGACCCGCCGCGGTCTCGGTGCTGGGACTGGCCACGCAGTTGGCGCCCCAGGTCTGCATCATGAGCTTTCGATACGGTTTCTGATTGAAGCTGATCCTCACCATGAAGACCTTACATTCCAGACCGAAAAGGGAGCAACACATGGCGAGGGCGCTCCCCCACTGGCCGGCGCCGGTCTCTGTGCAAATGCGCTTGGTGCCGGCGACTTTGTTGTAATAGGCCTGCGCGATGGCCGTGTTCGGTTTGTGGCTGCCCGGAGGGCTCACGCCTTCGTTTTTGAAATAGATCTTGGCGGGCGTGCCGAGGTGTTTTTCGAGGTTGTAGGCCCTGTAAAGGGGGGTGGGCCGCCAGATGACATATTTCTCCAGGACCTCCTGCGGTATGTCGATCCACCTCTGGGTGCTCACCTCCTGCTCGATCAGATTCATGGGGAAGATGGGGGCCAAATCATCAGGCCCGACGGGCTGACCGGTCCCCGGATGAAGCGGCGGTTCCATCGGCGTGGGCATGTCTGCCATGATGTTGTACCATTGACGCGGCAATTCCGACTCGGGTAAAAAAATCTTTTTGACCTCCATAGTTCCTCCTTTTTTCTGCAATGACGAATGTTGTTCATTCTGGTCCATGGCACCCACTGCCAGGGATCGGCCTTGACCACGATTACGGTCCAAGATCGCTTCCAGGTTGCCGGAAAACCAGGCAGACCTTTAAAGCGAGGCTGGGGACCGGGCTCAACAGAGAAAATGGAAACCAGCTTTGCAGGTTGGTTTGACTTGGAGAAATATAAAAGATAAATCGAGTCGTCAGGCATGAATGCGGAAGACCGGATAGAAGGGATTCCGCCGGACCCTGACCGCGTCACGTTGCGTACACATGGCGCCCTAAAGCGTATTATGTGAGAAAACAGGACAGAGGGTAATGGGTTTATTGCATAATGTCAAGGACCAAAAACTGATTTCAATTCATCCTGAATGTATCTGAGGCGGTCGATCTCCTCTTCCCCTATCTCCTTCCCAAGTTTTGGTGATTTGACCTTTTTGCGCAAGGTCTTGAGTTCGTTTTCAAGGTCGATGAGGGTATTCAGGAGGGTCGTTTTCATGTCTACGGCTTCCTCCTCAACCGGGGGTTTTTCCCAGACCACATCTCTCGGCTTGAGGATGAGCCGCTCCTTCCACACGGGAATATGGGTTGTCAGGTGAAGTTTTTCCTCGATCTTTTCTGCCAGGGCTGTACTCGCAGCGGTCTCGCCGTGCACCACGAAAACCTTGGGGTTGGATTCGAAATGGGAGACCCACTCCAGCAGGTCATCCTGATCGGCATGGGCTGAAAACCCGCCGATCGTAAACACTTTGGCCCTGACCGATACATTTTCCCTGAATATCTTGACCTGTTTAGCCCCGTCCACAATCTGCCGGCCAGTGGTCCCCTTGGCCTGGAATCCCACGATCACAATGCTGGCCCCCGGCCGCCAGAGGTTGTGCTTGAGGTGATGCTTGATCCGTCCGGCCGTACACATTCCGCTCCCGGCAATCACAATGGCAGGCCCTGATGCCTCGTTTATGGCCATGGAGTCTTTTGTGCTGGGGGTGAATCGGAGATTGGGCATCGTGAACGGGTCATAGCCCGAGTCGACCATAGCCCTGGTTTCTTCATCGTAACACTTCTTGTTTTTTCGGAAGATCTCGGTCGCTTTGATCGCCAGGGGGCTGTCCAGGTAGATGGGGATATTCGGGATCAGACCGTTTCGCAGGAATTCACCCAGGACATAGAGGAGTTCCTGTGTCCTTTCCACGGCAAAGGCCGGTATGATAATCTTCTCTCCGGCCGACACGCTGTAATGAATGGCCTCCGCCAGTTCATGCTTGCTCTCCTCCAATGACCGGTGGCGGCGGTCCCCATAGGTGGACTCCACAAAGAGATAATCGGCATTGAAGATCTCGTGGGGGTCCTTGACGATCAACTGGTCTTTTTTCCCCAGATCTCCGGAAAATACGATTTTGAGAGGCTCCTCCGCCGCTTCCACCCAGAGTTCCAAAATCGATGAGCCCAGGATATGCCCCGCATTTCTCAGCCGTGCCTTGACGCCAGGCTCGATGGTGATGATCTGGTCTTTTTCGGTGGGATGGAGATATTTCAGGCTCGCCTCGGCGTCCTCCGTCGTATAAAGGGGCGTCACGTCCGTACCGGCCTGGCGTTTGTTTTTGCGGGTCTGCCACTCCGCATCCATTTCCTGGATTCGTGCCGCATCCAGGAGCATGATCTCGCACAGCTCTGCCGTCGGCGGGGAGGTGATGATCCTCCCTTTAAAACCATCCTTCACCAGCTTTGGGATCCGGCCGCTGTGGTCGATGTGGGCATGAGTCAGAAAAAGGGTCTCGATCTCTTTCGGATCAAACGCCCATGCCTCCTTGTTCCGGTCTTCTATCTGCCGTCCCCCCTGAAACATCCCGCAGTCCACGAGGATCTTTTTGTTGTGCGGCGATTCCACAAGGTAGCACGATCCCGTCACGGACCCCGCTCCTCCAAGACATGTAACGCGAATCATATGGATCTCCTCAGTGTTAAATTAGGCGCAAAGCGCAAGGCGTGAGGCGCAAGGCGCGGCCAGAATTTCCAATTTTCCAATTCCTCAACCCTTGATTTTCTCAATCCAAAACCGGGTGACGGTAGGTTTTCCCCGCATAATTTCTGGCTACGAGGACGTGACTCTCCTTTTGGACCACATATTCCGGCAGGAGCGGAATTTTTCCTCCCCCGCCCAGGAGATCCACGGCAAAATGGGGCACACCCAGGCCCGAGGTATGACCCTGGAGTGCGGATATGACCTCAAGCCCCTTGTTGACGGGCGTCCAGAAATGAGAGGTCCCCTTTGCAGCATCCGCCAGGAACAGATAATAGGGCCGGACACGGATTGTCAAGAGTTTTTGCATCAGCCGCTTCATGACGCCGGGATCGTCATTGACGTCTCTAAGGAGCACCGTCTGGCATCCTAAGGGGATGCCGGCATCGGCGAGCCGGTTGCAGGCCAGGGCGGCTTGCCCGGTGATTTCATCGGGATGGTTGAAATGGGTATTGATATAAAGGGGTTTAAAGCCCCCCAGGAGACGTGCCAGGTGACGCGTAACCCGCTGAGGGAGCGTGCAGGGGACCCGTGTACCGATCCGTATGATCTCCACATGGGGCATGGCCCGCAGCTCGGTCAGAATTCGGGCAAGTTGCCGGTTTCTTAAGAGGAGCGGATCTCCCCCTGAGAGGAGGACATCCCGGATTTTTCTGTGCCCTCGAATATAGGAAAGGCCTTCACGGATCGATGCTTCAGATACCATGGAGGCGCTGCCGACCTTCCGTTTCCGGTTGCAGAAGCGGCAGAACATGGCGCAGCCGGAGGACACCAGAAAAAGGACCCTGTCCGGATACCGATGGGTCAGCCCGGGGACCGGCGAGTCTCCTTCCTCATTCAAGGGATCTTCCACCCCGGCCTCTTCTGATATCTCTCGAATGTCAGGGATGCACTGCCGGTAGATCGGGTCTCCCACCTCCTTGATCAACCCTAAATAGTAGGGGTTGATCCGCATCGGATACCGGGCCGTCACCGCTTGAAGGAGGACCCTGTCTGCCTGAATGGACTCGGGAAGATCGAGCGGGGATGTGATGCTCTGGGAAAGGATGTTTCTCCAGGGGGCGTCTGCCCCGAGGCTGATGTCCTTGGGTTTCACTGGGGGCCTCTTATGTCTTTCAGGAGGACATCATGCCCTTTGGGTCCACAGTTAAACAGAAGATCCAAGGCAGAGAGGTTGGGGACGAACGCCCCCCACAACTGGGGATATACCGGGGGCCGGGGATTGAAGAATGTCAAGGAGATACCGGCCTTTTCAAATCGGTCTGAATCGAGATATCTCGCGGCCCCGGCCTGGGCCAGAAACCGGGTGGCCCCCAGTTCCCTGCAGATATCCACAGAGAGCGTGGGTTCGGCCGTGTCTATTTTAAGATCTGACAGGAGGACAACTCTGGCAGGTATTCGAAGGTGCGCCATCATGTGCTGAATGACGGTGACATTGAGATCTATAAGTCTCTCGAACTTTTCCGAAAAAAGCCTTTCAACAACACTCTCATGCTCCTCGAAAAAAGGGGCGTTTCTGTAGGCGCTCTTGAGGCTGGCCAGATGCTTTGCGGCCCATCGTCCTTCGTTGCAGATTCTGACCTCATGGATTCGCTGCAGCCCAAGTCCCTTTTTCCAGACCGGAATTGTCAGCCAGAGGACCCCTTGATCATTTTTGAAGCGGTTTCTCGTCAGCCAGGTGGTTCCCCTGGGGAACTGGACCCTGTCCATAAGAACCAAAATGTCCGACCCCATGGCCTTTGCAAAAAACCCGGCAAAAGGTGCAAAATAAGGCTGATAAGCTGCTGCGATCATGATAAGTGAACTAAAATGAATTCAAGTGACTGAAGTGGATGAAGGACCATTGAGGCCCGGTCTGGTTACAGATTGAAATTCTGGCACATCTTCCGGTATCTCCAGAGGTTGACCATGGCCTGAGCGGCCCTCTGGGGCGTGGGGAAATTGACCAGGGCCCCTGAGGTTTCCAGGTCGCTGATGGCCTCATCCCAGATCCCGGGCGGCGACACAATACAGGTTATCAGGGGCTTTTGCTGCTTCCGTTCCTTCAGCAGGTCGGTGATGCCGGCGACTGCGTCCCGATTGGCCGACGCAAACATCATCAGCAGAAGGATCCCATCGACATTGTTGTCATCCATGACCGTTCGAATGATCCCACGAATGGCGGCCGAGTCATACCAGGCCGGTCCCATATCCACCGGATTGGTCCGAAGGGCAAGTGGGGGAAGTAGCTGGTTGATCGTGTCCTGAGTGCGGGGGGTGAATCTGACGATTCGAAGGCCTCCTCCCTCGCAAACGTCGCAGGCGGCCATAGAGGGTCCTGCCTGGCCGGAGAGAACCGCCACACTGGGACCGGTCGGGAGAGGGGAGCCCGAGAAGGCCTTGGCTGCATCCAGAAGGCTTTCGGTATTGTCAAGATAGACAATCCCCGCCTGGGCAAAGGAGGCGGTATAGATGGCGTGACTCCCTGCCAGGGAACCGGTGTGGGAACGGCATGCAGCATCCCCCACCTGTCCGCTTCCGGTCTTGTAGGCAAGGATCGGCTTGCGGCCCACCGCCCCCCTGGCCGCTTTCATGAGGGCCCCCGCCTCGTCGATTCCCTCTATATACAGAAGGATGACCCTGGTGAGCGCATCATCTGCCAGCAACGCGATCATCTGGGAAAAATCCACATTCAACCGGTTCCCCAGACCCACGATCATTCGAAAGCCTGCATCCATGCGCATCGCCATGAAGCCGAGGAGGTGCGAAATTCCCCCGCTCTGGCTGACCAGGCTAATGGACCCTTTCCGCAGGAGGGAGAATTCAGGGGTAAACGAGGCGTTGAGATCGGCCGTGAGGTTGATCATGCCGAAGGTGTTGGGACCGATCACCGGCATCCCGGCAACACGGGCAATGGCTTCAATTTCAGCATGAAGATCCGCACCCGCCGGGTCATCGATCTCTTTGAATCCGGCGGTAATCAGTACGATCCCCTTGACGCCCGCGGCCGCACATTCCCGGAACACAGCGGGGACCCGGCCGGCCGGCACCACCACGATGGCAAGGTCCAGTCCCCCGTCACAGGCGGATACAGAGGAAAGTGCCTTCAATCCCATGATCTGCTGAGCCCCAGGATTCACTGGAAAGATTCTCCCCTGATACCCCCCCTGTGTGAGGCTCTTCATGACATGAAACCCCAGCTTGTCCGGCTTATCCGTGGCCCCGATCACCGCCACCGATGCGGGGTTGAACAGCGCCTGCATGCGATTCATCCCTCGTTCTGTGTTCATGACGACCCATCCCCTGTTTCACCCGGTTTCTGATTGGCCCGCATATTTGCATGGTCCATCCCTGGGAGTCAAGGCTTTCCATGCAT
>CAYLJZ010000088.1:0-1464 GCA_964384085.1 uncultured Desulfobacteraceae bacterium
ATGACCGAGCACTGGGAACTGTTCGTGGGGCTGGTGGTCATTCTGCTGGTACTCTTTCTGCCGAGGGGCTTTGTCGGCCTGGGTGATTATGTAATGCGCTTCAGAAAGGAATAATCAAGATCCATGATCACGATTCTGAGCACAAAGGCCCTTCACAAGCGTTTTGGCGGTGTGCTTGCCGTGAACGATGTGGACGCGGAGTTCAAGGCAAAACGCCTCCGGTCCATCATCGGACCCAACGGGGCCGGAAAAACCACCTTTATCAATCTCATTACAGGGAGGCTGCCTGCCAGCTCCGGTGCGGTGCTCTTCGGCAATCAGGATATCACCAATCAGCCGGCGCATCGACTGGTCCGTTTGGGCATCTGTCGTACCTTTCAGATAACAAGCATATTCATGGGGTTGTCCGTATTTGAGAACGTGAGGATTGCGGCTCAGCTCAACATTGGGGGCTCGCTCAAGATCCTTTCCGCAAAGGATAGCCTTAAGGAGGTCAACCATAAGACGTGGGAAATTCTCGGTCGCATAGGTCTCAAGGACAAGGCGGGCATACCCTCCAACACCCTTGCCCATGGCGATCAGCGCCTCCTCGAAGTCGCCATGGCACTGGCCGGCGATCCCAAGATCCTTTTCCTGGACGAACCCACGGCAGGGATGTCGCCTGTGGAAACCGATCGCATTGCACAGATTATCAAGGGGCTGACAGAGACCATTGCAGTGGTCCTGGTAGAACATGATATGGATGTGGTCATGAGCATTTCGGATGAAATCACCGTCCTGAACCAGGGGAGCGTCATTGCTGAGGGACCTCCCCGTGAGATACAGAACAACGATCTGGTCAAGGAGGCGTATCTCGGCCATGCGTAATCCGGAAGCAGATAAGATCCTTCAGATCGAGGATCTCCACGCCTATTATGGAAGAAGTCATATTATTCAAGGGCTTTCCATGGATGTGGAGAGTCTTGAGGCTGTCTCCATCCTGGGGAGAAACGGCGTAGGAAAAACGACCACCCTCCGCTCCATTATGGGCCTGACCCCGCCCAGAAGAGGAACGATCCGAATCAATGGCGAGGAGACGACCCGGTTGCCTACCCACAAGGTTGTCAGAAAGGGCATCGGGTATGTACCGGCTGAAAGGCACATCTTTCCCGGAGTGAGCGTCGAAGAGAACCTCTTATTGGCGGCAAAGCCTTCGTCAGACAAAAACGCCTGGAACATGGACAAGATATATACCCATTTCCCCGTACTGAAGGCAAGAAACCGACAGGACGGATCGACCCTCAGCGGCGGAGAGCAGCAGATGCTCGCCATTGGTCGTGCCCTCATGGGGAATCCGATCATTATGTTATTGGATGAACCCTCCCAGGGACTTGCACCGCTTCTTGTTTTTGAGGTAATACAACCGATACTCCTTTTCTGCATCCAGTCGGGGTTGTCCGTCCTGTTGGTGGAACAAAACTATCG
>CAYLJZ010000088.1:1564-8536 GCA_964384085.1 uncultured Desulfobacteraceae bacterium
AGGGATTTGACGAGAAGCGGGCGGAAGAACTCCTTCGAACCCAGGACAGGATGTCCATGGAAACCGGGGTCCCCGGAATGGCCGATGTGGTGGCCAATACGGCCGAGGAGTTCAAGATATATGTGGATTTTGTGACCTCGGTGAGCCCGATGCCTTTTTGTGTGGATGCCTGGCAGATGAAACCCAAGCTGGCGGGGGCCGCCTACTGTGCGGAGAAAGGGCTTCTGGACCGCATGTTCTACAACAGCATCACGGTGTGGGAACAGGACCTGGAGACGGAAATCCGTGAAATCGCACAGATCGGCGTCAAGCATGTCCTTCTCGTTGCCTTTGACATGGCCGACCAGATGCCATCTGGAAGGATTGCCGGAACACAGAAGCTTTTAGATGCCATCGAAAAGGTCGGGGCCCGGTTTGAGAGCATCTTCGTGGACACCTCGGTCATGAATGGCCCTGCTACCGCCTTCTGCGGTATTGCCAACCGAATGATCAAGGAAAAGTGGGGGTTTGCCACGGCCAGCGCCCCGTCCAACGGCTCCTATATGTGGAAACAGGCCCGGGAGATGTGGGGATTCAAGGGATGGTCGGCCGCGGATGCAGGCCTGGAGTCCCTGGCCTCGTTCATGTATCACGACATGATATTCTCCGGTCCCATGGCAGGGGCCTCGCGGATCTTTCCGGCCGTGGCCATGGCCGACGCCTTTGCCGCGACGGCTGCCTTTGCCGAAACCAGAAAACTTCCGGCCCTTGAAACCCATCCTCTCAACAAACTCTTCCCCGACTTTGTCGGGCAGCTCAAGGGGATGTGAGTGAATTGCGATGGATGATTGGCGATGGATGATTTAGATAAGATTGATTAACCTCCAGAGACATAAGGAGCAGCATAATGACGACAATGAGCCCAAAGGAACGCGTGAAGGCCTTTTTTAGAAGAGAACCGGTGGATCAGGCCCCTGTTTTCAGCGGCATGGGCACGGTGACGGTTCAGGCGATCGACAAGATGGGGATCCGGTTTGCCCAGGTGCATGGTTCGGCAAAATATCTGGCAGGCTCGGCCATTGCCAGCGCCGAGATGTTCGGGTTTGACGGGATCGTCGTTCCCTACGACATGTGTACCGTTCCCGAGGCCCTGGGAAGGGGCGCCAGTCTGTATGAAAACGCAGAGGGGATCCTGTACCCCACGGTTCCCTCAAAATGGGCCACACTGGATGATGTGGACCTTCCCGAGGATTACCGGTCGATGTTTGATAAGGGACGGATGCCGGTAGTGGATGAGGCGATCAAGATCGCAAAGGCCCACGATGGGGGCAAACTGGCTGTGGGGAGTTGGGTGTTGGGACCATTCACCATGGGGGGCCAGTTGATCGAGTTGGATGTCCTGCTCAAAGGGCTCCGCAAGGACAAGGATCGAGTGGAGGCCTTCCTCTCCAAGATGACCGATCTGGTTATTGCCGTAGCCCAGCACTACCAGGAATTGGGGGTGGATTACATGAACATTCGGGAGATGGGATCGGGGACCGACCTCCTGTCCCCCCGCATGTGGAAGACCCTCATTCAACCGAACCTTCAAAAGGTTTTTTCCGCGCTTGAATCCCCCAAGATCAATCACATCTGCGGCTCCACCGACCTCATCATCGAGATGATGAACGACTGCGGCGCGGATGCCGTGAGCGTGGATCAGAAAAATCACGTGGCCGAATCACGCCAAAAACTGGGCCCTGACGCCATGATTCTGGGCAATTTCGATCCCTACGGGACCCTGGTCCAGAAGGATGCCGGCGAGGTGGCCGGTATCATCAAAAAATGCGTCGACGACGGCGTGGATGCGGTCTGGCCGGGGTGCGATATCTGGCCCGATGTAAAAAAGGAAAACATGGAGGCCTACGTGAAGGCTGTCCGGGAATACGGCAAAAAATAGATACGGAATGAAAATCTGAAACGTGACGCATTAACGTTAGCGTCTCTTATTCCTAAATTTTCTGTCACAAAAAACAAGAAGGTCTCTTTGCGTCTTTGCGCGAGTCCCGTAGCGGGATTAGTTGCGGGTATCTGCATTAGTCATTCAATTTTTGATACAGCGGAGGGAATGCGATATGGGAAAGGAAGAAGTCAGGGAGGAACTGTTAAAGCAGCTTCACGAAGGGGTTGTGGAGTTTGATGAAGACAAGGTCCGCGAGGCTGCGCAGAGGGTCCTGGAGGTGGGGGTGAACGCCTATGACGCGGTGATGAACGGCCTGGCTGCCGGGATGCAGGAGGTAGGCGATCTCTATGACCAGCAGGAGTACTTTGTGCCCGAACTCCTCATGTGCGCCGATGCCCTGTATGTGGGTCTGGATATCCTGAAGCCCCACATCACCCTTGAAGATCTGGGGGACAAGCCCAAGGGCCAGGTGGTGATCGGCACGGTTCAAGGAGATGTGCACGATATCGGAAAGAACATCATCAAGATGATGTTCGAGGTCGCCGGGTTCACGGTCCACGACCTGGGCCGGGACGTTCCTCTCGAAAAATTCGTGGAGGAGCAGCTCCGCACGGATTCGGAGATCGTTGCCCTGTCGGCCATGATGACCACCACCATGATGGGGATGGAAAAGGTCATCAAGATGATCAAAGAAAAGAATCCCAATGTTGCCATCATGCTGGGCGGCGCGCCGGTGACCAGTGACACGGCCGACCTGTTCGGGGCTGATGGGTATGCGGACAGCGCGGGAAATGCGGTGCAGGAAGCTATCAAGATGATCGGCCGGCTGAGGGAAATGCAGGCAAAATAGATCGACAATTGGGGGGATTCGATCGAGGTACGGTTTAACCATAGGGGGGTTGCGACAGCGATTCGAGGAGCGTGCTGAATGGACGACAAGGGTAAGGTGAAGGTCATTTTCCAGCCGTCAGGGAGACGGGGCGAGGTCGACAAGGGGATCAACATCATCGAGGCATCGAGGCGTCTCGGGGTGGATATCGAGACCCTATGCGGTGAAAAGAGGGTCTGCGGCAAATGCAAGGTCCGGATTGAAAAGGGATCGTTCGAAAAGTTCGGGGTGGTATCGGATCCCAGTCATGTGAGCGCCTGGCAACAGGAGGAGGCAAAATTCATCACCCCTGAGCAGCGGGCGTCAGGATATCGCCTGGGATGCGTGGCTGAGATTCAGGACGACATACTGGTCTTTGTGCCCGAGGAATCGAGGGCCGGCAAACAGGTAGTGAGCAAGGCGGCCCGGGATATCGAGATCAACTGGAATCCGGCCGTGAAGCTCTATACCGTAACGGTGACGCCGCCCACCTTTGAGGACCCCTTAGGCGATTTCGAGCGAATGACCCAGGCCATGGAGACTGAATTTGGGCTCAAGAACCTCGACATCGACTGGTTCACCCTGCGGGACCTACCCAATGTCATCCGTAACGGGAAGTGGACCATCACCGCGGCTGTCTGGATGGATAAAGAAATCATCAAGCTCTGGCCTGGAAAGGTCGAGGATTATTACGGACTGGCCATCGATGTGGGGACCACCACGGTCGCCGCCTACTTTTGCAACATGAGGACCATGGAGGTGCTGGATACGGTCTCCATGATGAATCCCCAGTGCAAATACGGTGAAGATGTCATGTCGCGAATCACCTATCACATGCAGACCCCTGGCGGGCTGGAGCGGATGAGCGACGACATCATCGAAGGCCTCAATGAACTGGTTAAGAAGGCCTGCGAGGGGACCTATCCGCCATTGAAGAAGAAAAAGGATGAAGACGGAAAGGTGGTAAAGGGCGAAGACGGTCAGCCCGTCATGGTAGAAGATCCTGAAGAAGGAAAGACCTACCTGCGGCTCCAACCGTCTGACATTGTCGATCTGACCCTCGGCGGGAACACGGCCATGCACCACATCCTCCTCAAGCTGGATCCTCAGTATGTGGGCCTGGCCCCCTTTCCACCCGTGGTTCACCGAAGCCTGGATATCAGGGCACGGGACCTCGGGATCGGGATCAACAAATCCTCGAGGGTCTTCATCATGCCCAATGAGGCAGGTTTCGTGGGGGCCGACAACGTGTGCGTGCTGGTGTCCGAGAAACCCAACCGGAGCGAAACGATGCAGCTCATCATCGACATCGGCACCAACGGCGAGCTGGTTCTGGGAAACAAAGACAAGCTCATCTCGTCGTCCTGCGCCACAGGGCCGGCCCTGGAAGGGGCCCAGTTGGCCTTCGGCATGCGGGCCGCGCCGGGGGCCATCGAACGGATACAGATCGATCCGGAGACCCATGAGGTGGATTACAAGGTCATCGGCCGCGAGGCATGGCTGAAATATTCCAAACCCGAGGAGATGAAGACCAAGGGGATCTGCGGGTCCGGAATACTGGATGTCCTGGCTGAACTGTACCGATCCGGCGTGGTGGAAAAGAGCGGCAGGTTCTCCAAAAAGCAGAAATCCAACCGGTTTCGAACGAACCCGGACAATCCGAAACAGAAGGAATTTGTCATTGCCTGGGCCAATGAGACCTCCATCGACAAAGACGTGGTGATCACCCAGAAGGACATCCGTCAGATCCAATTGGCCAAGGGGGCGCTCTATACCGGCTGCAAGCTCATGATGCGGCGCATGGGGGTGGAAACCGTGGACACCATCAAGATCGCCGGGGCCTTCGGCACCCATGTGGACAGGGAAAAGGCGCTGATCATGGGCCTCTTTCCGGATTGTGAAATCGAAAAGATCCTGTCCGTGGGCAATGCGGCCGGCGACGGGGCGAGGGTGGTCCTTCTGGACCGTGAGATGCGAGCAGAGGCCAACTGGATCTCCCGTAATGTAGAATATATTGAGCTGACGGTGGAGCCGGACTTTGAAAAGCAATTTATGGAATCCATGCAGATCCCCCATATGACGGATCAGTTTCCCCACCTGGAAGGACTGGTGCCGAAGGAGATCCTGCATCAGAAATAGAGCTTGACGATAGATGCCGGATACTGGATGCTGGATACTGGATAGGGGATGCTGTCTTTTCTGACTTCTGACCTCTGACATCCGAATTCTAACTTCTGACCTCTGGCGCCTGATGGTGGATGGTTGGATGATGGGATCAACTGTGAATTGGGAATCTGAGAATGAATCCAGCCGGGGGGAACGACCGGAAAGCGTCCGTGTAATGGTGGACCCCGGGATCTGCGGATTTATCTGCTCGATCCTTGCGTGGAAGGAGGGGAAAGAGGTAAAATTCGACATTCAGTCCGAGTGTGGTCAGATCAAAAAGCTCGCCGCAGACTTAGGGCCGGTACAAATGAAAGACCTGTTTGTCCCTCTCACCAAGAGCCCATTCTTCCTGTGTGCCGAGAAATCCAGATGCCATCTGGCATGCCCGATTCCATCGGCCATGGTCAAAACGGCCGAGGTGGTCCTTGGACTGGCGCTCCGAAAAGAGGTAAACATACGGTTTCTGACATAATAGTGCGTTAACGTTTTTCATGAGGAGGCGAGAAATGGCTGAAATGACCTTGAGAGAAAGATTCTGGAACCGTTTTACGGGAAAAGATGTGGATAAAACCCCCTGCGGCAGCACCACCACCTATGGCGTTGTGGCGCTGATGGATGCGTGTGGGTATGCGAGGCCCCTTGCGGATACGGACCCGGTTGCCATGACCGAACTCGCCTATGCCGGTCACAAATATGGTCAATTCGAGTGGGTCAAGGCCATGGGGTGGGATATCGTGGGGCTGAGCGAGGCCTTCGGGTGCAAATTGGGGACCCCGCAGAAGGATATTCAATACTCCATCCATGGGCATCCCTATGCAGAGAGCATCGAGAATATCGAGTTCCCGGCCGACTATCTGGAACGGGGCCGTTTTCCCATGTTCAAGGAGCATTTCCGGCTTCTGAAAGAAAAAGTGGGAGATGAGTTGATCATTTTCGGGGAGACAGAGGGTCCGTTTACCTGTGCCGCGAATCTGGTGGGCACAGAGCAGTATATGAAATGGATCTACAAAAAGCCCGAAAATGTGCATAGGGTCCTGGAGATCACCAAGGAGGCGGCCATTGCCTCCATCAATTTTGCCTTTGATAACGGGGCTGACTATTATGTCCTGGCGGAACCAACGGCCGGTCCGGCACTCATCAGGGCGAACTTTTTCGAAAAGTTTGTGCTTCCCGTGCTCAAAGAGGTGGTAACCCGTTCAAAGGGTCCGGTGGTGCTCCATGTGTGCGGCAATACGGACTCGATCATTGACCTCATGTGCGACACCGGGGTGGTGGGGATCAGCATCGAGGAAAAGGCAGACTTGAAAAGGGCAGTGGAAATCGCCCATAAAAAAGGGACAAAGGTCTTCGGGAACGTAGCCACCGCAACCACTCTCTTCAGTGGAACGCCAGAAGCGGTATACAAAGAGGCTATCCAGGCCCTTGAAAACGGTACAGATTTTCTCTGCCCGGGATGCGGGATCGCTCCGCCCTCGCCTTTGGAGAACCTGCTGCAACTCAAAAAGGCTCGGGATGATTACTTTAAATAAAACCTGCCTTGAGCAAGGCATGACACGCAGGCTGGGGCATAACGCCCCACCCTGCCCGCGGTGTTGTGTCAGCTTTTTAATTCCTCTATAAATTCTTTGAGGAATTGATCCTTTTCTTTCCAGTCAGGTCCGAATTGGTGGTCAAAAAACTCTCCGAGTTTGTGGAAGAGCCGCTGCCAACCGCTTTGGCCCCCGCCCACGACCGTCTCTTCAAGGAATGGTTTCAGTTCTGTGACCTTTTCCTTAGGGAGAAGAAACAGGGCGCCCAATTTGATGGATTTCTTGATGGTTTCAGGGCTCAAGGCGTGGGCGGTAAGCATCACGGTGGGAAACCCTTTGGCCACTGAGATCTTCAACAGCTCAAACCCGTTGACGCCCATGATGTCGAGAACAACGATATCATAGGTGTAACTCTGGAGATATTGACGGGCCCGTTCGTAACTGGTCGCCTTGTGTGTAATGCACATATCCAGTTCTTCGGCTACCAT
>CAYLJZ010000089.1:0-3254 GCA_964384085.1 uncultured Desulfobacteraceae bacterium
ATCCTGTCCGGATGTGCCCAGCGGAAGACCGGTGAAGGCCGAGACCGGTACGCTGCGGAGATTCCCCTGCCCTTCCGCAGGACCTACCACTGGACCGCCGAAGACCAGATCAGCCACGTGAAGTCCCTTCTGAAATTCGGGGGAGTTGACGATGGCATTGGCTGTGTCGACCCAAAGGGGAAGGGCCCCGGATGCGCCATATATCTCTATATGTTTCCCCTTCATGGGACGGTTGTCATCATAGCCGGTGTAGGCCGCAATCACATATCCCTGATCCATATCAAACTGAGTCGTCTCCACATTGTAGCCGGGTATGAAGCCGACAAAACTGGAATTGGTGAACTCGTTTGCGGTCCCTGTCTTGCCAAAGGTCGGGAGGGGGGTGTCAAATATGCGGACAGCATCCCTGGCCTTTCGTCCGGTCCCGACCTCCATGACCTTCCGCAGGATCTCGGTTGTCAGTGCGGAGACCCTTTCGGACAAGACCCGCTCCAGGGTAGGGGTGAAAGAGTAGATGATCTCTCCTTCTCTGTCAACGATCTTCGTGATAATCGGCACCATGGCAGCGCCTCCTTCAGGGGAGAGGGGATACGCCTTTCCGGTGATGAGTGCCTCATAGGCCAGGGCAGCCTCCATAATGCTAATAGAATTAGGCCCCAATGGAAATGAGAGGACCGGATCCAGGGGGGTGGAGATGCCGATTTGTTTTGAAACATAAACCACATATAAGAGATTGACAAGGATTTTGAAGTCCCTGATTTTAGAGAGGACAGCCACGCCGGACTGGTCATCGGCAAGGCTCTTTTTGTAACGAGTCTCCATGTGGCTCTCCAGACTCTCCAGTATGCTCGAGGGAATCAAACCGTCAATCCATACATCCCCGGCCATGTTGGAATCGCTCCCCTTTTCGAGGAGCCACGCCGGGGTGACCGGCGTCAGGGCGGCCTCGATCAGGTCTTCGGGGCGGTCTGTATAGATCAGCCGCTCTCCTTTTTCCGGTTCGCTGATCCTGTAAAAGCCATTGAGCATCTTCGTCAGAGGGCCTATGGCCCCGGCTTCGATGCCCTGGCCTTCGCCCCGGAGCATTCGAAGCGCCTCTGTGAGCTGCGTGTGCATTTGAAGATTCAGAGCCCGAAGCCTCTGAAAATCGTATCGAAGGTTTTGTCGCGTCTCAGGCGCCTCCCTATCGGGATTGCCTCGCCCCAAATCAAACTGGAGGCGGTTCACCTCACCCAGGGCGGACTCGTAGCCGCCAAAGATCATGTCGCTCTTCACCTGGCGCTTGGCCTCTTCAAAGGCCCCGTCCATGAGGTTGACCCTGTCGACTCGTATGCCGTACCGGTCCCTGATCCGTGCCTTGTAGGCGCGGGAGGACTCCCCTTCCTTTCTCCCGAGCCCCACGAGATTGACCACCTGGCGGAACTCGCTCAGGTTCAGGTGGTCGGTGAGGTGGTAGAGAAGCCACACCGATGCCAGGTTTTCCGATTTGGCGCCGGCCCATGCCATGGACACGGTGTCGCTGTTCGGTTTGTGATCGGGCCGGGGCACATAGGACGTCGTCTGAAATTGATAGAGTTCCGACCTGTTCTTGAGCGGATCGAGGATATTCCATTTCAGCTTCAGGGCAGCGGCATAGACAATCGGTTTGAAGATAGAGCCCAATTGACGTTTCGCGTGAACAGCCCGGTTGAAGTGACGGTCAAAAAACCCTCCTACCATGGCCCGTATCATCCCCCGTTGCAGGGCCACAATCCCGCCTTCCACCTCCGGGATGGCCGTGAGCGTCAGTTTCGGTTCGGGGTCTTCTTTCTCGATAGCATAAGGATCTGAAATGATCTGAGCAACCGGCACTCGATCGCCAACCCGGAAGGTCTTGAGAAAGGCCGGGGCCTGTTCCCGGCCGAATTTTGCCCAGACCCCCCGCTTTTCTCTGGTCCAGGCCGAGCCCATCGCCTCGAAACCCTCAAAGTCGATGACCCCTCCGCCATTCTCCCACGCCACAACCAGATGGCCGTTGTCCCTGTGTGCATTGACAGAGGTAATCTCTGCCAGAAAGGGGAGGCTTTCTTCTGTTCCCTTTCCCGTGTTTTCAATCTGTGCCCTGCAGGGTTCCCCTTCACGACAGGGTTTATAACCGTTCAGTTCAACATCTATCACGGGGAGATGCCCGCGAAGGCTCCTGAGGGCAGCCTCCTGAACATCCTTATCGACCGACGTGTAAATGCTGACCCCCGACGTGGCGATGTTATCAACTCCCTGTTCCTTCAGGATCTCCTTGAAATAGTCGGATTCGAGCTGATTCCGAATGTAGTCCAGCACCACATTAAGCCGATAGGTGACCCTTCCCAGGTTGAACGGAACCTCCCGCTTCAAGGCCTCGGCATATTCCTCCCTGGTGATGAAGCCCAGTTTCAGCATGTTGGCCAACACATAATCCTTACGCGTCTTGGCCAGGGCTCTGGCTTCATCCTTTTCGGTCTGCGTCTTTTTGATGAACGGGTTGTAGCGGTTCGGCCCTTTCAGTGAACCGACGATGAAGGCGGCCTCCACCAGATCGAGATCCCGAGGATCTTTTCCAAAAAAATACTGAGCCGCTATCCAGAGGCCTTTGCCGTATCCGGTGACAAAGAACTGGTTGGCATACATCTCAAGGATCTCTTCCTTGGTATATCTCCTTTCCAAGAGAAAGGCCTGCATCACCTCCTTGAGCTTGGATATGTAGGACCGTTTTTCCCGTTTGAACAGGTTCTTGGCAGTCTGCTGGGTGATGGTGCTCCCCCCCTGCACCACGCGACCCGCTTTCATGTTGGCGATAAAGGCCCGGACAACCGACTGGATGTCAAACCCCATGTGATCGAAGAAGTCACTGTCTTCCGCTGCAATCAGTGCCTTCACAAAGACCTTTGGGATTTCACTGTAGGGGACGTATTTGCTGTGGGTCATTTCAAAGAAAACCCCTATGGGCGTTCGGCCATCCGCGTAATAGACCGGGCTTTCGGAGGCAGTGACGAGGTCAATCGCCCCCCGCTTGATTCGTTCGTCCGCCTCCTGGCTCACCTGGCGGTAGAAATAGCCCAAAAAGGCGCAGGGGATAAGGATCAGGAGGAGTAGAATAATGAGTAGGATGCGTTTCATGCTGGATACTGGATGCTCGTTACTGGATACTGGTTGCTGGATACTGGTTTCCGGTTAATTGATGCAATTTTCGGTTTCAGGTTTGTTTATCTCAAATTCAGGCATTTTAGGCATTTCTT
>CAYLJZ010000089.1:3354-8520 GCA_964384085.1 uncultured Desulfobacteraceae bacterium
TCCTTGAGGTCAAGGCCTTTCATCTTCAACCCCTTGTGTCCATACTTCATATTGGCCTCCATAACATGCCACCGGCCCTGCGAGTGGATGAGATCGATTCCCACGTCGTCCAGCCTGCATTTACGGGCAGCGTTCCGGGCCGTCTCCACCCCCTTCGCAGGGATCCGATCAAAGTTGATCGTTCCCCCCTGGGCCAGATTGCTTCTGAAGTTTCCCGGAGAGGGAATGCGCCAGTAGGCCAGGACAGGGTCATAATTGATGAGCACGACGCGCAGGTCGCGGTCATGGGGGAGATACTCCTGGACATAGGCGATCGGGTGAACCCCGAGATAGGCATCCAGCGCCTCCTGGTTGTCGATTTTAAAGACGCCCCTTCCGCGGGCTGAACACCTCGGAATTTTCGCAACAAATGGGAAGCCAAAGTCATCGAGGATGTCCTGATGATGGAGATGATAATAGACCCGGGTGCGAGGGTGAGGGATGCCCAGCATATAAAAGAGGGTGGTCTGCTTGATCTTTTCATCGGCATAGAGATAGGTCTCCAGTCTGGGAAAAATCTTTTTTCCCAAGGTCGTTAGAAACTGGGCGTAGTTGAGCGTCGGGAAAAGGACCATGTCCGCATTCAGGATATGGTCCCTTTCTGTTTGGGTATAGTCCAGAAAGTTGGGCCGAACGCCAAGGGTCTCCACCTCTGGAACCCCTTTTAAACGGTTCCCCAATGAGACAAATCTCCCTCTCTCTTCACCCATATCTTTCAACCATGTATGTGAGCGCGAAATCGTTCCAGCCCGCCTCTCAAGGCACGGTTGTCCGTTCGCTCATCCATTCGAGACCCACTTCCTGACTGCCATCGATTTTTCTCTGGCCTGTTGCATCACGGCATCAAGGTCCAGGGTGAGGAGCTTCCGATTGGCCATGACCAGGCGACCGTTGATGACAGCGTGGCTGACGTCGTCTCCGCGGGCGGCGTATACCAGATGGGAAAAGGGATTGTACATGGGCGTCAGGTGAGGCCTGTTTGTGTCGACAATAATGATATCCGCCTTTTTGCCCGTCTCGATGGAACCGATGGCATCCTGAAGCCCAAGGGCCCGAGCGCCTTCGATGGTGGCCATTCGCAAAACGGTGACCGCGTCCATGACGGTCGGATCCATGGCCCGCGCCTTATGGAGCTTGGCCGCCATGTCCATTTCGGTAAAGAGGTCCAGATTGTTATTGGAGGCGCAGCCGTCCGTACCAAGCCCCACGGTCACGCCGCGGGCCAGGAGGTCGGGCACAGGCGCGATGCCTGAGGCAAGCTTCATATTGCTCTCGGGGTTGTGAATCACCCTGACGCCGTGGTCCGCGATCTGGTCCATGTCCCGTGTGTTCAGATGCACTGCATGATCCGCGATCAGATGGGGTCCCAGGAGTCCCAGTGAGTCGAGATGGCCTACCGGCGTCTTGCCGTAGCGCTCCTGAATCTGCGAGATCTCGGACAGGCTTTCAGCCACATGAATGATCAGCGGCCGATGATAGGCCAATGCCATCTCGTTCGCCCTCACCAGGAGATCGGGGCTGCACGTGAAGAGGGAATGGGGCTCCACAGCGATGGAAATGAGCGGATGCCCCTCCCATTTTCGCATCAGGGATTCCGTATAGGCAAATCCGTTTTCCAGGTCCCCGTAGTTGGGCGAGGTGAAATCATACAAGACCTCGCCGGCCAGGCATCTCATGCCGGCCTTTGCCGCGGCCTCTGCAACCTGATCCTCAAAGAGATACATGTCGCAGAAGGTGGTGGCGCCGGACAAGATCATTTCGGCGCAGGCCAGAAGGGTTCCCGAGTAAACAAACGCGGCATCCATCCGCTGTTCTACCGGAAAAATGTAGTGGTTCCACCACTCCATGAGGGGAAGGTCGTCGGCCAGGCCCCTGAAAAGGCTCATGGCCGCATGGGTGTGACCGTTGATCAGGCCGGGAAGGATCAAGCTGCCCTCAGCGTCGATCGTCATCTTTGAATCAGATGCCTCATTGTCCCTGGGTCCGACCCGGACGATGGTGTCGCCCGTGATGGACACCTGGCCGTCTTCAACCACTGAATTGTTGCCATCCATGGTCAGGATAGTGCCGTTTCGAATGATGATATCGCAGGGCGCCATGCCACCTCCTGGTGTTGCGGCGAAGCCACGGGTATATTCCAAACTCCTCAATGCCACAAAGAAACTTTCCAAACAGAGGGTTATATGGTAAAGATCATTTACCCATTGGTCAAGTCGTAAACGCTCGACACCCTCGCTTCCGGAGGTTAAAACGTACAGGGACATGAATTCCCCGTGGCTGACATTGAAAATCCTGGCCGCATGTCTTATGGTTTTTATATTATATGGATGCGCCACCACATCCCCACCCAAACGGCTCGACAATCTGTGCGAGATTTTCAGGGAAAATCCTGACTGGTATGAAGATGCGGCCAAGTCATCCAAAAGGTGGGGCATCCCCATACCCGTCATGATGGCGATTCTCCACCAGGAATCCAGATACGTGGGGGATGCCAGACCTCCCCGCACCACCTGCCTGTGGATTTTTCCCGGCCCGCGGCCCTCTTCAGCCTATGGGTATACCCAGGCAAAGGATGAAACGTGGGAGGAATACCAGAAAAGCTCGGGCAATTCGTGGGCCGACAGGGACGAATTCGCCGATGCCATTGATTTCGTCGGATGGTATTGTCACCTGAGTGCACAGCAGTGCGGAATCTCCAAGGATAATGCCCGCAACCTCTACCTGGCCTATCACGAAGGTCGAGGCGGATTCAACAAGAAGACCTACGCGAAAAAGGAGTGGCTTGTTCGAGTGGCTGACAAGGTCCAGGGAAGGGCAGCGATGTATAAGAGCCAGTTGGCTGCATGCGAGGGAGAGTTTATCGAAGGAGGCTCTTGCCTGTGGCCTTTCTGAGGGAGGCCTGCTTCACCTTATTCCTTTGATAGGGAGTTAAAGGAGTTCTTTGAAAAAGAACCTGACGGCATTTATCGAGGCGGCCCTCCTTTTTGAAGGTCTTCCCGATTCCCAGATTAGAGAGATCGAAGGCATCGTCGAGGATATGCGGTTCAAAAAGGGTCAGGTCATCTTTTCGGACGGCGAGGAGGGCAAAGGCTTTTACCTGGTGGCGACAGGGCTTGTCAAGATATTCAAAGTGTCCCTGGAGGGAAAAGAGCAGATCCTTCATATCTTCGGCCCCGGAGAGCCGTTTGGCGAGGTCCCGGTGTTTACGGGGAAGAATTTCCCTGCAAGCGCTGAATCCATTTCGGAGTCCCGCATCCTTTTCTTCCCTCGAAGGGCATTCGTCGATCTCATCGCCGCCAACCCTTCACTGGCGCTCAATATGCTTGCGGTCCTGTCGATGCGGCTTCGTCAGTTCACGGTACAAATCGAGAACCTTTCTCTCAAGGAGGTTCCCGGTCGCCTGGCCGCCTACCTCCTCTACCTGGCTGATGAAGAGAAGCGGAAGGACCTGGTCAGGCTCAGCATCTCGAAGGGACATCTTGCCAGCTTGTTAGGGACGATCCCCGAGACGCTTTCGCGGATATTTTCAAAGATGAGCAGCCAGGGTCTGATTGACGTAAGAGGGAGGCATATCCGCCTGTTGGACCACAATGGGTTGTCGGCCTTGGCGAAACATGGAAAAATGCCGGAAGAGGGAGACTCTTTCGAATTCCCATCCGCCTATCCATTTCCCGAGGCGGACGGCTCTCTAATTCCGAACTGTAAAGAAGGCTTGAAATGAACCAGTACTATAAAGAACGGTTTGAGGCCCAGCGCCGCGTCGCCAAAAAATTGGCCCCCACCATGGAGGTAAACGAGATCCTGGAACGACTCAGAGAAGAGGCCAGGAATATGGTCCCTGTCGCCATGGAGGCCTGCATCCTTATGCTGGATCCGGACGCGCAGAAATACACCCGTCCCCTTCAATGCGCCCTGTATGACAGGCCGGTCAACTGCATTTCGTGCAAGAGAAAGCGTCCTGCCATTCAAAAGGCCCTGCTCCAGAAAAAGGGGATTGTGGTCTCCAACAGCGAGGCCATTCAACGACGCGACGGAGCAGAGGTGAAAATTGGTCCCGAAGCAGCGATCCCGGTGTTTGTGGATGGCAAGATATTGGCCGTTATCAGCGTGGTGGCCAAACCCGGAACCCGCTTTAGCAGAAAAGATTTCTATCTGATACGGGATCTTTCGGAGATCGCCGGGAACGCGATCATGGCTGCACGCCGGCACTGGGCCGTCACACAGGAAAAGATCGAAATTGCGCAAAAGCTTGCCCACCTCTCCCCCTTTGTACCCCAGTCTGTGCGACGCATTGTGGATCAAAACCCGGAGATGCTGACTCAGGAGAAGGAGAAAAAAGAGGTCACGGTCCTTTTCCTGGATCTGGAAGGGTATACTTGGCTCAGTGCACATCGACCGGAGACCGAGGTCAATGAGATGGTGGAAAAGATGTTTTCCAGCTTTGTTGATCCAATCCAGCGGTCCGGCGGCGATATCAACGAGACCGCCGGGGACGGCCTCATGATCATTTTCAAAAATGATGATGCGAGGACGAATGCCCTCAATGCGGTGAAGGCAGCCTTTGATATACACGAGAGGAACCTGAACCTGAACCAGGAATTCGGTGAAAAGTTTGGAGAAACCAACGTCAACATGGGGATCAATTCGGGCATGGCCCTGCTGGGCATGAGCACCTTTAAGGGGTCCCTGGACACTCGAATGACCTATACGGCCAGCGGACCGGTTACGAACCTGGCCGCCCGGCTGGCCGATTATGCCCAGGGAGGCGATATCCTTATCGGAGAAACGACCAAAGAGATGATTGAAGGCCTGTGGCCGGTGTTTGACCGGGGATGGGCCCAGCTCAAGGGCATCGATACGCCTCTTCGGATCTATTCCCTATTGAAGGGCCCGTCTTAATTCGGTGGCTGTCTGTTGTCCCTGTTATGATGTCTCCCCTTTTGCCTCTCTTTCGAGCCGATAGCGTTTTTCGCTTTTGCGGCACATTTCCCAGATAATGCACTGACTCCGGAACTTGCAGTAGGTGCAGGGATCGGTACAGGCCTCGCAATTTTCAAGGCACTCCTGGCAATAGCCGACCATCATTTTATGACACTGTACAACCGCCTCACGGCCCGGATGGTATCT
>CAYLJZ010000090.1:0-8385 GCA_964384085.1 uncultured Desulfobacteraceae bacterium
ACTGCGGCAGTTGGAAGAGGAATTTGGCCGAGAGAAGGACAAGAAGGATAACGACAACTAAGACAGCCGACACTTGGTTCAAGCAGACGGTCATTCTACTGGCGCTTCATTCCAGCTGCTTAACCACCTCGTTGCTTCAAAAGAAAAACCAAGCGGTTTCGGTTCTGGAATACCATTAAGAATTGGAGGGAAGTTGATATGAATAGAGAGTTCAGCGTGGTTATCGAAAGGGACGAAGATGGATACTTCGTGGCCTCTGTGCCAACGTTGCGTGGGTGCCATACACAGGCAAAGTCCCTAGACGCGCTTATGGAGAGAGTCAAAGAAGCGATTGAACTTTGCCTTGATGTGGAAGAGCCAGCGTCCACCCAGTTTGTTGGGGTGCAGCGCATTGCGGTCAATTCATGAGTGATCTTCCCGCAGTAACAGGACGCCACCTTGTCAAGGCGCTGCAGAGGATGGGTTTTCATGTCATTCGCAGCAAAGGCAGTCACCATTTTCTTCGGCACGACGATGGCAGGTGCACGACGGTACCGGTGCATGCCGGTGAAACAATTGGTCGTGGTCTCCTCGCTCAGATCAAGAGAGACTGCGAAATCACGGTAGAAGACCTGACAGAAGTGCTATGAGCGAACAATAGGCTCAAGCTGACCACCAACAGAACTCCGGTTCTTGACGGCCACAGCTCCGGACAAAGGCATGGGAAACCAACCCGTAAGGTGGTTTCCTCGCAATGTTGGCGGCAGCTTAGACTTGTCGCTGGCCGGATGAATATGGAAGGGGAATCGGGTACACAACGGCTATGAACCATGTAGATGTTGCGAGTCGGGAACAGTGGAGCCATCTGAAGGCATTGCCGACGGCTGAACGGAGCGGGATGGCCCGCCTGATGGCATTTCACAATTTGATGGATGAGCGGGGCGCGCCGCGATTCAACACAAGGATATACAAAGGAACCACCCTACATCGTGGCCATGGCCGAACTGGATGAGGGCCCCTGGGCATTGGGAAACCTGGTGGATATAGACCCCGAACAGGCCGACATGGGCCTTATCGGCAAACGGGTGACGCTCGGGAGCCACGTAGTAAAAGGGGATACCTATTCCACCGATGACACGCACGTCCTGACCTTCGCATTGAAAGAGGCATAAGGCTGCCGATCTCTTCCTGCCAGTCCAACTTTCAGGCGCAAGCCCTGACCTATGAGCCATCAGCACTGTAATGGGTTGATTTTGAATGGCTGCTCCCCATTCATCACGGGTTGCCAGTTGGCCAGTAACTCATTCAGAAAGTGATCCCTCTCACTATCGCCGAGAAACACCGCCTCCCGTTCAATCTCCCTGACCATGACGTGTTGGATGGCGCCCGCGGCATCTATTCGAGAATTCCTTGACATGGGGCCTTGAGTGAGCATACAGGCCCCTCCAACTCAACCTAAAAACCTAGCAGCGTCCCCATGTATCCCACTTGTGCCGAGACGCCTGCCCGGTGAAAGCAATTCGGGGGGTAAATACAACTGACCACTACAAGGATAGGAATGAGGCCTTACATTTTTCAAGATGTGTGAATAAACTTACGATCGAATACGCAGCTCTGCCCGGAATCGATGCATCAATTTGCGGTATTTGCATCAAAGTTTGTCCTTTCGGTCGAAAGATAAAGAAGGGAAACAGAGACAAAATATCATTTTAGCGAAGCTTGGGCTGGGGTCGGGCCACGGCAAGTCCTTGATATGGTAAAGAAAGGTGCTGAGTGCAGGCGCTGAAAAGAAGGTTATAACATGTCTGATGAAGCAAGAATTGATGATCAATCCGGCGTGGACAGAGGATTAATCGCCATGTTCCTAAGAATGTCGCCCGAGGAACGATTGCGGGCCAACGACAACGCTTTCCGTACAATACTGGAGTTGAGAGATGCCTACGGGCGGCAGAAAGCCAACGAGCGCAAGCCTCGGTGATTTACTGGAGGGACTGTTAGACGCAGGCGTCGATTTTATTCTGGTCGGAGGCCTGGCGGCCGTAATCCAGGGCGCCCCTGTCACAACAATGGATGTCGATGTCGTTCACAGTCAGTCTCCTCAAAATATCGCCAGATTATTTGCCTTTCTCAGATCGGTCGATGCCGTTCAACGTCGATTGGATGACAAGTTGATTGAGCCGAAAGAACGCGACCTATCGGGAAAAGGTCATGTGCTTCTTACGACCCAAATCGGACCGTTGGATGTATTGGCTGTTATTGAGGGGGGAAGATCCTATGAGGACCTCCTGGGGCATACTGTGGAAATTGATTTCAGGGGCCACACCCTTCGAGTGCTGAACCTGGAGACGTTAATCGAACTCAAGAAGACCTCAACAGATCTTAAAGACAAGCAACGGCTTCCTGTGCTTAAGGAGACACTGCGGCAGTTGGAAGAGGAATTTGGCCGAGAGAAGGACAAGAAGGATAACGACTACTAAGACTGCCGAACACTCGGTCCAAGCAGACGGTCATTCCACTGGCGCTTCATTCCATATGCTATATAAGATTTTGAAATAAATACAGTTATCGCAAAAGCCAGTTGTAAAGAATTGCTTTACAACTGCCGCCGACGGCAAGCAGTACAAGATCACTTCTTACGGGCTGGATATAATCCTGGCGATCGGTTTTCGGGTGTGGAGCAAGCGGGGAACCCAGTTTCGTATCTGGGCTATCCGGAACCTGCAGGAATACATGGTCAGGGGCCTTGTCATAGATGATGAGCGCTTGAAAAATCCGACGGCCGTCCCGACCACTTTTCAGGACTTTACGATTGACAGCGGCCAGGCCCTCGCGTAGAATCAGTCACCTTTTTCAGAGGGACCCGGCTTCCCGTGTCTCTTGTGGTGGATTGCCGATCCAAAGACCAAACCCCTTCGAATTGCAAGGAGAAAGGGCCATGTGGAACACGGTAAGCAAAGGCGCCGTAGCGGTTGAGCCTGCGGTCAAGCAGTACCTTCCCCCCTGTCAGGAACAATGCCCCATCAACGAAGATATCCAGCGCACGAACGTTCTCATTTCCCTCCTACCGAACGACCCTGAAAAGGCCGCTCCAGGCATTCTTCAGATCGGAGACTATCTCTATGAAAAAAACCCGCTCTTTCCGGTCTGCGGGTATGTGTGCGGGCTCTGCGAGCTGGAATGCAACTACCACGCCAAGGGCGGCGCCATCAAGAGAAGGTTGCTGAAGCGCTTCATCTCCGACACCTACATCCCCTACCTCGAAACCCGCGACGAATGGAGCCTGATCAAACACAAGGAGAACGTGGCCATCGTGGGCGGTGGCCCGGCAGGACTTATGGCCGGCTATGACCTCAGTCGGAGGGGATACCGCGTGACCGTCTTCGAGGCGTCGGACCGCCTGGGAGGGGCCCTCTGGCTCATTCCCCGGTATCGGCTTCCGGAACGCGTGTTGACGTCCACGCTGGAGGCCATGGTGCGCATGGTGGGCATGGAGGTTAAATTCAACACACGGATCGGTCAGGGAAAATGGACCCTGGACCGGCTGCGGAACGAGGGCTACAAGGCCGTCTTTATCGCCCAGGGGACCCCCACCCCCAGAACCCTCACCTTTGGCAGAGACCCGGTGGAAGGCCAGGACCTGTCGGGCGTGATGTACGGTCACACCTTCCTGTATGAGGTCAGCCACGGCAATATCCGGCCCGACTATTTCATAGGCAAGAAGGTCCTGGTCATCGGCGGCGGGAACGTGGCCTTTGACGTGGCGCGAACCGCTCGACGGCTGGGCGGCGAGACCACCGTGGTGGCCCTCGAATGCGAAGACAAGATCTCCCGTGACGGCATCCCGGCCGACGTGGAAGAGATTCGAGGGGCATGGGAGGAAGGGATACGGATCGTCTATTCGAGGGGCGTTCAGCGGATCATCGGCGAGGGAGAACGCATGAATCAGATCGCCTGCCCGAAGTGCCTTCAGGTCTACGATGAAACGGGGTTCCACCCGGTATTTGATCCGGCGGACACCCTGGTGCTGGACGGCGATGTGCTCATCGTGACGGTGGGGCAGGGACCGGACTGGACGGCCCTTCGAAGCGAAGGTCTGGTGGATGATCGAGGACGTCTGGCGGTAGATCCCCTGACCCTCCAGAGCCGCAACAAGGATTGGGTGTTTGTGGGGGGAGATCTTCGAAAGATCGGGTTCATGGTGGAGGCCATGCACGATGGGCTTGCGGCCGCCGAATCCATCGAACGTCACCTTCAGGGCCGCGACATGACCGAAGGGAGAAAACGCCTCTTCGAGGCCCAGGACATTCCATTGAGGCGCCACTACCTGGCCGAGCCGGAGGTCGTCTGGATTCCTCCGGAAAAGCGAATGCATTTTCAGCTCTTTGAGCGCGGGTTCACCCTAAAGGAGGCCATCGAGGAGGCCCGCCGCTGTCTGGCCTGCGGCCCCTGCATCGCCTGCAAGGCCTGCGTCTCCATCGGACTCCGGGAGTCCCTCAACCCGGTGGAGGTCCTGACGGACCGCTGCTGCGGGTGCGGGATCTGTGTGTCGGCCTGTTTCTACAGCGCCATTCAGCTCAAGGACGTGGAGATGGGTCGCATCTCCATCACAGATCCCTTCAAATGCAAGTCATGCGGGATGTGCGTGGCGGCTTGCCCCTCCGGCGCCAGGACGCTCAAGGACGATCCCCTGGAGGGGATTCTCAAAACGGCCTACAGCCAGCTATCGTGACAGGATCAAGGAGCGACGTTATGGGCTACGAGCCGAAACTCGTCTGTTTCTCGTGCAAGTTTGGATGGGGATACCTGAAGGACCCGAATGCCCTCAGGGAGGAGGCCTGCCTGCTCACCCCTGTGGAATGCAGCGGCAGGCTGGATGCCCTTCACCTGCTCAAGGCATTCAAGGAGGGGGCGGACGGGGTCCTGATCCTTGCCTGCGAAGAAGGGCACTGCCACTTTCAAGAAGGCAACTTCCGGACACTTAAGATGCTCTATCTGCTCCAGGATGTCTTGGCAGCCCACGGCATCGAGAAGGAGCGGGTGCGGATGGAATTTTCCCTGGACCCTGAAGGAGGCAGCATCTCGGACCGTATCGGACACATGAAGGCATCTCTCTCAGGTCTGGGCCCCCTCAACCGGGCCTTTCTGTAAAGGGAGGACGTTACTATGGGAGAAAAACCCAAGATCGCTATCTGCTGGCTGGGGGCCTGCGGCGGCTGCGACGAGGCCATTGTGGACCTGAACGAGGGCCTTCTGGATGTGGCCGAGGCCGTCTCCATCGAACTCTGGCCCGTGGCCATGGACTTCAAGTATGATCACCTGAGGGCCTTTGGGAAGGACGAGATCGCCGTGGGGCTGGTGAGCGGCCATGTGCGCAACTCGGAACACGCCGAGGTCGGCCGGCTGTTGCGGGATCGGTGCCGGCTCATCATTGCCCTTGGGGCCTGCGCCTGCTTTGGCGGGACCCCGGGGCTTGCCAATCTCGTCCCCAGGGAAGAGATCCTCGATACGGTCTACCGAAAGGCCCCCAGCGTCGTCAACCCGGATGGAACCATCCCCGAGGTGGAGACCCCGTGGGAGGGAGAGACCCTTCGCCTACCGGCATTTCTCGATCATGTGTACGCCCTCAATCAGGTGATTGATGTGGATTACTACATTCCGGGGTGCCCGCCCCCTCCGGAACTGGTTCGGAACGGGGTTCGGGCCGTCCTGACAGACGATCTCCCGCCAAAGGGGTCCACCCTCGCACCGCGAAAGGCCCTCTGCGAAACCTGTCCCAGGAACAAGACCAAGCCGATGCGCTTTGAAATCCACGGACCCATTCGGCGCATCCATGAGGTGGAGGCAGACCCGGAGATGTGTTTCCTGGCAGATGGGATCCTGTGCATGGGCCCTGCCACTCGGGCCGGCTGCGGCGAGACCTGCATCCGCGCCAATACCCCCTGCCGTGGCTGTTTTGGACCGGTGCCGGGGGTCTCTGATCCGGGGTCCCGGTTCATCTCGTCGCTCGCCGCCCTCCTCAAGGTTGGAACCACGGGGGATCCGAGGGCCGTTATGGCGTCCATCGGCGACCCGGTGGGATATCTCTACCGATTCACGCACCCCATATCCACCCTCGGGGCCAGACGCCTGAGCGAGAAAGCAGAGGAAACCCCATGACCCAGCGGATCACCATCAATCCCATCACGAGACTGGAAGGGCACGGAAAGATCGAGATCTTTCTGGATGAGCACGGAGAGGTGAAAGACGCCTTCTGGCAGGTCGTGGAGCTGAGAGGATTTGAAAAATTCTGTGTGGGACGTCCTGCGGAGGAGATGACGCGGATCGCTCCCAACATCTGCGGGGTGTGCCCCTCAGCCCATCACATGGCAGCCACCAAGGCCCTGGACGCCCTGTACGGAGTTAAGCCCACGCCCACGGCCCGGCTCCTGCGGGAACTGGAATTCAACGCCTTTATGATCGAAGACCACTACATCCATTTCTTTTTTCTCGCCGCACCGGACTTCATCTTAGGACCGGACGCCCCCCCGACCGAGCGAAATATCCTCGGGGTCATCGGCAAGGTGGGACAGGAGATCGGAAAACAGGTTATCGATATTCGAAGGCGAAACCGGGACATCATTCGGCTCCTGTTCAGCAAGGCCCCCCATCCGGAGGGAGGTCTTCCAGGGGGCGTCCCTCGAGGGATCACCGAAGAGTACCGAAAGGGCCTCATGGCCACGGCCGATGACTCGGTGGCATTTGCCCTGTTTGCCCTGGATCTGTTCAAAAAGGACATCCTGGGTCAACATGCGGTAAAGGATCTCATCCTGAACGAGGCGTACACCCTCAGGACCTACGCCATGGCCCTCGTGGATGAGAATGATCGCGTTGCCTTCTATGATGGAACGGTCAAGGTGATTGCCCCCGACGGAAAGACCTTTGCCCGGTTCCGGCCCGAGGATTATCTCGATCACATCGCCGAATGGGTGGAGCCCTGGACCTATGTCAAGTTCTGTTATCTGAAGCAACTGGGCTGGAAGGGCCTGGTGGAAGGGGATGACACGTCGCTATACCAGGTGGCCCCCCTGGCGAGGCTCAATGTGGCCAGTGGCATGGCGACCCCCCTGGCCCAGAAGGAGTATGAGATCTTCTTCGAGACCCTGGGAGAGCGGCCTGCGACCCATACCCTCGCCATGCACTGGGCACGGCTCATCTGCGCCCTTCAGGCCGCAGAGCGCAATCAGACGATCGTCAGAGACCCCCTCCTGACGGGCCGCGACACGCGGAACATGGATCTCAAGCTGATGCGCACAGGGGTGGGATGTGTCGAGGCCCCGCGAGGGACCCTCTTCCATCATTACGAGACGGACGACCGGGGGATCCTGACCCGGGTCAACCTGATCGTGGCCACCCAGAACAACGCCGGCCCCATCTGCCTCTCCATCAAGAAGGCGGCCCGGGCCTTTGTCCGGGGGCCGGAGGTGCGGGAAGGCTTCCTCAACCGTGTGGAAATGGCCTTTCGGGCCTACGACCCCTGCCTGGCCTGCGCCACCCACGCCCTTCCAGGCCGAATCCCCTTTGTGGTGAACCTGAGAGACGCCTCCGGAGAAATCATTCGGACCTTGAGGCATGACTGAGCCCTGGGAAGGCCTCGTCATCGTGGGCCTGGGAAATCCGCTCCTCTCGAATGACGGCGTGGGGCGCCATGCGGCAGTGGCCTTGGGATGCGCCTTTCCCGGCGCAAGGACGGGGACGATTCCGATGATCGGGATGGACCTGCTGGACCTGATCATCGGGCATGACACCCTCGTCATCGTCGACGCCGTCGCCACCGGGGCCGACCCTGTCGGAAAAGTCACTCGTTTCCAGATACCGGATCAAGGCGTTCACACGGCCTCCTCTCACGGTCCGGACCTTCATCTCGTGCTCGCTCTGGGGCGCTCCCTCGGCCTCCCTATTCCTCGAACCATCCGCATCTACGGCATTGAAATCGGAACGGAAGTCCCCTACGGAGAAACCCTTTCCCCCCAGCTTCAGGCACGCTTCAAGACTGCCGTTGAAAGCATCGCCACGGATATGCGAAAGAGCCTTGGCAGCCAAGGCTCATGCGCCACTCCGGGGATGCGGGCCTGAGGTGCAGATCCGGCGATTTCATCTTAGGAATTGCGAATTGAGGAATTGACGGATGAGAAATCATTTGCCAAAATTCCATAATCCCAAAATTCCTAAATTTCAAATATCTTTGGCTAGAAATCAGGAAGACGGGTCGGCGGGTCGAAGGCCCGGCAAAAGACAACCGGAAGGCCATAGCTTTGAAAATACTTCTGATATATCCCTACTGTCTTGAAGAAAGGGTCCACGAAGAAGATGTTCAGGTCCCTCCCATCGGGCTCTACTATGTAGGGGCGGTCCTGAGAGAGCATCAGT
>CAYLJZ010000091.1:0-8352 GCA_964384085.1 uncultured Desulfobacteraceae bacterium
CAAACAAAATGGAGGAAAAAGGCATGAAAATTCCCTGTTATGTTACCGTGGAAGAAGTGAAACGGGTCTGTAAGGAACTGAAGATCGGTGACTGGACCCAGAAGAAGGAGCCTAAGATATCCCTGAAAGAGGCAAAGATCATTCTTGCCGAGATAAATACAGGGAAGATGGCGATCGATCCCAAAGAGTTTCAGGCGGGTCTTGAGGTTGAGCTCGAGCACGGGATGCGGTTCAAGGATGCGAACGTGACCAACAACCACCCCCTCCTCACCGGTCTTATCGTGCTGGCCCATCTCAAGGAGTCCCTGGACTATTACAAGCTCCTGGATGTGGCTGAACTGGAGGGGGACCTTCTCAAGGCAATAGCGCGGGGCCAGTCGAAAAAGATCCGTGAATACTACGCCAGGCTGGCAAAAGCGAGGATTGCCCTTAGAAAAGCGGAACTGGAATGGCTGGAATGATGGCGTTTGGAAGGCGTTCTATTTAATACAATGTGGGTTTCGGCGACATACATCTGCCCGGTGAGGGGGTTGGCGGACCTGGATCCCCCTGATTCAATGTATCTGGGAAAGACCGCCAGGATTGCTCGAAGCCTGGGAGTGGATCGGCTGGTGATTCCGGTTTTGGAGGAGTCATTATTGAGATCGGAACGGCAGAAGGTGCGGTTTCTGGATGGACTCATTCGAGGATTGAACCAGGCTGAGGACGCAGGGATGGGTATTCGGCTGATGGCCCCGGCCCAGCGGATGTTGGGTGTGGACTGGGTGGCCCCCTATCTCGTGAGGGGAGCGTTGGACCCACGGGCTGCCCCCGTATTTGTCGACGGCGCACTGAGAACCCTGCGTCCCTTCACGTGGTGGGCCGACCCTTCAACTGTCCGGAAACGGCTCGAATCCTTTCGGGAGCTGGTAGCTGCTCTGAGTGGACATCCTGCATTGACCGGATGGGTCATCATGGACCGGGGCCTGGAATGGCCCACGCCCGCATTCCAGACAGCGGACCTGATTCTAAGATCCTATTGCGCCGAGATCCGATCGCGGGATGAAACCGGAGAAATATGCCTCAGCATTGGCGCGTCTGCACTTCGGCATCCCCAAATGGTTCGCTTGCTGGTCCCACAGGTGGATGCCCTCTATATGAGGAACGTTGAGAATCGCCTCGATGAATGGAAAAGGCGTGATAATTCGGGAGAAGAGATAGCCCTGGCAGCCTACCTCTGTTCCATGGCGAACTGGCTTTTTGGCAAAGAGGTGTCGCCCGAGATCGGCTGGTCTTTGATGATGAACAGGGGCCTTCGGGAAGAAGCGCTTTCGTCGGTTTCGGTGCTGGGGCAGCAGGAGGTGCCCGGCGTTACATGGCTCAACCTGATAGATCCGGAGATGGGTCTCCGTTCCCGGCCCCCCTGGGGCCTTTATCCCGGGCTTCGGAAATCAGGGTTGCTCAACCGGGGGGGCGAGCCGAAGGAGGGGGTTGAGGCTATGATTCGAGAGATTCGGTCCAGGCCGCACACCGGGAGGGCCGCAGAATTTATCGACATCGATCAGGAAGACTATTCGGCCGATCCCGAGACGCATTTTCGAAGATTATGGGACCACTTTCGGGAGGCAACAGGGTAGGACTCGCCCCCAATCGTTAGCGGAGAGGTTTATTGGGTTCCATCATCTCCTGAATTTTCATTAAAATTCAGTTTGTTATCGCTTTCGGCGTCTGAGTTAACACAGCTCAGACAACAGGTTCAGAGGGATCCATCCAGCATATCTGCGACGGGTTGTTTGCAGACCCGACAGCGTTGGGCCCCCCTGAAGAGGGGTTCGCCACAGGAAGGACAGTGATACCGCTGACATTCGGCCCGTGCCCATTCAACACTCCCTTTTTCATCTCCCAATTCAGCTACCTTTTCACGCCACAAAGGAATCGCCCGCTTCATGACCCGTACGCCTGTGGCAAACTGAAAGTTTTCGATCAGGGTGCATGGCCACTCCTCGCATTGATGACAGGAGTAAAAGCCCTTTGATCGAACGCAGTCCCGTATCTTGCAGCCTTCGCAAAAAGCGTAGAGTCTTTCGGGGGGATCCGGCTGCATGCAGCCGAGGCATTCGGTTTCCTCCGGACGCGTGCCGTAGAGGTTCGCCATGACGGATCTGAATTTGTCGTTTTTGTCCCTCATGGCAATATGGACGCCGCAGACACCGCAATAAAGGCCGCACGGCGCCATCAGATCCTTGTTAGCGAATTCTTCCTCAGTCCATCCTTTCATCGGTCGTTTTCTCCTGGTCGATGCAGCGTAATGGTCAGGTCGCGCAGTCCGTCGGGTCTCCTCCCAGCTTTGAGAGGGCGTGGTTCAGGGCAGGGAGGACCACGGAGAGATTCTCTTCAGCACCGCGAGGGCTGCCGGGGAGATTGATAATGAGAGAGGCCTTTCTGACCCCGACCATTGCCCGGGAAATCATGGCATGGGGGGTCTTCTTGAGGCTTTCCGCCCGCATGGCCTCTGCCATTCCTGGCACCGGGTAATCGATCACCTGTTCCATGGCCTGGGGCGTCACATCGGTTGGGCTGAGGCCGGTTCCACCGGATGTAACGATCAGCGAAAGCGCCTCTTCGTCCACCCAACTGACAAGGGTCATGGCAATCTGTTGTCGGTCATCGGGGACGATGTCCTGGCGTACGACCTCAAAACCATGGCCAGTGAGGATTCGGAAGACCACCTTCCCGCTCTCATCCTCTCGCAACCCCATGGCGCCCTTGTCGCTGATGGTCAGGATCCCTGCCCGGATCTTTTTGTCCATGCCCCCGGCCTAATCGGTTGCCTTGGCAGCGGCGATCACCTTTTCCGCCAATTGCGCGGGCATTTCCTCATAATGAGAATGCTCCATTCGGAAGGTGCCTCTCCCTCCGCTCAAGGCATTCAGATCCAATGCATACTTGAGGACCTCGGACATTGGGACCTGGGCCTTGATCGTCTGATATTTACCCTGGGAATCCATCCCGAGGACCCTTCCCCTTCGGCCGTTGAGATCCCCCATGACATCGCCCATGACATCTTCAGGAATGGTAATTTCCATTTTCATAATGGGTTCTAAAAGGATCGGATTCGCCGACTGAACTGCCTTTTTGAGGCACATGCTTGCCGCAATTTTGAAGGCCATTTCCGAGGAATCCACCTCGTGGGATTTCCCGTCGTAGAAGCGTACTTTCAGGTCCACGACCGGATAGCCTGCCAGTATGCCGCTGATGAGCGCTTCATGGAGGCCTTTTTCAACGGCCGGGACAAAATTCCTGGGCACATTCATGCCTGTCAGGTCTTCATCGAAAATAAATCCGGTATCGGGTTCCAGTGGAGAGACATCGAAATGGACCTCGGCAAACTGGCCTCTTCCCCCGGACTGTTTCTTGTGTCGGTAGACCACCCCGTTCGCGGCCTTCTTGATGGTTTCTCTATAGGGAACCCTCACCGGGTTCAGGTTGACCTCAACGCCGAATTTTCTTGCGAGCCGTTCACAGGCTGTTTCCAGGTGTATCTGACCGGTCCCGGACAGGATCACCGCAGCCGAGGCCTGGTCTCTCTCTAATTTGAGCGTGGGATCCTCTTCCAGGAGTTTTGCAAATGAGCTGAAGACCTTATCCTCGCTCCCTTTCACCTTGGCCTCCACGGCGTACGATATGACAGCCGGGAGTCCCTGGGTGGGGGTATAGACGATGGGATCGCTCGCAGTGCAGAGGGTATCTCCGGTGGTGGTTTCCTTGAGTTTGGCAACGGCGACAATATCTCCGGGTCCGGCGGACTCGATGGGTTGTTGCTTCTTCCCCTGAAGGACAAGGATCTGGCCCAGTTTTTCCTTGGCCTCTTTGTTTGCATTGTAGATCGTCGAATCGGACTCAACGGTGCCGGAGAAGACGCGCATGAGGGTGAGTTTGCCTGCAAAGGGGTCTGCGACCGTCTTGAAGACAAGGGCTGAAAAAGGGGCATCCACGGCAGGGATTCGTTCGATGGTCTCTTCTTTCCCGGGTGCGGCGCCCGTTTTGGGCGGCCGCTCCAGGGGGGAGGGGATACCCTGAACGATCAGGTCCATCAATTGCGGGACACCCATGTTGGGGAGGGCGGCGCCGCAGACGATCGGTATGACCGCACCGGATTTGATTCCCTGAAAGAGGGTCGTTTCGATCTCTTGGTCTGACAGGGTCTCTCCTTCCAGGTACTTCTCCATGAGATCGTCGTTCACCTCCACGATATTTTCAATCATCGTCTCTCGCCATTCGGTGACGATATCCTCCATGTCGGCGGGGATCTCGGCACTCTCGAATTTTCCGCTTCCATCCTTGGAGAAGATGACAGCCTTTCTTTTGACGAGATCCACCAGTCCTGAAAAGTCGGCCTCCGCCCCTATCGGCAGGAAGAGGGGGGTCGCCTTGATCTCAAAAACACGGGCAGTATCCTCAACGACCTTGAAAAAATCAGACCGCTCTCTATCCATTTTGTTGATAAAGACGATCTTTGGGAGTTTCTGTTCAGCCGCAAAGGCCCATACCTTTTCAGTGCCGACCTTTACGCCTGCGGTAGCGTCAATAACGACGATGGCGCCGTCGGCCGCCTGAAGACAAAATTTGGTGTCGGAAAGGAAGTTGTCGTCGCCCGGGGTGTCTATGATGTTGATGATATGCTTTTTCCAGGTGCAGTCGTGGAAGGAGGTGCTCAGTGTGGCCCTTCTCTTGATCTCCTCCGGCTCAAAATCAAAGTTGGAGGTGCTGTCGTCTACCTTGCCGAGCCTTGTGGTGGCCTTCGCATTGAACAGGATGGCTTCAGCCAGAGAAGTTTTCCCCGAGCCCCCATGCGCGATGAGAGCGATGTTTCTGAGTTGCTCACTCTTTCTTTCCATAATCATAAACCCTTTCGTCATGAATAGTGTATTGGCGGTTGTTACCGTGCGGATGGGGACCAGTACGGACCCTGTCGAAGGGTTCCGTTTCACCCCGATGGATCGTGACGCGTCCATTAGGATCATTATGCCGCAACAAAGGGCTCATTTTTGAGAAACAAGGGCGGCAATTGCAGCAACAGACTTGGATGGGCGTCAAAACTGGCGAAAAATAACGATTACACCAACAGTCGAATTAAAGTCAAGTCAAGAATTTAGGGGGTATTTTTTTAATTGCCAATTCCAAAAAATGTGTTATCCTTTTTGTTTATGAATAAAGGATGCCAACGATGTCATTCGAGAAAGGTGGTGCAGACCCGTCTTGCTCCTTCACGACGGCATAGCGCTTTTTGAGGCTTACCTGAGAGATCAAAAAGGGTATTCTCATCATACCGTGAAGAGCTATGTCACTGACCTGAACCAGTTTTCAGAATTTTTGTCTAAGGGGGGCGATTCATCGTCTCGAGAGAAAACGGATGATATCGAGGTCGAGGCCATAGATGTTTTAAGGGTGCGGGAATACGTGGGGAGTTTTTACGGCAGGCTTCGACGGTCTTCAATTGCCCGCAAACTTTCTGCGGTCCGCTCATTTTTTCTTTTTCTGGAAAAACAGGGCCTGAACAGTAGGAATCCGGCTGCCGATGTCGCAACGCCCAAGCTGGAAAAGTATCTCCCCGCCTATCTTCAGGTAGACGATGTTTTTAGATTACTTGAACGGCCCGATCGCAATAAGGCACTAGGCCTGAGAGACCTGGCCATTCTCGAGGTGCTGTATTCGTGCGGTATCAGGGCCGGAGAGCTTCAGGGCCTCGACATGGCCTCCGTCGATTTCGATCAACGGCTGGTCAAGGTTCGAGGGAAGGGGAACCGGGAGAGGATCGTGCCGGTGGGACGTCAGGCGCTCGCTGCCCTCAAGAGTTACCTCCATGCCACCCACGAAATGAGGACAAAATCGGAAGGCCTGCTCGGTCAAAGTCCTCTCTTTATCAATTTCCGGGGGGGACGTCTTTCGGTGCGAAGCATCGGGAGGGTTGTTAAGCGATATGTGAATGAAACAGGACTGACAAGCGAAATCAGTCCTCATTCCATGCGACATACATTCGCCACCCATTTGTTGGACGGTGGGGCTGATCTCCGCGCAGTGCAGGAACTCCTGGGACACGCAAGTCTGTCAACGACCCAGAAGTATACCCATGTAAGCATGGACAGGCTCATGGAGGTATATGACAAGGCCCATCCACGGAGTTAGCATGAGACGTTTAAAGGATTCGTTATGACACGAGGTCACGCAAATAAACTGAGAGCCACAACGGTTCTTGCCGTTATGAAGGACGGAAAGAACGTCATGGCTGCCGATGGTCAGGTCACTCTTGGCGAAACCATTATGAAACACAAGGCCACGAAGATTCGGCGCATGTACAACGACAGTGTCCTGGTAGGGTTTGCAGGGGCGGCCGCCGATGCCTTTAACCTGTTTGAGCGGCTGGAAGGAAAGCTGGAGGCCTACAACGGGAATCTCGTCCGGGCGGCTGTCGAACTAGCAAAGGATTGGCGAACCGATAAGATATTGCGGAAGCTGGAGGCCCTTCTCCTTGCCATGGATAGTGAACATATCCTGATAATATCCGGCACCGGGGATGTCATCGAGCCGGACCAAACGGTCGCGGCGATCGGTTCAGGCGGCCCCTACGCCCAGGCTGCGGCCCAGGCCCTGGTTGCCCACTCTACGTTGGACCCTGCCGTCATCGCGTCCGAATCTATGAAGATAGCGGCCTCGATCTGCCTCTATACCAATGACCAGATTACGGTGTGTGAACTCAATGAATAGACCTTCCGGATCGCCTCAATCCCTTCAGACCCCCAGCGATGCGGCGGGAGCCATGCCTAACGGGGAACCATGACGGTTTTGTTTGCGGTGGGACCGGTTTCAGCCGTCGATGGCGAGGCCGGGAGAAACGATGTGTGGGCTTTTTTTCTGAAATTTGTAGTGGCCTGTGACCGTACGGGTGCGGGCGAATCAGTGATGAGGTTTGGATGAAAAAGGCTGTTGAAAAGGACGACCAGTTGGTCGAGGTGTTGACGCCCAGAGAAATCGTAGCGGAGTTAGACAAATATATTATCGGCCAGGACCAGGCAAAGCGTTCTGTGGCCATCGCCCTTAGAAACAGGTGGCGAAGGCAGCAGGTCCCCCCCGAACTGAAAGATGAAATAGCGCCCAAGAATATCATCATGATGGGACCGACCGGCGTGGGAAAAACAGAGATCGCCAGACGATTGGCCCGTCTTGCCAACTCCCCTTTTCTGAAGGTGGAGGCCACCAAGTTTACCGAGGTGGGTTACGTGGGCAGGGATGTGGAATCCATGATCCGGGACCTGACGGAACTCGCTATCAATATGGCCAAGAAGGACGAACAGGAGATCGTCAAGCCAAAGGCGAAAGAAGTGGCTGAAGAGCGATTGCTCGACATCCTTCTGCCGAAGAAAGTCGAGGAGGCGCCCTCGGAGGAGGAAGGTGAAAAGGAGCGGATTCTGGAGGTGGTAAGGCCCGACCGGCAGGAGAGTTCGACCCGTGAAAAGCTGCGCCGAATGCTCAAGGCCGGTAAACTGGACAAGCGGTATGTGGAGCTGGAGGTGGCCAATACTGCCATGCCGATGGTGGAGATCTTTTCCAGCGCCGGCCTCGAGGAGATGGAATTCAATGTCAGAGAGATCTTCGAGAATATGCTCCCTGCGAGGAAGAAAAAGCGTCGGGTGAAGGTTCCTGAGGCCCTTGAGATTTTGTTTCAGGAAGAATCTCAACGGCTTATCGATATGGACAAGGTGGTGGAGAAGGCTGTCAGGGTTACGGAACAGAACGGGATTATCTTTTTGGACGAACTGGATAAGGTAGCGGGTTCCGACTCGTCCTATGGTCCCGACGTATCCCGTGAGGGGGTGCAGCGCGATCTCCTTCCGATTGTGGAAGGATCGACGGTTGCCACCAAGTACGGGATGGTCAAGACCGACCATGTCCTCTTTATCGCTGCGGGGGCCTTCAATGTCAGCAAACCGTCTGACCTTCTGCCGGAACTGCAGGGACGGTTTCCCATTCGGGTGGAGCTGAATTCGCTCTCCATGGAAGACTTCATTCGAATACTGCTGGAACCAAAAAATGCCCTGATTACTCAATATGAGGCCCTCCTTGCCACAGAGGGGATTGAACTCATCTTCGAGGAGTCTGCTGTCAGGGAGATTGCCAGCATGGCCAGCAAGGTAAACGCGCGTACCGAGAATATCGGGGCGCGGCGTCTTCACACGGTCATGGAAAAGCTGGTGGATGAGATATCGTTTGATGCCCCGGATATGACCATCAAGAGCGTGACCATCAATGAAGACTATGTGAGGGAAAAACTTGCGGATATCTTAGAGGACGAAAATCTGAGCCGGTATATTTTGT
>CAYLJZ010000092.1:0-6427 GCA_964384085.1 uncultured Desulfobacteraceae bacterium
CCGAGCCGAATATGGAGGGCCCCGGCAGCGAAACTCTCGGCGTGGGCCGAGTTGGGCGATTCATGTTTGAGCCTGTCCCTCAGAGCAACCCTGAGGCCGTCCATTGCATGGAGCCTGACGACCCATGCGGCCACAAGGAGGATGAGAAGCGAAAAACGAGCTGGAACGAAGTTGAATAGGTCGTCGAGCCGTGCACCGGCCCAGCCGAAGGCCGGAAACGGACCTGTCTTGTACCCCACCATGGAGTCGAGGGTGCTGGCGACCTTGAACAGGAGCATGAGACAGATGGCCGGGATCACGGGGTGCCAGCCGAGAAAGAATGCGATCAATCCGCCGGCGACATACCAGAAAAGGGGCGACAGAAATCCGTCCACGAAATTTTCCGCCAGGGTCTCCACGGCTGCCCGACTGACGCCTTCCCGATCCAGGTATCGGACATCACGGCCCACTGTCAGCGCGACAGCCTCTCTGGCCCCGGCGAGATCATTGGCCTCCAGCGCACGAACGACCGGCTCGATGTGGACGATCAGGTCTTTGAAGGCGAGGAGCGAATAACAGATAAAGAGGTCAAGCCCAAGACCGATCAGGGGAAAGAGACCCTCCAGGAACCCGCGCAGCGCGATGTAGGCGCCGAGGGTGCAACCGGCTGTGATGCACACCAGGAGGATGCCGCCTCCCTTCCCGTCAAGTTTCAGGGCCTTCAGGGCCTTCCCGCTCAGGGAAATGCCCAGTCCGATAAGCCTGACCGGATGACAGGGGTAACGGGGGTCGCCAAAAATGAGATCCAGGATATAGGCAAAACTGATGATGGCGCTGAACTCAAGCACGCTTTTAGCCCTCGAAGCTCAACTGTATAAGGAATCCGGAAAAGACGAGAGAATCGAAATCAACTGATCGTTTTCCATGGGACCTCGAAGGCCTACGCGGAAAAAGTTGGCCTCGAGGCCGGGGAAGTTTCGGCAGTCCCTCACATACATGCCATTGGAGAGGAGGTGATGGAGGAGGTGGTCGAGCGTGCGGGTTCGAGTCCACTGGCAGAGGATGAAATTGGCGCTGGGCCGGAAGGGCGTAACGCCATCCACGGTTCCGAGTCGATCAAACATCCTGTCACGTTCCGCGGCATTTGCCGTAATGGTTTCCTGTTCATAGTCTTCACAGTGGAGCAGGAGGGGGGCGATGGTGTCTGCAATGCCGTTTACGGTCCACGGCTCCTTGGCCTGCCTCAGGCGTTGAACCAGGTTTTCGTGGCCGAGAATCCCGCCCAGTCGAATGCCGGCCAGGGCGTAAAATTTTGTGATGGAGTGGATGATCAGGATGTTGGGCTTCCATTCATGGGTGAGAAAACTCTCCTGTTCCCAGTTATCGACAAACTGGATAAAGGCCTCATCAATGATGAACTGCGTGTGCGGAAACCTTTCCGATAGGTCGAGGAGGACCTGTTTGGGAAGGAGCCCCCCCGTCGGGTTATTGGGCCTTCCGAGCCAAAAGGCATCGGCATGCTCCAGCATTCGAATGAGCGCTTTCTCATCTGAATGGGAGAACCTCTTGCCCGGTGCAAGGGGGTATCTGGAGATCTTTGCCCCGGCCAGGATCGAGGCCCGTTCATAGTCGTGGTAAGACGGGACGACCACCACGGCGTTCTTGGGACGAAGGACCCGGGGCGCCAGGTAAATCATCTCGGTGGAACCATTGCCGGCCAGGAAGTTTTGAGGGGCGACATTGAATTTTTCGTGGTAGTAATGGGCAACCCCATCCCCTTCCACAGGGGGGTACTCCTCTATCGCCTGAAAAAGGGCCTTCCAGTTTTCCCTGACAACCGCCGGGGGTCCAAGGAAGTTGAGATTGACACTGAAGTCAAGGATGGGCTGATCGGGCAGCGCGAACCGCTCAAGATCGACGGCGGGGGCGCCGCCATGCCGGTAGGTGAGGTCGTTGTCTCTCATATCCGTGTTGCAACCGTTCATGGGTTTCATGGTTCAGGGGTTCAGGGTTGGATTCGTGCCGCCCGAATTCCATATCGGAGCAGGTGTTTTTCGCATCGCTGCCGCCTTGTATACTCTTCCGAAGGGTCTTGTCATCAAAAAAAGCGGAAAAGCTCCAGAAGTGAGAGCTCAGTGCGGAAATTGCGTCTCCGATCGCATCGGAGAAGTGACAGGAACAATTGGGTTGGATCAAATTGGTGCGCGTGTGTCATCTGCCCTTGCCTCGCTATGGGCAATCTTCACCTTCGCGCATCCGTATGGTCTACAACATAAAGCCTTACCTCTCCTTTTATCCCCTTCAGGGGTACGGTAAATGATCGGCAGGTCTTTAGGCCCGTCTCTCCCGATATGCGCTGATAGACGGATTCAGAAACCACCACTTCTCCGCCTTCTGCCCTTGATTGAATCCTGTGGGTCATATTTACGGCTGAACCCACGATTCCATACTTGGCCCTGGTTTCCGATCCGACGTTTCCGACCACCACTTCTCCCGCATTTATGCCGATACCCGTCAGGAGTTCGGGGAATTCTTCCCCTTTTATTTCTGTGTTGAAATCTCTTATGGCGTCCTGCATCTCAAACGCGCACGCCACGCTCTTGCGAATCATGGGTTCGACAGACCCTTCAAGGGGATCGAAAAAGACCAGAACGCTATCCCCAAAAAAGTCCACAATGATTCCGTTGTGTTTCTGAATCACCTGAATCAAACGAGAGAAGTAACGGTTCAGAAAATAGATGATGGCGTCAGGCCTCATGGTTTCGGCCATCGGTGTAAATCCTCGTATGTCCGACATAAGGATGGCCACTTCCCTTTTGTCTCCGCCCAGCCGCGATGCAGCCGGGATTTTCATCAGCTTTTTGGCAATCTCCTGATCCACATACCTGCCAAACGTGTTGGCAACAAAATCCCTCTCTTTCAACCCTTCCACCATGGTGTTGAAGCTTTGGGTCAATTGTCCGATCTCGTCCCTGCTGTGTACCGGCAGGGGGTGTCCGTAGTCCCCCCTGGCCACGTTTGCCGAGGCACGCGAGATCTCAGCAAAAGATTGGACCATATTTCCCACTACCCAGCGGATCAGCAACAGGATCAGGCCTATGGTGCAGAGCCCTACCACCAAAAAATAGACGCGCAACTGGACGATAGGGGCCAGGACATCCTTGCCCTGGGCAAAGAGGACAATGATCCACGGCGCATAGTGGAGATGGTAATAGCCAGCCACCTGATCGGGCGGGTGTCCGGGGCCCAGGAGTGTACCATAGGGCTTGTTCTGAATTTCTTGCAGCAGGGCTATCTCGAAGGGATCTTCTGTCCCCCCAAGCTGCATGCGTCCTGCCATCAGGGCATTGGTGTGAGCGAGGTATCTGCCGGAATTTTCTATGAGGCACGCCTGATCGGTCTGCCACCAGGCGAGGGAATTGATCCCCTCAAGAAGATAGTCGAACTTCAGAGAAATCTTCAGCACCCCCAGATCGTTTCCGGAATCGTCCTTGATGTCGGATACGAGATCTACCGTATCCTCACCGATTTTCGCATCGTATTGGGGGGATGTTACCTGCAGGCCTCTGGCCCCGTGAGAACTCATCATTCCGACCGACTTATTGGCCCGTCTCCCCCCGTGCATGGGCATGGTCTGTGAGACATCGTCATTATTCCATTCTAATTGAACCTGGGTGACTCCTTTCGTTTTCTTGATTTGGTCGAGGATCCAATCCTGAATCAGCGGTCCTCCACGGTTTTCAGATGCCTCATGGAACATCTGAATCCAGTTCATGATCCGATCCAGCCTCATATCGATCTGGTGCGCCGCCCGCTCGAGTTTGACGATGGAGGCGTCTCGCCATTCGTCTAACAGGGCGTCTCTCATGTAAAAAAATCCAAAAAGCCCGATAAGGAAAAGGAGAAAACCGATGGGGAGCAGAAGAAGAAGCCCAATGCGTTGTCGAAGGGTATTGATTTTCATGCTGGCATCACCTCTCATGCTGGAATATCATGGTTCGCGGCGATTCACGGCTTGAAGGGTCCCAGGACGGTTCATCGGGGCCGCCTTGACCCATTCTCAAATCCCTCTCGCTGTCGAGTCCGTTCCCGGTCAGCACCGAAGAAGCCTCTGTCAGGCCATGGCCCTCCCTGATGGTCAGCCCAGGCCTTTCTTTGTGGACATCAAGGCACGAAATCCCTCAATTCCAGAATTCCTAAATACCGTTGTCTATCCTTTGAACCTGTGAACGCTTATCTTTTTTCGAAGGTAGTCCAGTCCAAAAATCAACAGAATTCCGAACCAGGCGAAAAGATAAACCTCTTTGTCCACCGGACCTGTTCTCAGGACCTTTTGCACCGGAGGGAAGTAGAGCACGGCCCAAGAAAATGCGATTTGGATGGCGATGCCAAGCACGATGAGCCTGTTCCGAAAAATCCCCATGTCCAGCCCTGAGCGGACGGCAAAGCGCCTGCCGATCAGGTTGCCGATCTGCATCAGCAAGATGGTCGACAAGGCAATTCCGGTTGCGGATTGGTAAAGGGGGTTACCCGATGCAAGTTCCTGTCCGTACCTCCAACCACCTTGAACCAACACGTAGAAAAAGAGGCACAATGACCATATCCCTTCCAGCAGCCCCAGAAACAGGTAACTGTGGGCGATCAACGGGAGGGTCAGCAACCCCTTGTTCCAGTCCCTCGGCGGCCTTTTCATCTCTTCCGAATCGGGAGGCTCCTGACCCAGGCCCATCGAGGGAATGATGTCGGTTCCAAGGTCAATGGAAAGAATTTGGATGATGGTCAGGGCCAGGGGAACCGGCATCAGGATGTAAATGAGATAAGGGAGGATCTCCGGGCCGTTGCTGACCAGCACGTAATTGGTGAACTTTCTGATGTTGCTGTATACGGTCCGGCCTTCCTCAATCCCCTCCACGATGGAGGCGAAATTGTCGTCGAGGAGAATAATCTGGGCCGATTCGCGGGCCACATCGGTCCCTTGCTTCCCCATGGCGATTCCCACATCCGCGCTCTTTAATGCGGGCGCATCGTTGACCCCGTCTCCGGTCATGGCCACCACCTTTTCCATGACCTTCAAGGCCCCAACGATTTTCATCTTCTGTTCCGGCGTCGTGCGGGCGAAGATTCGGACCCCCTGATCAAGTTGCTGGATGAGTTGTCCCTGAGTCAACGTCGCAAGGACATCGCCGGTAAGCACCGTATCTTCTCTTTTTTCCTGCACGATGCCGCTCTTACGGCCGACTGCAAGGGCCGTGTCCGGATGATCCCCGGTAATCAGGATGATGTCGATCCCGGCGCCGATGCATTTTTTCACTGCCTGGGGCACTTCTTTGCGAATGGGATCCTCAATGCCCAAAAAGCCTGCAAGAATGAGATCGGTCTCCAGATCGTCCTGTGAGCTTTCGGATAGGTTCCCTTGCTGGAGGGAATCGAAGGGATGGAAGGCGACTGCAATCACCCTGAGTCCGTCGGAGGCCATTCGGCGCATGATGGTTTCGGCCTTATGTAATCGAGCATCATCCGCCGGCATAAGAAGGGAATTCGTCTGATCTTGGACATGGGAGAGGAGCGGGCGAATGGCTTCCCATGCCCCCTTGACTGCAAATATGCCGTTATCGTCGGTATGGCAGAGCCCGGCCGACCGCCTTTTCTCAACGTCAAATGCAAAATGTCGGGTGGTGTTCTTCAACAGGGATGCGACATCGTCTCCCTTTTGCGTGCAGATACGGGCAACGGCAACATCCAGGGGATCCCCTGAAAAACCGTTTTCGGATTGACGAACCTCGGAGGCGCATAAGGCCAGTCGAAGGAGGAACCCTTCTCTTTCCTCAGGCATGTCATGGCCGGTCGACGGGTCGACCATCCGGGTGATGGTCAGTTCGTTCAGGGTCAGGGTGCCGGTTTTGTCGGTACAGATAACATGAACCGCACCCAGGGCTTCCACCGCGTTTAATCCCTTGACCAGTACGTTTTTGTGCGCCATGCGCAGGCTCCCCATGGCAAGCGACAGTGTGAATGTCGGCAATAGTCCCTCAGGGACATTGGCGACAATAATTCCCATCATGAAAACCAGATTGACCCACAGCGGTCTGCCGGTAAAAAGCCCGTAGAGAAAAAAGGAAAATCCCATGATCGTGGCGATGAGGGTCAACACCCGCACCATATGGCCGGTTTCCCGCTCAAGGGGCGAAGGGGACGGCTTGATGGACTGGGAAAGATGGGCGATTCGGCCGAATTCGGTTCGAAGGCCGGTCGCAAAAACCACCGCTTCTCCGCTCCCTTTCATCACCGAACAACCGGCAAACGCCACATTATCGCTTTCGGACAGCCGCTTTTCACTGGGCCTGGAACTCACTGCAAGCGGTTTGGACTCTCCGGTAAGGGGAGCATTATTGACCACCAGTTCGTGGCAATTAACGAGGCGGGCATCCGCTGGAATGCGATCGCCCTC